>NZ_QUGD01000069.1:0-557 GCF_003478795.1 Clostridium sp. AF21-20LB | reverse complement strand
ATCAGAACCTCTTCTGGTGTTCCCTCGTCGAAGATAACGGTCGGATTGTACTGTACCATGTCGATATGTACGGTCGAGCGTGCCGGCTGTCCATAGTAGAAGCCGTTGCCCATTGCGATGTGGCAGGTTCCTCTTGCCTTCTTCTCTTCCTCAAAGTCTCCGTTGAACATACAAGCCGGGTTAAGTCCAAGTCCGATCTCTGCGATGTTGTCGGAATCTTTAACTTCTGCGATCTGACGGCGGATTTCTTTACAAATCTTCGGATCGCCGCCAACTACCTCTACGATACGTCCTTTTTCGATCCTTAACTCAACCGGTGTGGTCGGGCATCCATAGTAGCAGATAGGTCCATCAATTACCAGTTTGCCATGGGTTGTGTCGATCACCGGTCCTAAGGAAACCTCGCCGTCAGACCATGCCATTGCATCGCCCGGATTTCTCGCGATACCACACTCGATGATCGGCTCCATCTGATTCATTTCCATGTACAGGTCGGTACCAGCCGGTGTGGTGATGTGAGCCATCTTATGACCTCTCCAGATCGCCTGCAGCTTCTC
>NZ_QUGD01000068.1:0-714 GCF_003478795.1 Clostridium sp. AF21-20LB | reverse complement strand
AGACCTTGAAAGCCCACCGCAAAGAGGGAGCGGAAATAGTTCTGCCCCATGTGTCCGGTTTCCCTGTTGGGGACTGTGGCAAACGGGATAGGCGCTAAACTTGTGAGTAAATAAATTTCAATCATACGGCCATATACGATGACGAAAATCACGATGTTTAAGGCAATCATGGTAAGCTGGATCAGGAAGGACTGGAGCCAGAGTCCGAACAGAGGGCCTAACTCCATCGCCTCAAGCTCTGTCCGCAGACTGTCCAGCACATCCGGCGTGATTTCTGTCCCGTTCTGGATAATGCCCGCTGACTGCTGGATCACATGCTGGCTCACATCAAAGACCGCCAGCACGATATTGAAGGTATTCGTCAGGATCATCACAGCCACAAAGGTTTTGAACACCCACTTAAAAAACATCCATGTGTCAACTTCATGTAGGTTGTTGCGTTCTATGAGCATCTGTATCAGTTCATAGGTCATAACAAAAGTGAGGATGACCCCGGCGATTGGCAGAATGGCAGTTTCGGAGATCTGTCGTATCATGGAAAAGACCCCGGCGTTCCAGTCCGCCGGGGTCGTGCCTACCTGTGTGGCGATTTCGCCAACGCTCTGATTGACGTTATCGAAAAGGCCGTCCAGATTTCCCATGATACCATCGACGAGCAGACCTTTCAGCCATTCAACGATTGCGTCGATGATAAAGTCCATACATCAGCTCCTT
>NZ_QUGD01000067.1:0-867 GCF_003478795.1 Clostridium sp. AF21-20LB | reverse complement strand
TAATCTCCAATATAATCAGCTCGGCAAAACTTCTGGCATTTTTCTATGCAATTATTTACTATTTATCTGTATATTGTAAATATACAGTGCCATCAAACAATTCCGGATTATTTAAATACCGTTCAAATTTTTCTATGATCTTATCCAAGTATTCCGATATTGTTTTTTCTTCACTCAACAACTCCTTTTACTGCATCCAATGTCTTTTTTACCACTCCTGATGCAGAAATAATACGTAGGGCAACCTTATGCACCTCATCCGGATAGGAAGCACATTGTGGCAATATACTATCAAATGAGAGCTGTTCCACCAAAGCTCGTTTTACGTAATATCCGCAGCTTCTATTATGACCATGTAATACCCTTACATCTGATAATATTGCAATTCTATAACCATCGCGTAGCAAACGAATCCCCATATCCAAATCTTCTGCATAATTAAACCTATATCCATATTCTCTAAAAATTTTTGCATGTATTGCACACGTAATATCTGTTAAAGATGCTTTCTTTCTAAGTTCTAAGGCATCATCATTTTTCGTCAACTGATTATATCTATTTCCATCTGTTATTCCACAGAACTCAGCGTGTGATTTTGTTGCTATTTTGTAAAATAATTCTGTTGAATCAGGGCATAATTCTGCCACACTTACCGCTGCTACTTTACATTCATCAATAGGTTTTACAATTTTAGAAATCCAATTATCACCTATTGGCAATGCATCTTGTGTCATAAATATTATAATTTCTCCGCTTGCTTTTTTTTGCTCCCATATTTCTAGCAAATGAATGAGAAAAATTCTTCATGCTTAATTTTTATAAAATATGCGCCTGATATTTTTCAGCAATTTTCAAAGTATCATCTTT
>NZ_QUGD01000066.1:0-878 GCF_003478795.1 Clostridium sp. AF21-20LB | reverse complement strand
GATTCCGATGGCTGAAAAGCTGTTAGAGATCAAAGGTGTGGGAATCAGGACAGTGTCAGGATTCCTTGCAGAAGTAGGTGATATCAGCCGCTTCAACAATCCGAAGGAACTGCAGAAACTTGCAGGATTTCCGTTGATTTTCTTCTTAGCGGCGTCTTTGTACATCTTACCGGAAGCATTGAACCAGTACCAACCTTCGTCATCACAGATGTCATTTTCACTGCAACCAGGAACTGTTTTCTGTACATCCTCATCAGTATCTAACATACCGGATTTCTCAAGCCACAGCCACTTATTCTCTGTTCTTGCGCCATCCATCTCTTCACCGAAGTAGTAAATAGCTCCTTGCCAATCCTGCCAACCATACAGCATCTCACCATCTTCGTTGAAAAGGTATGTCTTACCATTGATCTTCTTATCCTGATCAGCAACTTTTTTACCCTTGTTGTTGAAATAGTACCAATGCTTACCATCGGAATCCGGATCATCCTGATCATCATCAGACATAGTATACTTCCAAGCGTTTGTCAGCATAGCGCCATCTTCGCCTACATAGTAGTCATCGTCTACCCATGTGTTGGTCTCCATATCTCCCTCATCATCGAGGTGGAACCATTTACCGCCATCTTTTTTCCACTCGCCTGTTACCATCTCATCATCGCTATCATAGTAGTGCCAAACACCAGCGTCATCTTTCTGCCAACCAGCTGCGAAAGAAGTCATGGAAGCACCCATAGCGAGTAAAGCTGCTGCAGAAAGTACTGCAACTAATTTAGTCTGCTTTCTCATAATTAATGCACTCTCCTTTTTACTTTTTGAAATATTTTTCTCGAAATCCTAACTGCATTACCAGGTCATTATACTTCGGATATGGAAAA
>NZ_QUGD01000065.1:0-1009 GCF_003478795.1 Clostridium sp. AF21-20LB | reverse complement strand
TTGCCCTTGTCTCAAGGACGTATGTTATGATACCAGAGTTTCCAAGGATTGTCAACGATTTTTCTATATTTGTTATTCTTTTTATTTTGTTGTGATTTTTTAGAATATTTTATCATTTCTATTTATTTCACACATACTAGATTAAAAAATCAGCAGCATTCCCACCAGCTTATTTTGATCCTTCTTGCGGAAATGCCGCTGATTTATTTGCTCTCTTCTCTTTCCAAACACTACAGTAACGAGATTGCGGCGTGCCATTTTTCAAAACTGTACATAATATATAATTTTAATAATGGGTATGGAAGAAAGCGACTGAAAAATCCAGATACCGCCTATTTGAGAAGCTCACTTCCCTGTTTCAGGAAATTAATCTTGAGCTTCAATACACGGGGATAAAGTTCAGTATTAATACAGAATACTCGCCAGAATACTTAAAGGAAGCCGCATCGAAATACGCAGAAATCTGGCAGTTGGATGAAACAACGTTTGTCGCCGGTAAAGGACATCGAAAGTCAGTCCAGCAGCGCCATTATGAAAAACTTAAGGAATATCTGTCAAAGCTGAATGTGATGAAAATAAAATCAGCTGCATAGATTTGAAAATCAACAAATTTATGGGGTAAGGGGGAAATGCTCTTTTAGAGACTACTTCGTTTATAATTTTTTAGTCTAAAAGAGCGTGTAATAGGAAATTCCTTGGAATTCCCTATTACACAAAAAAACCGTCATACATTTCTGTACAACGGTCTTCTTTACATACCTTCAAAACTGCACACTGAATTTCTTCTACTCTCTATCTTTCCATCCTTTAGGAAATAACTTCCTCTTACCTATCCTTAACCATAACCTTTTGGTTAAGCCCTCGACCGATTAGTAACAGTCAGCTTCACGTATTACTACGCTTCCACCTCTGCCCTATCTACCTCGTCGTCTTCAAGGGGTCTTACTACTTGCGTATGGGATATCTCATCTTGAGGGGGGCTTCACGCTTAGATGCCTTCAGCGTTTAT
>NZ_QUGD01000064.1:0-1023 GCF_003478795.1 Clostridium sp. AF21-20LB | reverse complement strand
TTTATTATTTCTGGATTCTTTAGTCCGGTTACGGACAGTTCTTTCTGTTTTCCGGATACGGAAAGATATTTACGCAGGATATTAAATGCTCCTACTGCATCCGCATTATATCTTACTCCATCCGTTATATACATACCCCGCTCTTTTCTGTTTGATGCTTCTGCATATCTTTTTGATACTTCTGGTGAAAACGGGCTGCACTGGCTGGTATAGCTTTCCAGTTCTGGTTCTTTGACCTCATAGATAACGATAAGGTCACATTTTCCATCTTCCGGTGGATAGATCCGCAGTTGCTTTATGTGATCCATGTTCCTGAAAATCTTATTTTCAAGATATAGAAATTTTTCATGAATCCCGTAAGTTTCTTCCATGTAGCTTTTCAGATCCTTTGACAGAGACAGCCGTAATTGGCCGGAATCCTTCTCGTGCCGGATTCCCATCTGCATGTAAGTGATCGGTATATTGTCCTGTTTAAATCGCGGAGGATTTGGCGCTTTGATCACGCCGGTCTTTTTAAGGGCATAAAATGATTTCCAGGCTTTATCCAGCTGCTTGCAGGTCTCCTGCGCTGTCTGGGACGGAAGCTGTCTATACCACAGATCTCCTTTATGCGCTTTCTTCTGATAATACCAGTCAGGATACTTCTCCAGCCCCAATTCTTTATATCGACGGCGTTCATAGTTGCAGACATTCCAGAGCTTGGAAGCAGCGTAACACATATGCCCTATAATATTAGAATATTCCGGCCAGATATTGACCGATGTTCTGTGCGACAACAGCATTCTCCTCCCCCTTCAGACAGCCATGCATATGAATCTTTACAATTCACATTGAATTAATACGACTTGCTCTGATGTTCAATATAACGGCGAATATTTTCCTCAGATACGGATCCGATCGTTTCCACATAATAAGAATGGTTCCACAGTTCTCCCTTCCACAACTGGTTTCTTATTTCCGGAAAACGTTCGAATAATTTCCTGCCTGTGATCCCCTTCAGATACTTGATAATGGCTGTTATTG
>NZ_QUGD01000063.1:0-1040 GCF_003478795.1 Clostridium sp. AF21-20LB | reverse complement strand
TTTTCAGATTTTCCACCACAAAGCAGTCATTGAATTTCACGCTGGCAAAGCCCATGAGGTTTTTCACAGGTTCGATGACCCGCACGCTTACATCCAGCTTTATAGGGGCAGCTGGTGTTCCGCCCGCATTTTTTTCCTGCATGGATTTCTCCTTTCCGCTTCGGGTCAGCATGACCCGAAGCTGTTACAAGTTTACAGTGCTTTCAACTTCGTTTCCCCACACGTCCCATCCGGGCTTTTTTTCTCTGGCGAACAATTCCACTCGTGGTATATCGCCCATCAGTTCTACAATTTTCCGCCTGGCCTCGTCCGGCTTTTTACTGTGGCGCTCTATCGGGGAAACAATAAGCTGGTGAACACCGGTAGACTTACGCTTCGGATGTCCTTTTACTGCTAAAAGACAAATTTCTG
Source organism: Clostridium sp. AF21-20LB (assembly GCF_003478795.1). NCBI lineage: Bacteria > Bacillati > Bacillota > Clostridia > Eubacteriales > Clostridiaceae > Clostridium > Clostridium sp. AF21-20LB. Next base: position 629 of record NZ_QUGD01000063.1, on the reverse strand, counting down.
CATTGCCTCTGGTCCAATACCCCAGACCGTAAAACCATGAGTAGGAGCGCCGGTTCCTCTTTATCCATACAAAAGCCACAGAACGATAAGAAAAGCCCCATGCTTTAATGACCTTTAAGGCTTCCGGCAGTTGTGGGAATGTTGCCCACAGAAACAAAACGCTGTCTTTTGCAGCCAAGTCGGCCACTGGAAGGGAACAAATTTCTTCAATACTCATAGTGGGATAATGAAGCTCTGCTGATCCCTGCCTGTTTTTCTGCTCATACCGCCACGGTGGATCTGCATAGATTATCGAAAATTTTTCTTTCGGCATGATCCTCCTTTCCGCTTCGGGTCAGCATGGCCCGAAGTCTCTTAATGGCAGCCGAAGATGGATTTTGCAAGACTGCCTGTTTTGAATAAGGTAAAACACAGCAGCACCGTATATCCCACGCAGCCCCAGATCGCCCCGATGGGGTCGCCGTCGGTGGCGATACTCTGGATCAGCACCGCATAGATTGCGACACAGACTAAGATCAACAGACCTTGAAAGCCCACCGCAAAGAGGGAGCGGAAATAGTTCTGCCCCATGTGTCCGGTTTCCCTGTTGGGGACTGTGGCAAACGGGATAGGCGCTAAACTTGTGAGTA
>NZ_QUGD01000062.1:0-1049 GCF_003478795.1 Clostridium sp. AF21-20LB | reverse complement strand
AGAAAAAGCACCGTTTTATTACAATAGAAAAAGCACCGTTTTATTACAATCAAATTCATTTTAAAGAATTGGATATTTTGAGAAAGACACATTTTTGGGGATATTCAATTTTAGCGTCGTATAAAAAGAAAAAGGATAATCGATTCACAAAAGATGGAAAGTTGACAAATTAAGATGAAAGAAAATCAACCCCTTATTAGTGCTATTATGCCAATATATAAGACACCAGAACCCTTTTTAAGAAGTTCGATTGAAAGTGTACTGGGACAGACTTTAAAAGATTTTGAATTAATTTTGGTAGAAGATGGATCACCAGATAATTGCGGAGAGATATGTGATGAATATAGGCTGAGAGATGAACGGGTAAAAGTAATTCATCAAAAAAACTCAGGAGTTAGTGCGGCAAGAAATACTGGATTAGCTCAAGTTCAAGGAAAATATTTAACATTTATTGATTCGGATGATAGATTAGTTTCAAATGCATGGGAAATAGCCTTAAAAAAAATACAAAAGTCGGAAGCTGATTGTATTGTGTTTGGATGGAAAGATTTTACAGCCGAAGGAGAAATAACGGATCATCAAGTGACAAATAAGGATATAACATTGGATGCTTCTGAAATGGCATTTCAAATAGCATCGGATAATTTTTTGTGTGGTGGAGGGTATCCATGGAATAAAATATGGAATGCAGAAAAAATAAGAAGAGAATATGGAAACATTGTAAAATTTACAGATAGAGTTTATACATACGAAGACAAATTGTGGATTATTGAAGTGCTTGAAAAAATGGATCGAATTATCTTGATACCGGATGTGTTATATGAATACCGGTACCTTCCGTCCAGTTTAACACAAAGTCCTGAAAAATGGGAGAAACGTCAATTTAATGCATATGATGCATATGATATTATATTGGACAAACTGCGAGGAAAGAATGAAAAGGCATATAGAGGTGCTTTAAAGTTTTATTTTGGTTTTAATTTTACTGATTTGCGAAATATGTATCCATATCGAAAAGATGATATTGAGAGATTTAAAAAAACAAAAAA
>NZ_QUGD01000061.1:0-1131 GCF_003478795.1 Clostridium sp. AF21-20LB | reverse complement strand
CTTCTTTGAGAAAAATATTTCATATAAGCTTATATCCATTGTTTCCAAACACTTCCCTCTTATTTTTATTATTTATCAGGTATAAAATTTTTTCAGAAAGTTCTTCCGCGCTATTATTTTTATAAATCAGCCCACATTTTTCTGTCTCAACAATTTTTGCTGTACCCGTATTTTCTGAAACAATAACTGGTACATTATTTTGCATTGCTTCCGTTGCTACAATAGGCATTGGATCATCTCTCGACGCACAAACATAGCAATCTATTTCTTTATATAAATCACCCATTTCTTTTCGATCTAATTCTTCTAAAAAGAAAGTATTTTCTGGAAAGTCTTTACAGATCTTCTGAATCTTATTATATATAGGCTTATAGTGTTTTTTCCCAACAAACACAAAATAACAATTTTTTTTCTCTCTCCATCATCCAATTTACGAATAGCATCAATAAAAACATCAAATCCTTTTCTATATTCTTGAACACCCACTAATGAAAATACTACCTTATCTTTGGACTCAATAGGAAGTTCAAATTTTATCTCTTCCCCCGATTCATTTTTAGGAACATAATATAATAAATCATCAGCTGTATATAACGGTTTATGGTAAAGTAATCTTTTTTTAGCATAATCTCCAACCGCATAAATTCTCACATTATCTGGAATATGCTGTGGCATTGCGCCAAAAAAATTCTCATCCTGATAAGATGTTTCCGCTTCATGAATCCACCATAAAACAGGAATTTGACTTTCACTTAAACCATTAATAATTGGTGCACTTGCAATTGTATTAGCAATTACAATATCAAATAAATTGATATATGATTTATATGTATTTTCTCTATAAAGCATTGGATCTATTAACGCCGGAATGCCATATCTAGTGCATTCTTCTTCTAATTTTCCTCCACACGGTGATATAATAACTGGGCACTCCCCTCCTTCCTTTAACATTTTAGCAAAATAAAACAATGCAATCGGTGCTCCTGTAAGCAACATTTCATGTGTAACTAATAATATTTTCCGCTTCTTTTTTCGTTCGTAAGAAATTAATTGGTCTTTTTTTTATAATTTTCCTATTACCCAATTCAAAATAATTTGCAATTTTCATAAATGTTTTTATTTTTTCATGTG
>NZ_QUGD01000060.1:0-1192 GCF_003478795.1 Clostridium sp. AF21-20LB | reverse complement strand
GATGAGGAGAGAATCCTAAGGCCGGCGGGAGAAGCATTGTTAAGGAACTCGGCAAAATGACCCTGTAACTTCGGGATAAAGGGTGCCACAGAGATGTGGCCGCAGAGAATAGGCTCAAGCAACTGTTTAGCAAAAACACAGGTCTATGCGAAACCGAAAGGTGAGGTATATGCTGACGCCTGCCCGGTGCTGGAAGGTTACGAGGAGAGGTTAGAGCAATCGAAGCTTTGAATCTAAGCCCCAGTAAACGGCGGCCGTAACTATAACGGTCCTAAGGTAGCGAAATTCCTTGTCGGGTAAGTTCCGACCCGCACGAAAGGCGTAATGATTTGAGCGCTGTCTCGACAATGCACCCGGTGAAATTGAAATACCAGTGAAGATGCTGGTTACCTGCGCCAGGACGGAAAGACCCCATGGAGCTTTACTCTAGCTTGATACTGGGATTCGGTACTGCATGTACAGGATAGGTGGGAGACTTTGATGACAGGACGCCAGTCTTGTCGGAGTCGCTGTTGGGATACCACCCTTGTGGTACTGGATTTCTAACCAACCTCCGTGACCCGGAGGTGGGACAATGTCAGGTGGGGAGTTTGACTGGGGCGGTCGCTCCGAAAGGGTATCGGAGGCGCTCAAAGGTTCCCTCAGAATGGTTGGAAACCATTCAAAGAGTGCAAAGGCAGAAGGGAGCTTGACTGCGAGACCGACGGGTCGAGCAGGTACGAAAGTAGGACTTAGTGATCCGGTGGTAGAAAGTGGGATTGCCATCGCTCAACGGATAAAAGCTACCCTGGGGATAACAGGCTTATCACTCCCAAGAGTTCACATCGACGGAGTGGTTTGGCACCTCGATGTCGGCTCATCGCATCCTGGGGCTGAAGTAGGTCCCAAGGGTTGGGCTGTTCGCCCATTAAAGCGGTACGCGAGCTGGGTTCAGAACGTCGTGAGACAGTTCGGTCCCTATCCGGCGCGGGCGTAGGATATTTGAGAGGAGCTGCCCTTAGTACGAGAGGACCGGGGTGGACTGGCCTCTGGTGTATCTGTTGAGCCATCAGGCTCATGGCAGAGTAGCCAAGCCGGGACGGGATAAACGCTGAAGGCATCTAAGCGTGAAGCCCCCCTCAAGATGAGATATCCCATACGCAAGTAGTAAGACCCCTTGAAGACGACGAGGTAGATAGGGCAGAGGTGGAAG
>NZ_QUGD01000006.1:0-136981 GCF_003478795.1 Clostridium sp. AF21-20LB | reverse complement strand
CTTTATGAAGTAAATCGTAAAAGCAATAATTATCGCAAGTATAAACATTATCATCTTAAACTCCCCCTGTTTACATTTATATAAATTTTACCACATTTTAAAAATTGTGAAATCTCTTATTTTCCACGAACTTCATATTTTCAAATTATTTTGTTTATAACCACAACTCCTCTCCTTCTTTACTCTCAAAATCGCTAGTTCATATTACGTCATTACTACAACCGCTCACCTTACATCATTTCATATTCAACCTGGGTAGATCTTTCCACCATTTTATAATGTTCTCACTTTTCGCTGTTATATTTCAATTTTCCTATAAAAATGTCGCAATGGAATTTTCCACTGCGACTTTGCTTTTAGCTTTACACATTATAAGGCTTTACTTCTTCTACAAACCCATCCTTCGTGTAAATAGTTACTTTCTTTACTCCATAATAAGTTCTCGTGCTAACCCCTTTATATGATGTTCCATAGCTCTTTGCATTTATACGCCATTCATATTTTATGCGATTATTCTTCAACAAGCTTCTGTTATAACCGTCACCCATGATATCTAACATATTATTTTCAGACATACCAATTTCAACATCCCAGTATCTCTGTAATTGCTTAAGTTTCTTATTTCCTATCTTAAATGCTATTATTGAAAAAACTGCTACAAGCACTGTAATTATTATAATTGTAATCCAAAATACCTCCATACCTCTCCCCCTCATGTAATATAAGTGTATGTTATCATAAAATTTACATTTTGTGAATATGAGAACATACTATTCCCCCTCGAACGTCATTGCCACACTCTCTCCTGCCACATCATTCCAAGTCCAACCCGGGCAGATTTTTCTCAAAATAATTTAGAAAGCGTTTCATTTCTATTAGGAAAAATGAACGGAAACACTTGATTTTACTGACTTTCTTCCATGTAACCTTATTATAACGTCCGACCCATACCCCAACCGCTCATTCGGATATACCGTCTCCCCCGGCAGACTCCGCGCCCCGCGGATGAGATATGCTTTCAGCTTCTCCCCATACAGATAGGGATCGTTCCCATTTACAATCCCCCATTGCATCATCAGAGCCGCCGATCCGGTCACAAATGGAGCGGCAAAGGAAGTTCCTGTCACTGCCTCATATCCGCCGCCTGCGCGGGCGGTTATGATATTTACACCAGGTGCCGCCAGCTCTGGTTTGATCGGATGCCCCAATCTTGCAAATCCACGACCGGAAAAATCTGCATACGCCTGCGTGGCGTCATCGTACGCCCCCACCGAGATCGCCCGGCTGGCGGTCGATGGGATTGTCAGCGTCGTGTCCGGCGATGCCGCCAAAAAACGTGTTTCCCTGTTCAGTGCCATGCCCGCTGGCAGCCACAGATCATACTGACCATCCCGTATTTCTTCTGGAATCAGACGGATTTTCCAGAGCCCGTCCTGAATGTAGGTTCCTTTTGGAATCAAATCCAGATAAATCTCCTGCGCCTGACTGTATGGACTCGGCATCCCATAATATAGAAGAATCTCTTCCGTCTCATAGGAAAGCCGCTGTGCTCCCAATGATTCCCGGATCAGCCCGGCGCTGCTGCCGCCCGGGCTGAAAATTTCTACTGAAAACCGGTCCTGATACAATTTCCATAGCTGCACACCGAAGCCCGTCTGATATTCCCCCACTGCAAGCTCTATCTCCACCGGACGTCCCATCTGCAGAAATCCCGCCCGGTGTCCCATGCTGTATCCTTCATTTCCGGTTCCCACGATGATGGAAGTCCGCCCCCGCTCTGCCATCGAATTTAGATACGTCTCCAGCAGGCTGGTTCCGTCATGCGAACCATATGTATTTCCAAAGCTCAGATTCACCGCCACCGGCATCCGCCATTCCTGTGCGATTCCCACCACATAGTCCAACGCCCGCATCAGCTCTGTTGTCCTGGGAAATGAATCCGCAAGCGGCGTTCCAAGCTTCACGACCAGAAGTTCACTCTCCCAGGCTACTCCCCGGTAGTGTCCGCCGCCCTCCCAGCCATTTCCGGCTGCAATCGCCGCAACTGCCGTCCCGTGCCCGCTCACATCCCGCGACTGGACGATCTCGTAAGCGCGTTCCCGGCTGCCCGCCTCCAATGCCCGGTTGAGCTCCTCCCGCGTATAAATCCGGTTCTGCTCCTGATCCCAGAGTGCGGCGATGCGCGTCGTTCCATCTGCGTTTCGAAAGTCCGGATGGAAATAATCGATTCCAGAATCGATGATGGCAGTCAATGTGCCGCGACCACTTAAATCAGCATCTCTGCCATACACATTTTGAGAGACTTGATTTCCGCTCTGCACCGGCGCAATACAGGTATCACGAATCGCCCGATTCACCTCAAAATAAAGACGTTTCGGCTTTTCTATATACTCAACCTGTGATAATCCTGCCAGATCATCCACCTGCGATTCAGGGAGCCGCACAATCGCGTAGCCGCCGGAAAGTGGATATATTTCCGCCTGCGGCAGCTGTTCCTGCAACTTTTCCACAGTTCCATTATATTGAATGATTAATTCCCAGCGTTTCGTATTCTGGTCGTATCCCATCTGAAGTGCCGGGGACTTTTCCCGTTCCGCTTCTGTCGCATCCAAAGACAAGTTTAAAAGGTTTTCTTTTTTCTGGCTCTTGCCATTCACTAATTCACTCATTTTACAGTTTATGCTTATATGGCAAATCCCAGCATCATATTCTATCTATTTTTTTAACAAAACAAAACCCGGTACATCTCTGTACCGGGCTATCGATCATGCAGAAGAAGGGACTTGAACCCTCATGATGTTGCCATCACACGGACCTGAACCGTGCGCGTCTGCCAATTCCGCCACTTCTGCTTACTGCGGGAGATGGGACTTGAACCCACACGAGCATACACCCACAAGATCCTTAGTCTTGCCTGTCTGCCAATTCCAGCACTCCCGCTTACTGTTTTTCAATTTTCTCTATTCGATGATTTTCTCACCGACAAAGAGTAGTATAGCACAATTTCATTTAAATTGCAAGCCTGTTTTCCGCAAATTTATATCTGAATTTATTGAATCAGAGTATAGCAAAAACCCGGCACATCTCTGTACCGGGCTATCAGTCATGCAGAAGAAGGGACTTGAACCCTCATGATGTTGCCATCACACGGACCTGAACCGTGCGCGTCTGCCAATTCCGCCACTTCTGCTCACTGCGGGAGATGGGACTTGAACCCACACGAGCATACACCCACAAGATCCTTAGTCTTGCCTGTCTGCCAATTCCAGCACTCCCGCTTACTGCTTTTTATTTTTGCCTGTCGAGTGAGTCACTCACTGACGAAGCTTAGTATAGCACAGGCGCTCCGCGAATGCAAGCATTTTTTTGTTTTTTTTATTTTTTTTTATTTGTTCTAATTATTCCTATATTTTTATAGTTTCTTTCTACGGCAAAATCATGTATTTCAGCCCTATCCTACCACTCCGCAGCTCCCTTAAAAAATCCTTTCTTACTTCTTAAACAGGAAAATAGACAACCATTACACATTTCTGGTTACTGTTCACGCACACGTGCCCAGTAACGGAATTTGCCGTGGCTTCGCATTTAAATACGGCAAATTCCTGCTGCCACCACGTTTTCTTACGGCACTTTCGGTTCCAAAAGTGCCTACCTGTGAACAGTAACCATTTCTGCATTCCTATAGCCACAAAATGTCTCCTTTGAGATTGAAAAAGCGCTGTCTTTCTGCTATAATACATAGTTGCATTGATTTCTTTCATTAAAATTAAGAAACATTACAAAAAGGGCGTAAAAAGGCGCAATAAGAAACCGAAAGAAAGGCGGAAATCCTGATAAGCAAAGGGTTTTCGGATAGGTAAATCATAAAATGAAATTAGGTATCGTAGGTCTGCCAAACGTAGGCAAAAGTACACTGTTTAATTCTCTGACCAAGGCTGGCGCTGAGTCTGCCAATTACCCGTTCTGTACCATCGATCCGAACGTCGGTGTCGTACCGGTTCCGGATCCGCGTCTGGGTCAGTTAGCAGCTCTTTATAATTCTGCCAAAATCACTCCGGCTGTGATCGAGTTCGTTGATATCGCTGGTCTGGTAAAGGGCGCTTCCAAGGGCGAGGGTCTTGGAAACCAGTTCCTTGCCAATATCCGTGAGGTAGACGCGATCGTACACGTTGTCCGTTGCTTTGAGGATCCAAATGTTATCCATGTAGACGGCAGCGTCAATCCGCTCCGCGATATCGAAACCATCAACCTGGAGCTCATCTTCTCCGATATGGAAGTTCTGGAACGCCGTATTGCCAAGACCACCAAGAGCGCCATGGGAAATAAATCCCTTGCAAAAGAGCTGGAAACTCTGAAAAAACTGTATGCGCACCTTGAAAACGGCAATCTGGCTAAGAGCTTTGAGCCGGAGGACGAGGATGAACTCACGTTCATCAATACGCTGGATCTCTTAACCTGGAAACCGGTTATCTTCGCTGCCAACGTATCTGAGGATGATCTGGCAGATGACGGTGCTTCCAATGAATATGTAAAACAGGTTCGCAAATTTGCAGCTGAGAACGACAGCGAGGTATTTGTTATCTGTGCACAGATTGAACAGGAAATTGCAGAACTGGACGAGGACGAGAAAAAGATGTTCCTCGAAGATCTCGGTCTGACCGAATCCGGTCTTGAAAAACTGATCGCAGCCAGCTACCGTCTGCTTGGTCTCATCAGTTATCTGACTGCCGGAGAAACCGAGACACGCGCATGGACCATCAAGGTCGGCACCAAAGCTCCGCAGGCAGCTGGAAAGATCCACTCTGATTTTGAGCGCGGTTTCATCAAAGCCGAGGTAGTCAACTATCAGGATCTCTTAGACTGCGGTTCCTACAATGCAGCCAGAGAAAAAGGGTTGGTACGCATGGAGGGCAAGGACTACGTGGTGAAGGATGGCGATGTTGTGCTGTTCCGATTTAACGTTTAATACCCCTTCCATATAATTTAAAAACATTTTCCCCGAAATTCGCTCATACACTGTATTAAACGAATTCCGGGGATTTTTTATGAGCTCAAAAACAAAAATTGTCGTACTCCGCATGAAAGAGATTATTTATACTGCTATCTTTATCGGACTGGGGCTTCTTCTCATCGCCCTTCTTCTCATCATGTTCCGACCGGGCAGGAAGACGCAGAGCGCCTCCGCTCCCGCTGCGGCCGGCATTTCCTATCTGCCTGGTATGTACAGTTCTACCCTGACACTCGGCAGCCAGGCAGTCAACGTCGAAGTCACGGTTGATTCCACCCAGATCACCTCTGTTACCTGCCGTCCTTTAAGCGACTCCATCGAAACTATGTACCCACTGCTCTCCTCTTCCGCTTCGCATCTCTCGGAGCAGATCGTGAGCACGCAATCGCTTGAAAATCTCTCCTTTGAAAGTGGCAGCCAGTATACCTCGCAGGCATTATTAAATGTGATACATACTGCATTAGCAAAAGCAATCCTTTAAATTTCGTATAGCATAACATCAAAAATTTCAAAGAACCCCTTCATCGGATGCTTTAGAAAAGCACCTTATCTTTTAACCAAAAAAATCCGGCTGAACCATCTTTTCAAACGGTTCAACCGGACTTTTTATTTCCGTATTCTTTTACGTTATTTACTGAATAACCTTAACCGGGCACTTCGCTGCACAAGCTCCGCAGTTTACGCACTTCTCATAATCGATAACAGCTACGTTGTTATCCATATGGATTGCGTCAAACTTACACTGCTTGGTACACAGCGTACAGCCGATACAGCCAACCTGGCAGGCTGCCTTGACAGCTGGTCCACGATCGTGGGAGCTGCACTGTACCAGATGTTTTGCCTTGTACGGTACCAGGTCGATCAGGTGTTTCGGGCAGGCTGCCACGCAGGCACCACACGCTACACACTTCTCTTTGTCTACAACCGCTACGCCGTCTACCACGTGGATTGCATCGAATTTACATGCCTTCACACAGGTACCGAAGCCGGTACAGCCGTAAGAACATGCCTTTGCACCGCCACCCGGTACAACGGATGCCTTCGCACAGTCCTCGATACCATGGTACTCGTACTGTACTTTTGTCTTGTCGCAGGTACCTTTACATTTAACGAAAGCTACCTTCTTCTCAGAGGAACCAGCCTCTACACCCATGATAGCAGCGATCTTCTCGCCAACCGGAGCGCCGCCGACCGGGCAGGCATTGACCGGAGCTTTGCCCTCTGCGATGGCCTTTGCAAGACCATCACAGCCCGGGTAACCACAGCCACCGCAGTTGTTGCCTGGCAGCTCTTCACGAACAGCTGCCTCTTTTCATCTACTTCAACTTTAAATTTCGCGCCGAACAGACCCAGACCGACACCAACGATGATGCCGACTGCCGCGATCACGACAGCAGCGATAATGATTGAATTCATATCCATTTTCGTCTCCTCCTTCTACAGTAATCCGGAAAATCCGAGAAATGCAATCGCCATCAGACCAGCCGTTACAAGTACGATAGGAGATCCCTGGAAGTTATACGGGATATCATTTCCCTCGATGTGCTCACGGATACCTGCCAGAAGCACGATGGAGATGGTATAACCAACGGCTGTACCAACACCATTTACCACGCTCTGTAAAAATCCATATCCGTTCTGGACGTTTGTCAGGGCAACACCAAGAACGGCACAGTTTGTTGTAATCAGCGGAAGGAATACACCCAGCGCGTTATACAGGGAAACCATGCACTTCTTTAAGAACATCTCAACGATCTGAACCAGTGCTGCGATAACGAGAATGAAAACGATGGTTTTCAGGTAATCGATACCAAGCGGTGCCAGAACGAACTGATAAATCAGGTTTGCAACGATGGATGCGATGGTAATAACGAAGATAACCGCACCACCCATACCAGCTGCTGTTTCAACTTTTTTGGATACGCCGACGAAGGAGCAGATACCGAGGAACTGGCTCAGTACGACGTTGCTGACCAGCGCCGAGCTTATCGCAATAATAAGTAATTCTTTCATCACTTCTCCTCCTGTTCCTTCTTAACTTCTGCATCATGACCAGCACAGCTTAAGCAGTCGCCGCTGCAGCAGCCACCCTTCTTCTTCTCTTTTACGGAACCGTTTGTTGCACACGGCATCTTCAGACGATTCTGAAGAGCAGTCAGGCAAGCCAGTACGAAGAATGCACCCGGCGCCAGGATGAAGATTGAGATCGGCTGATAGGAAGCCGGCATAATCTGGATACCAAAGATAGTACCTGCACCCAGAAGCTCACGGAAAGAACCGATGAGTGCCAGAGCAACTGTAAATCCAAGTCCCATACCGATACCGTCAAATGCAGACAGGATCGGACCGTTCTTCATAGCATATGCCTCGGCACGGCCAAGGATGATACAGTTAACTACGATCAGCGGAATGTAAAGTCCCAGGGAAGCATATAAGCTTGGAACGAAACCTTCCATCAACATATCTACGATGGTTACGAAGGATGCTACGACTACGATCTCTGCCGGCAGACGCACGCCGTCCGGAATGATCTTACGAAGCAATGCAATCAGAAAGTTCGCCGCAATCAGTACGGCGGTTGTCGAAAGTCCCATGCCGACACCGTTGATGGCGGAAGTGGTTACCGCCAGGGTCGGACACAGACCCAGCATCTGAACGAAAATCGGGTTTTCTTTCCAGATACCGTTATATAAGCGCTCTACATATTTATTCATAATCTTTCCACCTCCTACTGTGCCAGGCAGTTAGCCACGAAATAGATAGCTGCATCTGTCGCGTTGGTGACTGCCTTGGAAGTGATCGTTGCACCACTGATGGCTTCAATCTGATTATCTGCAGACGCGCCTGTCTTTGTAACTTCCAGGTTCTCAGCTTTCTTGCCGATAAACTGATCCTTGAAATCCGGTTCTTTGGCTCTCATACCAAGACCTGGCGTATCGCTGATGCTTAAGAAACCGATACCGGTCAGCTCGCCCTCGTTGCTGATACCAACTGCGATCTGCACGTTGCCGCCGTAGCTCTCTGCGGAGGTAGAGGTAATCAGGTAACCGATCTGGTTGCCGCTTGCATCCAGCGCTTCTTTTGCATCATTGATGGTAACTTTTCCAAATCCCCACTCAGAGATGCTGTCCGCTGCAGCAGTTACTGCGTCAGCCAGCTCCTGCGGTTCATCAAAGCTTGCCGCATCCGGGTAAACTTCCTGATAAGTTTTAGTAGCTGCTGCCTCCTGTGCCTGTGCAATCGGATCCAGCGTAATATCATGTACTGTTCCCAGACAGATACCAGCTACCAGAGTAATAACGAAAAGGATGATTGTATTTTTGATAATCTGGTTCATTATTTCTTCTGACCTCCTTTTCCAAATGCTGTCGGAAGCGTATAGCGCTCAATCAGCGGTACCAGCAGGTTGCTGAAGATGATCGCATAGGAAACGCCCTCCGGAGAAGCACCCCAGAGACGGAAGATTCCGGTTACGATTCCGAGGATCAGTCCGTATACGATCTGTCCCTTCGGAGTCAGAGGACTCGTTACATAATCGGTTGCCATAAAGAATGCACCGAAGATAAGACCACCTGCACAGATCTCACTGAGAGAATAGGTCAGGTTGAATCCACCAAACAGGAATGTAAATACAAATACGGTTCCAATGTAAATCAGCGGGATAACCGGGCTGATAACTTTGCGGACTACCATGTAAATAGCACCAATCAGCAGGGCAATTACAGATACCTCACCGATAGTTCCCGGGATACGTCCGATTACCAGGGATGCCAGATCCACTGTCTCACCGGCTCTTAACTGTGCCAGCGGAGTTGCACCTGTCAGACTGTCAAATCCAAGCTTTGCGGATGAGAAGTTATTCATAAACAGAGCGAAGGAAGTCAGAAGGAAACATCTGGCTGCCAGTGCCGGGTTCATGAAGTTCTGTCCCAGACCACCGTAAAGCTGTTTTACAACGATGATTGCAAAGAATGCACCAAGAACCGGGATCCAAACCGGGATTTCCGGCGGCATATTCAGTGCAAGAATCATGCCGGTAACAACTGCACTGCCGTCCGAAATCGTAATCGGCTTGTGCATTAATTTCTCATAAAGATACTCGGCTGCCACACTGGCGATCACGGTAGCGATCAGAACCAGAAGTGCATTCATGCCGAACTGCCATACACCATAAACACTGGCAGGAATCATGGCGATCACAACGTCAAACATCAGGCGCTGTGTCGTAACTCCGTCACGAACGTGAGGTGATGACGATACTTTTAATAATTTTTCCATTTCTTCCCACCTCCTACTTTCTGCGGCTGGCTGCTACTGCCTTACGCATCTCTTTGAATGCCTGGGTCAGCGGCCGTCTTGCCGGACAAGCATATGCACAGCATCCGCACTCAACGCATTCCATGCCGTTTAAGCTCTGGAATTTCTCAAGATCGTGAGCCGTAGATGCTTTCATCATCAGCGGAGGTACAAGGTGCTCCGGACAAACGCCTACACAGCGTCCGCAACGGATACATGCTGACGGCTCCATCGCTGCTACCTGGTCCTTGGTAAAGGTGGTCAGAGCAGATGAAGTCTTCGCTACCGGGAAGTCAAGGCTGAAAAGAGCCTGTCCCATCATAGGACCACCAGAAATCATCTTCTCCGGTTCCTGTTTAAAGCCGCCTGCTGCCTCTACCAGTCTCTGATAGTTGGTACCAAGACGTACCTCAAAGTTCTGCGGCTCTGCAATGGCATCACCGGTTACCGTAATGATCTTGCGGATCAGCGGAGTTGTCTTGCATACTGCATTATAAATAGAAGCAACGGTATCAATATTGTCTACGATACAGCCTGCATCTGCCGGCAGCATGGAAGAATTGATCTCACGTCCTGTCACTGCATAGATAAGTGTACGCTCACCACCCTGCGGGTACTTGGTCAGCAGCGGACATACTTCGATTCTCGGCTCGTCCTTTACCATCTCCGTCAGCTTCTTGATAGCCTCCGGCTTGTTGTTCTCGATACCGATAACACCCTTCGCATTGTCAAACAGCTGAAGCATAACCTTCAGGCCGCCGATAATCTGCTCCGGACGCTCCATCATGGTACGATAGTCACTGGTTAAGTACGGCTCGCACTCTGCACCGTTGACGATAACGTAATCAATTGCGTTCTCATCTTTCGGAGTAAGCTTTACATGTGTCGGGAAACCAGCGCCGCCCAGGCCGACGATACCGGCATCCTTAACGATCTTACGGATCTCTTCTTTCGACAGCTTTGTTGCATCTCTGTCTGTTCCGAAGCCCTCAATCGCCTCTTCCTCACCGTCATTCTCCACCAGGATTGACTGAACCATTGCACCATTGGCAACCAGCTTGGACTCGATTCCCTTTACCGTACCGGAAACAGAACTGAGTACGTTTGCGGAAATAAATCCGCCTGCCTCTGCAATGATCTGGCCTTTCAGCACGTGATCGCCCTTCGCTACCAGTGGTTTCGCAGGTGCGCCAATGTGCTGGGACAGCGGATAAACCATGATCTCGCCCTGTAACGGTTCGAGAACCTTGATCGGCTTATCCTCAGACAGTTCTTTACCCTCATATGGATGAATGCCGCCTATAAATGTAGCCAAACCCATCAATTAAACCCTCTTTCTCTTACTAAATTTTCCTTCATCCTCCACCCATTCACCTCCCGTCAGATGCCTTTTCTGCCGAAATTGTGAAAATATTATCGGGCGTAGGAGCTAGAATCTACCGCGTATAGTATAACACAGGTAAAAAAAATTCACAATTGAAAAATGAATCTTCTGCCCCCTTCACTCTGTATAAAAATTAATACAAATGGTTATAATATAGCTTTTGTTTATACAGAATTAACAAAACTGTGTAAAAATCCCGTAAAACTTTCCCTTAAATACTATGTCAATAGCCTTGGCGAAAAAAGGAAAGTCCGGCGGAGTTTGCCTCTGCCGGACTTTCCTTTTTTCTCGTTACCTAAAGAGCTGCACAGTCTACTGGAAAAACTTACTCCAGTACCCCTGCACAAAAATAAACAGCACAATCAGTGGAATGACATATGTCACATACGCTCGCACCTGGCGCGGGAACTTCACGCCTTTTCCCTCATTTGCCTCCTTGAGGAAATTTTCAAATCCCCATCCATACCGGCTGGTACAGAACATCAGGTAAACGAGACTTCCGAGTGGAAGCAGGTTGTTGCTGACGATGAAATCCTCGAGATCCAACACGTTGCTGCCCTCTCCGAACGGCATGAAACCACTCCAGAGATTGAAACCCAGCACGCACGGAAGCGACAGGACCGTAATCACCACCAGATTGACGCAGACTGCCTTTTTGATCGAACAGCCAGTCAGATCCGTTGCAAAGGATACGATATTCTGGAATACCGCTGTGACCGTTGATGCCGCCGCAAAGGTCATAAAGACAAAGAACAGCGTGCCCCAGAAACGTCCGCCTGCCATGTGGTTAAATACATTCGGCAGCGTGATGAAGATCAGGCTTGGTCCCTGTCCTGCCTCGATGCCGTAAGCCGCACATGCCGGAAAAATGATAAGTCCTGCCATAAACGCTACCAGCGTGTCAAGGACCAGTACATTGATCGCCTCGCCGGTCAGGCTGCGCTCTTTATCGATATAACTTCCAAAAATCGCCATCGCACCGATACCGATACTCAACGTGAAGAACGACTGTCCCAGCGCCGCAAATACGACCTTGCCGACACCAACCTCCTGAATCTTGCCAAAATCCGGCTTTAAGTAAAATTCAAGTCCCGGACGTCCGCCTTCCATCCGCACCGAATTGATTGCCAGCACAACCATCAGGAATAATAGGCAGACCATCATCATCTTTGTGATCTTCTCAACGCCGTTCTGGAGTCCCATCGCACAGATGGAAAAACAGAATACGACACAGAGCAGCATAAATACCGTCATCAGTCCCGGATTTGCCAGTACAGAGCCAAATTCCCCTGCTACACCGTCCGCATCCAGACCCACGAAATCGCCTTTCGCCATCTTGAACACATACAGCAGAAGCCATCCGGCTACCGTCGTATAAAACATCATCAGGACATAGTTGCCCGCCATCGCGAACCATTTTTCAAAATGCCACTTAGTACCCTTTGGCTCCAGCACATCAAATGAAAGCGCCGCACTCTTCTGGCTCGCTCTGCCGACCGAGTATTCCATAACGATGATCGGAAGACCTAAAAGCACCAGAAATGCCGCATAAATCAGTACAAACGCCGCGCCGCCATACTGACCGACAATGTACGGGAATCTCCACACATTTCCCAGACCGATCGCACAGCCCGCGGAAATCAGGATAAATCCCAGCCGAGAGGAAAAACGTTCTCTTCCCATTTCTACTTACCTTCTCCTTTTTTATTTCTACAGGCCCACACTGACAAGAGTCAGACGGGCGCAAAAAGAGGCGCCTCCGCAAATCCCGGTACCAGCCCGAATTTCGGAAACGCCACCAAATGGTATTTTACTATATTCTGTTTTAAAAGACAAGTTTTCAGGTGCTTTTTATCCCTCAAACGTCTCTACTTCCTCCCGGTTCGGCACCGACGGAGCTGCTCCTGGGCGGGAAACGGCGATCGCTGCCGCTTTTGCCGCATGTTCCAGCGCCGTCTTCGGGTCTTCACCGAGCTGTAAGCCGCCAATAAAATAACCGGTAAATGTATCGCCTGCCGCTGTCGTGTCCACAACCGGCACTTTATAGATTCCCTGACGAAGGACTGTGTCGCCATCGCGGTACACGGAACCATCGCCGCCGAGTGTCAGGACAATCTTCGCCTCCGGGAACTGTTTTACCAGTCCGTTCATCAGCGTCTGCGGATCTTTGGTTGCCTCAATGCCGCAGATATCCGACGCCTCCACCTCATTTAATAAGAAGTAATCCACATATTCCAGCGGATAGGACAGGATCTTCGCATTCATCGGGGACGGATTCAGAACGATCTTCATGCCTTTTTCATGGGCTTTCTCCATGATATAGCCGATCTCGCTGATCTCATTCTGTAAAATCAGGAAATCGTCCGCCTCAAACTGTGTCAGGACGCGATCCACCATTTCCCTCGTGATCCGCTGGTTGGCACCGCCATACAGCAGAATGCAGTTCTGCCCTGCCGGATCTTTCTGAATGATCGCGTGTCCTGTCTGCCCGTCGAGATGCTCGATCAGCTCCGTGTGGACGCCCGCCTTCTTCATCTGCTCGATGAGGAAATCTCCATCCCCGGCTCCGACAGCTCCGGCGTGCCATACGTCTGCGCCCGCCTTGCTCAGCGCGATCGACTGATTCAGCCCTTTGCCGCCGCTGAATACCTGCAGTGACTCGGAGGACATCGTCTCTCCCGCTCTTACAAAATGATCCACCTGATACGTATAATCAATATTCAGTGAACCAAAATTCAATACCTTCACTCTGCTCCCCTCTCTCTCCGGTTACCGGGACGGCTGTATTCTCGCCGTGCTCTCCCGCACCACCAGTTCCGGCGCAAAGATTACCTTGCTCTCCGGTCTTTTATGTTCCCGTATCTGTTTCAGAAGCAGCCGTACCGCCTCTCTTCCCATCTCCCGTACCTGCTGGCGTACCGTTGTCAGCGGCACCTCCAGCATCCGTGCATAGAAAACGTCATCGTATCCGACAACCGAAACATCTTCCGGTACTTTCTTTCTATATTCCTTGAGTTTTCTGCATACGCCATACGCCGAAGCGTCGTTGCAGGCGAAAATCGCCGTAAAATCCTGTGAAATGAGCTTTTCGACCGCCGCCGCGCCGCCCTCCTGCGTATACTCGCCGGCACAGACGAGACGTTCATCCACTGGAATTCCCGCCTCCTCCATCGCCCGGCAGTAGCCATGGTAACGGGCCTCCGAATCCATCTGGGTCGCATGCGGTCCCACAACGCAGGCAATCCGCCGGTGTCCAAGGCTTAACAGATGGCGCGCCGCCAGATAACCGCCGATCTCATGGTCGGTACCGACCGCCGGACAGTTCCGAAGCTCCGGGATCCGGTCAACTACCACATAGGGTATGTGGATCGATTCCAGATAATCGATCTCCTCCGCCGCCATCTCCCGCGTATTATCTTTAGCCATGATAAACACAATGCCGTCCGCGCCTTTATCCGCCAGAAGATCGATATACTCGCGATCCCGGTCATAATTATCATTCGTGTTGCAGAGAATCACACTCCAGCCATTTTCGCGGCACGCCTCATCGATCGCACGCGCCATATTGGCAAAATATACATTGGAAATATCCGGGACGATAAATCCTATGGTCTTGCTCTGCCGCTTTACCAGACTGACCGCGAGCTGGTTCGGACGATAATTCAGTTCCCGCGCCTTCGCTAGGATCTGATTCTTTGTCTCATCCGAGATCTTATATCCTTTTCCATTGAGAACCAGTGAGATTGTCGTCACGGAAAAACCAGTCGCAGCGGCAATATCCTTGATGGTTGCCCTCACTCATCCACCTCCGATGCGATCAGATCCATGAGAACCTGAATGGATTTCTGATATTTTTCTATCTCGACCCGCTCATTTGGCTTATGCGCCATACCTGCCTCGCCCGGACCAAATAAGAGAACGGCTGCATCCAGCTTGTGTTCCACCAGGATCGAAGCATCTGTAAAGAAATTAATCCCAGTCGTCTCCACCGGAAGCCCTTTTTTCTCCAGTTCCTTCGAGAGCTGTTTCACAAGCGGATGGGATTCTCCAATCTCGATCGCCCGCCGGTCATTGACAATCCGGCAGCTGACGCGGAATTTTTCTTCTGATGTAACGGAACGCGCCGCCGCAAACGCCTCCGCCTGACCGACTACCATCTGACTTGTCAGTCCCGGTGTCATACGGATATCCATGAGAATCCGGCAGGTGTCCGGCGTCATATTTGGCGCCACGCCGCCGGAAATCTGCGTTACCTGCGCGGTCGATGCGCCGAGAACCGGGTGTGTGAAGCTTTTCACATATGTTTCAATCTCACCTGTCAGCGCCATCGCCTGTTCCACGGCATTGCAGCCCTCCTGCGGGTATGCCCCGTGGCTCGTCTTTCCGTGTGCTTCTATCTCCAGCCACAGGCAGCCTTTCTGCGCCACGCCCAGCCTGCATCCCGTCGGTTCTCCTATCAGAAGCGTTCCAATCGACGTCTCCGGGACTTCCTTTAAGATCTCCCTGGCGCCGATGCCGCCCTTTTCCTCATCACAGGTTCCGAGGAAATGGATCGTACGCGGCACCGGACAACCGGATTTTTTATATTCACAGAGCGCGTACACCATCGCGGCAAGCCCACTCTTCATATCGCTGGCACCGCGGGCATAGAGAAAACCGTCCCGTTCCACCGGAACCGCCGGGTCAGTCTTCCATTCTCCGGTATCTCCGTAAGGAACCGTGTCCAGATGCCCGTTCCAGAAGATCGGAGCGCCATCAGACTCCCCCTCAAGCTCCGCCAGCACATTGGCGTGTGTCGCGTCAATCCGCTGTATATGTGCAGAAATTCCCGATTGTTCGAAATACTTGCACAAATATTCTGCCACTGCTCCCTCGTCATCCCGTCCATTGACACTCCGAATGGTCAGAAGCTCTTTTAAAAGTTTCACCGCTCCGTCCATACGCGCTCTCCTTTTTCCTGCTATCTTATTTCTGAATCAGCCAGTCTGCGATATTCTGCCACAATTTATTGTAGTATTCCCACTCGCAGAATTCCGGCGGTGCCCAGTGCGGTGCACAGTCGGTTGTGACAACACCGCTGCGCCCTTTTCCATAAGAAGCAAACGCGATAAACGGATCGCCCTCTACAGTAACCGGAACCTCTGCCTCCGGTTTTGCGATTACCTTATTGTAACCGAGAACCTCCGGCCAGTCGGTCGGAATGCCCTTTAAAGCTTCATGCTCGCCCACGGTTACCGGTTTTACACCCTCGCAGTGTTCCATACGGTCATCGACCGTCAGAACCTCAACTGGAAGAACCTCCTGTACGGCTGTGTCATGCCATTTGCCCTTTGCATCCACGCCGGAGAAGGTCAGATAGCCGCCGACCATCAGAAGAGCGCCGCCATCGTTGACATAGTCGCGGATCAGATTGCAGCGGTTCGGCATTTTCTCACTGCGGTTAAACGTAGCACCCGGCAGAAGCAGGGTGTTCGCTCCAATATCGGACAGAATTACCAGATCATACTGTTTCAGTTCTTCCATTGTAAATGGAAATTCTTCATTTGCCAGATGGTTTGGAAGGAATGTCACCTCATAACCACCTGCCTCAAGGGCTGCTTTCAGCCATTTTTCACCGGTTTCATAGGTAGAAGTGTAAAATGAATCAAATCCCTTAACATGGGTTGTATAGCTCATCCAGGACTCGCCTGCCAGTAAAACTTTCTTGCTCATATTTTTATCTCCTTATATATTTATCAATTCCTTATTTCTTCTCTCCCCAGGAAAGAATCAGTTTCGCATACACCAGAATCGCTTCCAGATAGGAATCGAGCTTCAGCCACTCATCCACGGTATGGCACTGTGCGCCCTCGCCCGGTCCGTACTGGATCGTCGGGCATCCGGCAATGTTGCGCCACAGGCGGGAATCACAGCCAAAATGGGATCCTTCCACCTTCACGCTGCGCGAAAGTGCCTCACTGTACGCCTCCTTAAAGGTGTCTACCAGCGGATGATCCTCCTCCATCTCAAACCCGTGTCCGGTCTGGTAAATGGAAATCTTCGGCGGATGTGCCTCCATCCACGCGTCGGAACGGCTGATCCGCTCAACGACCTCTGTAAATTCCTTTACAACCATATCCTGATTCATCAGGGTCGGAACATAGTGGACGCAGGTAGAAAAACTGCACTCGCCCGGCACGGTAGAACCGGCGGTTCCACCCTCGATCACGCCGATATTTAAGCTTGGCGGCGGAAGCAGGCGGTGGCGGATCGTCAGAAGCCAGCGGTGCTCCATCTCATTTAACCCCTGAATTACCTTGATCGCCTTCTCGATCGCGCTGACGCCCTCGGCTTTTGCACCGGAATGGCACGCTTTTCCTTCAAAATCAACCTTAAAGAATACCCAGCCCATATGCGCCAGAATCAGGGTATCGTCGGTCGGCTCGCAGTTGACAACGCCGTCGGCTTTCAGACCGCGCATTACCGCCTGGATCGAGCCATTGCCTCCGCCTTCCTCGTCACACACGGAGGTAATTGTCACATCGCCCGGCAGCTCATAACCGGCATCCTGCAAAAGCTTTACCGCCATCACCGATGCCATCAAACCGCCCTTCATATCCGTGCAGCCGCGTCCGTACATCTTGCCATCCCGAATTACCGGCTCAAACGGCGGGTTCGTCCAGCCGTCTTCCATCTCCGCCGGCATAACGTCAATATGACCGTTAAATAACAGGCTTTTTCCGCCCTGTTTTCCTTTAAATGTCGCATAGACATTGGCACGGTCGGTCTGGTTGTGCCCCAGGTTTCCTTCCTGGTGCTTTTTGTAGCTTTCCTGAATCACAGCCTCATCCATCGGATCCACCGTGATCTCGTCGGCTCCCATCGATTCAAACAGGTTTACCATATACTCCTGTCCCTGTTTCTCCAGACCACCATCGATTCCGTGCCCTAAGTCATGGGTATCAATTCCCACCAGATTCTTGAGTTCTTCGATATATTTCTCTTTGTTCTGCTCTAAAACTTCTTTCAGGTCTCTCATCTATATCTGCCTCCGAACACAAGTATTATAAACTATGCCTCGCTGTATCTTCTCAGCCCTGCCTCAACGATATCCCAGAACTTCGCCGCATCGATATCGATCGCTACGTTTGCAGTCGGCTCCTGTCCGCCGTAACCGAAGAAATCGCAGTTAGTACGTCCGTAGGACTGGACGCTGCGGATGTCAATGTCCACATGCATCGGTTTCAGGGTCACAACGCTCGGATCAATCAGCCATGCGATCGTAACCGGATCGTGCAGAGGTCCGCCTTCCCAGCCAAATACCTCTTTCTGGGTCTTGCAGAAGAAGCGCATCAGATCCGCAAAGAGCTTGGATGCCTTATTGCCGATCTTCTCCATCCGGTCAACGATCTCCGGATAGCACAGTACCTTGCGGGTAACATCCAGACCCATCATCGTGATTGGGCGTCCGCTGGTAAAGCATACATACGCTGCATCCGCATCGGCGATGATATTGAACTCTGCCGCTGGAGTTACGTTACCATTGGTATACGCGCCTCCCATCAGGACGATCTGTTTGATCTTCGGAATAATCGCCGGTTCCATCCGCATCGCCATCGCCAGATTGGTCATCGGACCGGTTGTCACCATCGTGATATCGCCGTCAGACTCCATCAGGGTTTTAACGATGAAATCGACTGCATGCTCTTTCTCTAATTCTTTTGTCAGCGGCGGGAAAACCGGACCATCCAGCCCTGTTTCACCGTGGATATCGCCCGCTACCATTTTTTCACGCACCATCGGCTGTCCGCAGCCCGCATACACTGGCACATCCACACCGAGCCACTGGCACACATTTCTCGCATTAATCTGCGTTTTCTCCAGCGTCTGGTTGCCTGCTACGACTGTAATACCTAACAGATCGATCTTGTCACTGTTCGCCGCCAGCGTGATCGCGACCGCGTCATCATGTCCCGGATCGCAGTCAAGAATAATTTTTGTCTTTTCCATCTGATTATGTCCTCCTTATAGTGTTTTATCTTTCTTCATCATCAGCTTCCCACATGCAGGGAAGATTCTCTCTTCTTGTTGGTTGAAATCTTCGCAATCATGGAAATTGCCAGTACCGCGATGGTCACGATATACGGCATCATCAGAACGAACTGGGATGGAATGCCATATGCCTGGAGGCGGGCACCGACGGAATCTGAAAATCCAAAGAGCAGACAGCCCAGTGTGGTCAGAACCGGGTTCGCACCACCGAAATACATGGCTGCAACGCCCATGAAACCACGGTTATTGGTCATGTTCTCGATAAACTGGGTACTGTATCCCAGGGAAAGATGTGCACCTGCCAGACCACCGATGAGACCAGAAAGCAGCATCGCCTGATATTTGACTGCATTTACCTTGATACCTGCCGTCTTGGCTGCTTCCGGAAACTGACCCACCGCACGCAGACGCAGTCCCCATACAGTCTTATAAAAGAAGAACTGAAGCAGAATAATCAAAACGATGGCAAACCACTCAGTCACACACCAGTTGTTAAACAGGTCGCCAACCACCGGCAGATTGTCTAAAAATCCGAGCGACACACGCGGAATTGCTTTGATGTCCGGGCTGGAAAAGCTGCCGGTGCTGTGGAAGATCGCATTTACCATGAATTTTGTGAGCGCCAGCGCCAGCATGTTGATACCCATACCGATTGCACAGATCTCAGAGTTATAACGGATGTGACCGACCGCCATGATCATCGCAATCACAGCGCCCGCGATCATCGCCGCGATGATACCTAACAGCCAGTTTCCGGTAAAGTAGCTGACCGCTACTGCTGTAAAAGCACCCACCAGCATGATACCCTCAGTACCGATATTTAAGATATTGGCCTGCTGGGTGATTGCCGCACAAAGAGCGGCAAAGATGATCGGAGTCGCTGAACGAAACGTTGCATAAATCAGCGACGCATTAAAGATTTTATCAAAATTCTGCATTATCGCATTCATGCCTTATCCTCCTTCTTCTCCTCCGTTTTCTTTTTACGTTTCTTTGTAAACTGGAATGCAGTCTCCATGGTCGCTATGATAATGAAAACTGCTGTAATGGTATCAACCAGCGATTTTGGTACACCGGTTGACTGCTGCATTCCCATAGCACCTGATTTTAAAACTGCCAGGAAAAATGCCATAAATGGAGTTGAAACCATGTTGTTCTTTACAATCAGAGCTGCCAGCATACCATTGCTTCCAAGTCCGGTTGCGAAGTTGTTCAGGAAATATCCGTGAACACCCAGAACCTCGATGCAGCCTGCCATGCCGCCTAACATACCGGAAAGCATCATAGCACCGACAAATACCTTTTTGGAATCAATTCCCACATAATCCGCATGGGTCGGATTCAGGCCGACGGTACGGATCTTGTAGCCCCAGCTGCTTTTCTGAAGCATAAAAATAATCACAATCACGGTGATGGCTGCGATGAAAATACCAACGTTGACACTGCTGGGTTTCATAAACTGATACAGTCTTACCGTAACCGGCAGGGACTGAGCATTAGCAGTACCGGCACTCATAGGTCCGCTGACCAGATAAGATGTAATATAAAGGGCTACTGTGTTCATCAAAATGGTGGTACATACTTCATTTACATTATAATAGGCACGCAAAACCGCCGGAATAAAGGCCCAGGCAGCTGCTACCACCATAGCACCTACGAAGCAGGCCACATACAGAGCCGGCTTCGGAAGGAAGGTCCAGTTGATGCCGATATAAGCAGCTGTGATACCGCCCAAGAAAACCTCGCCCTCAACACCTACGTTAAATGCGCCTGCTTTCGCTGCAACTGCAAAAGCAATGGATGTCAGCAGCAGCGGAGTAAATCCTGCCAAGGTTGTACCAAGACGAAGCTTTCCGTCAAAAGCACCTCGGAACAGCGCCGCATATGCATCAATCGGATTCTCCCCGATCGCTACGATAAACAGCGCACCGACACCCATCGCAACGAGTATCGTAATAAGAATCCTTCGAATACCATTTAATGTCTGATTCATACTGCTGCTTCACCGTCCTTCCCTGTGTCTGTACCGCCCATCATAAGCAGACCCAGATTGTTCTCATTCGCCTCATCCGCACGCATCTCGCCGGTGATCTTGCCCTCATGGATAACAACGATACGATCCGAAAGGGAGATAATCTCCTCCAGCTCTGCCGATACCAGCAGGACACCGGCGCCTGCCTTTTTCGCCTTTTCCAGTGTATTACGAATCAGCTCGATGGCACCGATATCTACACCTCTGGTAGGCTGGGATGCTACCAGAAGCTTATTGCCAAGAGATACCTCCCGGGCTACTACGACCTTCTGTGCATTGCCACCGGATAAGGAAGATGTAGGAAGATTATAATCCGCCGGGCGGATATCAAACTGTTCTACCATTTCTTTTGCATAGGTATCCTGTCCTGATTTATTCATCATGATGCCCTTGGTAAATGGAGGCTGATCCAGACGGACTGCGATCAGATTTTCCTCGATGGTCATGGCACGGTTCAGACCTCTTGTATTTCGATCCTCCGGAATATGGGAAAGACCGCTCTCTCTCACTTTTCTCGGACTCTGATTCGTAATATCCTTGCCGCAAAGAAGGATCTTGCCCTTCTCTACCTTGCGGAGTCCGGTGATCGCCTCAACCAGCTCACTCTGTCCATTTCCATCGATACCTGCCACGCCGACAATCTCACCGGCCTTGACATGCAGGGACATGCCCCGGATCTTCGATGTCTCCTTCTGGCTGGGAATCCACACATCCTGAACCTCCAGAATCGTATCTCCCGCCTCAGAATAAGCCTTATCAATGTTTAAGAATACTTCACGTCCGATCATTCGTTTGGTCAGATCCAGCGGAGAAGTTTCCTCTTTATTAACAGTGCCCATATATTGTCCCTGACGCATCACAGAGATGCGGTCTGATATTGCCATAACTTCATTCAACTTATGAGAAATAAAGACAAGGGATTTTCCATCCTGTTTCAGATTGTTCAGGATTTCAAACAGACGTTCTGCCTCCTGAGGAGTCAGAACCGCTGTAGGCTCATCCAGAATGATGATATCAGCACCTCGCATCAATGTCTTGATAATCTCGACACGCTGCGCCTCACCAACGGGTATCTGGCTTACCTTCTTATCCAGCTGCACGTCCATATGATACTGTTCAATATATTTTTTAACTTCTTTTCTTGCCTTGTCAAAGTCAATTGTCAATCCCTTTTTCGGTTCAAATCCCAGAATAATATTCTCCAGAACCGTCAGCTCATTTACCAGCATAAATTCCTGATGGACCATGCCGACACCGTGCTCAATTGCAATCTTCGGTGTGATGGTTCCCATCGGTTCCCCCTTGACGATAATCTCGCCCTCGTCAATGGGATACATGCCGTACAGAAGCTTCATCATGGTGGATTTACCAGCTCCATTTTCACCAATCAGTGAATGGATCTCGCCTTTTTTCAGAGTAAATTCGCCATGCTTTACCGCCTGAACCTGTCCGAAATTTTTGACAATTCCTTTCATCTCCACTACGTATTCGTTCATTCGATCACCCTCTCGTCCGGAAATGCCTGACGGCTCTTTCCAAGAAAAACATTTTTGTTGAAAATGAAGGGGAACCTGAAAGAATCCAGATCCCCCTTCGCCGCCAGGTTTCACTCGCTCCCGGCCTTGTTTTTATCAATTATGCCTCTGGGCCAAATCCTTCATAGTTTTCTACTACGATCTCGCCGGATTTGATCTTCTCGGCAAGCTCATCACACTTATCAACGATATCCTGCGGGAATTTGTCGCCCAGAGATTCTTTGATAACAGAGAAATCAGTCAGGCTGACGCCGCCGTCCTTCAGTGCCAGATATTTGGTTGTGCCGCCCTCAAAGGTTCCATCTACTGCAGACTGGATAACCAGGTAGCAGGCATTATCAACTCTCTTAACCATAGAAGTAAGAATATGTCCAGGCTGATCGGAATCCTGGTTTAAGTCAACGCCGATTGCGTATTTGTCAGCTTCTTTTGCACCTTCCAGAATACCAACACCGGTACCGGATGCTACGTTCATGACAATATCAGCGCCCTGCTCATACTGTGCTAAAGTCAGCTCTTTGCCCTTTAACGGATCCGTCCAGCTTCCTGCAAAAGCCTGAAGAATCTTGATATCCGGATCGATGTACTTCGCACCCTGCTCATAGCCTGTATAGAAGTCATGAAGTACCGGAATATCCATACCGCCTACCCAGCCGATGATATGATCTTCATTGACATTCGGGATATCAGTCTTGGTGGTAAACATAGCTGCTGCTGCACCTGCCAGGAAAGAACCCTCATTCTGAGCAAAGCTGATAGACTCAACGTTCGGCAGATCTACGGTTGTATCGATAACTGCGAACTTGGTATCCGGATAACTGGAAGCATTCTCAGTGATGTAATCTGCGATGTTGGAAGAAGCACCGATAATTAAATCGTAGCCATCATCACAAGCCTGAAGCAGGTTTGCTTTCCACTCCTCAGCAGTGGTACCCTCAAGACTCTTAAGCTCAATGCCGAAATCCTCAACTGCTTTCTGTGCACCCATGTTGCAGGAGTCATTGTAGCTCTTATCACCTAAGTTTCCAGTGTAAACAACACATACACGGAGCGGTTTGTCAGATTTCTCTGAAGCGTCGGCTGCCTTCGTCTCGGTATTGCTGCTGTCAGCTGCCGTTGTCTCAGCAGTACTTCCGCCACCGCCGCAGGCTGTTAAGCTGGCACACATTGCTGCTGCAAGTACAATGCTTAATGTTCTCTTTCTCATTCTTTCATCCTCCTTTTTATGTGAAATACGTTATCCGCCGGACCATTCCTTTGGTAAAACGTTTTTCCATTCGTTCAAAAAAAATAAATCCCTTTTTCATATTTGCTTTACAGTTATTTTACAATCATTCCCACTGTTTTGTCAATAAATTTCGTATAAAAACGATTATTTTTTAAAATATTGTCAAACTTTTAGCAATATTCCTTTTTTCGGTCTTATGCAAAACAAAAAGGAATACGTTTCTCTCCGTCCTGGTTGTACGGTAAAACGCATTCCTTTTCAAAGTTGTATTCTATTTTCCTTTGTTTCGACGCCATCCGGCATTTCCCCAGATGATTTTTGTCTGTTTCTGAGGAAATGCATTCGTTTTCGGAACAATTCACACATTTCATGCAATGTAACAGATTGCTTGTCTGCACGATATCTCGCAAAAAAGACAACTTAATTTTTATTAAATGCCGCCTTCCCCGGATACTGTGCGCCGGTTCCCAGCTCTTCCTCAATCCGCAGAAGCTGGTTGTATTTTGCCACGCGCTCACTCCGGCTCGGTGCGCCCGTCTTGATCTGGCAGGTATTCAATGCGACCGCCAGATCTGCGATCGTCGTATCCTCGGTCTCGCCGGAACGGTGGGATACAATCGCCGTGTAACCTGCCTTATGTGCCATCTTGATTGCCTCCAGTGTCTCGGAGACGGATCCAATCTGGTTCAGCTTAATCAGGATCGAATTGCCGCAGCCGAGACGGATACCTTTTTCCAGGCGTTCGGTATTTGTTACAAACAGATCGTCGCCGACCAGCTGCACCTGTCCGCCGAGTTCTGCGGTCATCTTCTGCCAGCCTTCCCAATCCTCCTCGTCCAGACCATCCTCGATCGAGGCGATCGGGTATTTCCCGCAGAGCTGTTTCCAGTGTGCGATCAGCTCCTCGGAGGTGAAGTGTTTGCCATTCTTCGGAAGCAGATATTCGCCCTTCCTGCCGCTCTTCCACTCGCTGGATGCCGCATCCATCGCCAGGACAAAATCCTCGCCCGGCTTATATCCGGCTCTCTCCACTGCCTCTAAGATGCACTGGATTGCTTCTTCGTCACTTCCCAGATCCGGTGCAAAACCGCCCTCATCGCCGACGGAGGTTGCCAGTCCGCGCTCTTTAAGCAATGCTGCCAGCGCATGGAACACCTCGGTACACCAGCGGAGTCCCTCGCAAAAGCTCTCCGCGCCAACCGGCATAATCATAAATTCCTGTACATCGACAGTATTTGCCGCATGCGCGCCGCCGTTTAAAATGTTCATCATCGGGACCGGAAGACGGTTTCCAGATACGCCGCCGAGAAAACGGTACAGCGGAAGACCATACGCATTGGCTGCCGCCCGTGCGCTCGCGATCGAAGCCGCCAGGATCGCATTCGCGCCCAGCTTGGATTTATCCTTGGTTCCGTCCGCCTCGATCATCGCTTTATCAACCGCATAAATGTTCGCCGGATCCATGCCCTTTAATACTTCTGCAATCACGGTATTCACATTCTGGACTGCTTTTTGTACGCCCTTTCCGCCAAAACGCGACTTGTCGCCGTCGCGCAGCTCCAGAGCCTCAAATTCACCTGTCGATGCACCGCTCGGTGCCGCGCCGCGTCCTATGCTTCCGTCTGATAGATAAACTTCCGCCTCCACTGTTGGATTTCCTCTCGAATCAACAATCTCCCGTCCAATCACCTTTTCAATTTCCAGATGTTTCATAGCCTGTCCCTTTCCGCCGCGTGGGCTTATGTGATTTCTATTTTTGTCTAACCCGAAATCAGGAAACTTTCTGCTTTTTATTATCGGCGTTTTTCTGTTTTCTATTCATAGTCTCCACGGGGCTTCTCTGCCCCACGTCCGGCAGGGCAACCGTGTCCACGCTTCTTTCTTTCACATTCATAATCAGCATCTGCAGGCGGTTTTCCAGATTGGCAAAGCTCACATCCGGATCGTAGTCAAGCGGCAGGATCTGGGCGTCCGGATACATTTCCCGCATTTTTTTTACGATGCCGCGTCCTACCACATGGTTTGGCAGACAGCCAAATGGCTGTAAAATCACAAATGCCCGGCAGCCGTGCGCCGCATGGTGCAGGATCTCACCCGGAATCAGCACGCCCTCGCCCGCATCAAAGGTGTGCGGGATGATCGGGTCACTTTCCTTTACCAGTTCCGGCAGGCGGCAGACAGGCGTATAGAGCGGATGCTGTTTCGCTATCCGATCCGCTGCCGCGTGCGCAGCGTCAAATACCCTGTTCGCCACATGGTACCAGTTTTTCTTGACAAACGGCTTTTTCAGATGATACGTCCGAATCTGCTCATCCTGGCAGAAATACGTTTTCCGGATAACATCCGTCATCCGCGCCTCGATAATCTCAAATCCATTTTTCTCCAGGTAGCGCTCAATCTCATGATTCGCGCCCGGATGGAAATTGAGGAGATACTCGCCGATGATCAGGACGCGCGGGCGCGGCTGGCTCCGGTCATATTCGATCGCATTCATCCGCTGGATCGCCTTTTTAAAGCCTCGCAGAGCGCCTGAAAGCCCATGCTGCTCCAGACCATCCACGACGAAATCCATCGCCTCGCCAAATGCCTGATCACTGCTTCCAGAAACTTTCTCATACGGGCGGATCTTGCGAAGCAGCTCTTCCAGAATATCGATCATCGGAAGCGCTCCCGCCAGACGGATCGCCGACACAAGGTTCATCCGGAAGCCCGGATGCAGATCATGATAATCGACGTCATCGTTCGTCAGAATCGCCACCTCCGGGTAGCCGGCGTCGTCAAGCGCCTTGCGAAGCAGCGCACTGTAATGGGTCAGGCGGCAGTCACCGATGTATTTTCCCATACCGATCGCCGTCTCAGATGGCACATACTGACCACTCCGAAGTGCTGCCAGCGCCTCGCCGATGACAATCTGCGCCGGGAAACAGATATCGTTGTGGACATACTGCTTTCCGAGGCGGATCGCCTCTTCCCTGCCGACCGCCAGCGGAACTGCCCGGATTCCCTGTGTCTTCAACGCCGCCGACATAATCCGGCAGAACGCGTGGGAGGTGTTCGGGACCAGAACCGTGCGCTTCTTGCGGTCTTCCACCTCAAATTTAACCGGATATGGATCCGAAAGTTCGTGAACCTGCCAGGATTTTTGAATGTCTGGTCCCAGCGCAACCGTCCCGCATTCATTTCCGCCGCCCGCATTCTCCTGTCGGCTTGTTCCAGGCTGGTTTTGCAGCCTCTCCGCCATCTCCCGCTTCTTCCGCCGCATGTTGATCGTCTCCAGGAGGAACGCACCCTGATCCGCAGCGGTCCCTGTACCTCGCTCTCGTCAAGTTTCAGGATCAGCGGTGATTTTCCGGAGATTTCCCGCATCATACGCTGGATCTCATCCGACAAATATGCGTCATGCCCGCATCCAAAGCTTACAAACTGGACATATTCCAGATTCTGGCTCTGTGCCGCCAGAACCGCAGATGCCAGCATCCGCGCGTGGTAATTGTTTACGACATCCAGACGGCTGTGGCTTAAATCCACATTTTCAATGCCCGGAACAGAATCTGCCGTCAGAACCGGAACGCCGAACTCGGTCAAAAGCTCCGGCAGGCTGTGGTTGACAAGCGCATCATTCTGATACGGTCTTGACGCCAGCACCACCGCATAGCGCCCCTCTTTTTCCACCTCTTCCAGAACCTTCACTCCCGCCTCTTTCAGGCGGCTCCCAAACTGCCGCATCGCATCATTTCCTGCAAGAACCGCCTTTTTCGTTTCCGACGGCTGGATGGAAAATGTCTGTTCCATATATGTAATAAGCTGACGTTCTTTATCTTCCTCCCTGTACCAGTAAAATAACGGTGCATCAAACGGAATGCCCCACTGTTTCTCCGGAGAATCCGAGTTGCGGATCACAAGCGGATATCCCTTCACGACTGCACACATGGACTCGCTCGTTGATTCCGTATTTTCCGATCCGATCGCCGCAATCGACGGCATAAAAATACGATCCACTTTCTTCTTTACCAGATCGCGGATATGCCCGTGCACCAGTTTTGCCGGAAAGCAGACGGTATCTGAAGTTACCGCGCTTAAGCCTTCCTCAAACATCTTGTGCGTGCTCGGGGATGAAATCTGAATCTCAAAGCCCAGCGAACGCCAGAACGTCGTCCAGAACGGCATCGTATCCCAGAAAGCAAGGACGCGCGGCAGACCGATGGTTATATTTCGCCGCACAGTATCAGACACAGCATTCGGCACAAGACCAGTCTTAGCGGCTGCCCGCTCTGAATGACTTTTTGCAGACGATGCATCCCCTTCTTCCGCTTGATCCAGATAATCTGCAAACAGGAGTTCTTCCCGCAATTTATAGAGATTTGGCACTTTATTCCGGTTTTCGGACGCTATTTTCAGTCGCTCGCGCACCTTCACATCCTTCGGATCGCCAAGAATCTCGCCCCGCTCACAACGGTTGTTCGTGATCCATGAGGTTCCATTCGAAAACCGCACCACCGCACGCTGACAATGGTTCATACAGAACGGGCACGGCACATTCGCCTCCTGCTGCCAGGTCAGGGACTCCATTTGAGCCAAACCAATAAAATGCGGCTGTTTCCGGCTCTTTGCCTCTTCCTTCGCTAAAAGCGCCGCACCGATCGCCCCCATAATGCCCGGATACGCGCCCGGATTACCGGGCGGCCAACATACTGTTCCAGCGCACAGAGAACCGCATCATTTTCAAACGTTCCGCCCTGTACGACAATCCTCTTTCCCAGAGAATCCAGGTTCGACACACGGATAACCTTTGTAAATACATTTTCAATGATCGAACGGCACAGCCCCGCCATGATGTCCTCCGGCAGCTTTCCATTTCTCTGCTCCGTCACGATACTGCTCGTCATAAAGACGGTACAGCGGCTTCCGAGCGCAGCCGGATGCTGCGAAGAAAATGCCTTTTCAGCAATCTCCCGCGCCGGAATATGCAGGGAGGATGCAAAATTTTCCAAAAACGACCCACAGCCAGATGAGCAGCTTCATTCACGACAATATTTGTGATAACGCCATTGTCCAGCCAGATTGCCTTCATATCCTGACCGCCGATGTCCAGAAGAAACGTCGCATCCGGCGTGTATTTTGCCGCCGCACGCGCATGTGCCACCGTCTCAACCGCGTGTGTCTCGGCCGAAAATGCGCGTGAAAACAGCATTTCTCCATAACCGGTCGTCCCGGCTGCCAAAATCTCCAGCCGCACGCCGTGGGACGCATACTTTTCCCGCATCGCAATCAGTGCTTTCTTTGCCACCGTCAGCGGATCGCCTTGATTCGGCGCATAAAAGGAATCCAGAAGTTCCTCATTCTCATCTAACAGGACAAATTTTGTCGTCGTACTGCCCGAATCAATACCCAGATATGCCCGCAGCGTACTACCTGACTGCGGATATACTGTTTTTCGTTCCGGGCGTCTGTGTCTCTCCTGAAATTCCGTCTGCGCCGCCTGGTCGGCAAAAAATGGACGGGAACGGAACGTGCCCTCCGCCATCTCATCGCCATTTCCGGCTTCACTTTGTTTCTTTGCTTCCTCGCGCGCCGCACGCACCTTCTCGATCCGATCTAACAGTCCGTCTGCCGTGGCAAGCGCCTCTTCCTTCGAAAAAAGCTTCACTGCCGCACGCGCCGCACCGCAGGCAATCAGAAGTTCCGACCGGTCCGGACTTAAAATTTCCTCCGGCCGAAGGTCCAGACGTTCAGCAAACACGCGCACCAGCGTCCGGTTAAAGGTCAGCGGACCGCCCTCAAAGACGACCGGCTTCTCGATCGAAAGTCCCTGTGCCAGACCGCCGATCGTCTGTTTGGCAATCGCATGGAAGGAGGAAAGCGCCAAATCTGATTTTTTAACCCCCTGATTTAAAAGAGGCTGGATGTCGGTCTTGGCGTACACGCCGCACCGTCCGGATATATCATATACGGTTGTTCCCTGTGCCGCCAGCGCGTCAAATTCCTCAACCGGCGTCTTAAGAAGAGAAGCAATCTCATCCACAAACGCACCTGTACCGCCAGCACAACTTCCGTTCATTCGCATATCTGCGACCTGCAGCTCGCCCGTCCGTTTATCCCTCTGGAAAAAGATAATCTTCGCATCCTGTCCACCCAGCTCGATCGCCGTTCCGATTTCCCCGTACATGGCTTTCAAGGCGATCGAGTTCGCCACTACCTCCTGTACATAAGGGATCTCCAGCTCTTCCGAGAGGTGCTTTGCGCCCGAACCGGTCATCGCCGTCAGAAATGACCGCCCCGCAAGCGTCTCTTTCACCAATTTTACAGCTCTCGACACACTCTGAAGCTGATCCGAGTGATGGCGTGTATAGTCCGAAAACAGGACTTTCCCCGTTGCCACCTCCATCACTGCCACCTTCGTCGTCGTTGAGCCAACGTCAATTCCGACGAGAATCTGTTCCTGTCCGTTTTGTCCCTTCTGTTCCATTCTGTATCTTCTAACTCCTTTATCCCAGATGTCTGCAAACTTGTGCGGTCATTCCATCCGACACAAGCAGCCTGCGCCCTGTCATCTCTTTTCTCTTCATCTTAACAACTTCTTAGCATCCGCCAAAACATGAAGAAGAGGCATACGGTTTTTCCCCGCACACCTCTTTACCGTATGGATCTGTACGCATCTGCCTTCCAGCATTCTGTACAGCCATAAATATGCTACATTCTAACAAATTTAAAATAAAAAGTCAATTCCCGGGAATTTCAAAGGTGCCGTAAGAAAACGTGGTGGCAGCAGGAATTTGCCGTATTGAAATGCGAAGCCACGGCAAATTCCGTTACTGGGCACGTATGCGTGAACCGTAACACAGTAACCTATCATCTGCCTGTTAGCGCATCAGCCCTGCGTAGAGCTCCGTCGGCACATATGCCTCCACGTAAATGCCATCTTCCCGGTACTCTTCTTTTAAAAGCTGACCGTATTTACGGATCGTCTGGATGCGTCCAGCCTCCTGGTAGGAAAATACCTTTTCCAGATAAATCTTGCGGTTTCGCAGAATCATTTCCAGAATATCCTTCAGCTCATCCAGCCCCGCGCCCGTCTTCGCGGAAATCTGCACCTGATAATCAGAATGCAGATCTTTCAGCGTCTCCGGCTGCTCCACCTGATCCATCTTGTTAAAGACTGTTACCACCGTCTTATCGCCGATCTCCAGCTGACGCAACGTATCATATACGACATACATCTGCGTGTCCATCTGCAGGTTCGACGCATCGACCACATGGAGGACAATATCACTATAACGTGCCTCCTCCAGCGTACTCTTGAACGCCTCGATCAGATGGTGCGGCAGTTTGCGGATGAATCCGACCGTATCTGTCAGCAGGATCTCCTGTCCGCTCGCCAGCTTTAATCCACGCGTCGTCGGATCCAGCGTCGCAAACAGTTTATCCTGTGCCAGGATTCCTGCACCCGTCAGGGTGTTTAAAAGCGTTGACTTACCGGCATTCGTGTAGCCGACGATCGCCGCCGACAGCGTATATTTCCGGTCGCGCTGTTTTCTCGTCACCTCGCGGTGGCGTTTGACATCTTCCAGTTCCGACTTTAGCTGCCCGATCCGTTCATGAATCAGACGGCGGTCCATCTCCAGTTTCTTTTCACCCGGTCCTCTCGTACCGATACCGCCGCCCAGACGGGACAGGGAACTGCGCAGTCCGACCAGGCGCGCTGCGCGGTAACGCAGCTGTGCCAGCTCAACCTGGATTTTTCCCTCGCTCGTCGTCGCATGCGCCGCGAAAATATCGAGAATGACCATCGTCCGGTCCATTACCTTCGTATCCAGCGCCGATTCCAGATTGCGAAGCTGTGCCGGGGACAGTTCATCGTCGCAGATCACGCCGGTTGCGCCCATTTCCCAGACCATCTCCCGCAGTTCCCCGATCTTTCCACTGCCCAGATAGGTGCCCGGATGAATCTTCTCCCGGTTCTGCACCAGACGCCCGATCGCCGTCGCCCCGGCGGTATCCGCCAGTTCCTCCAGCTCATCCAGGGACGCCTCCGTATCATCTTCATCAGAGGTGCTGACCGCCACCAGAATGACGCGCTCCTCCAGTTCTTTCATATCGAACAATTCTGCCATATTACCTCCAATATTTACCGGCTTTCCAGAAAACGGATTTCCTTCTGCACCTCCGGTGTGTCCACACCGGCTGCCTGGCACTCCTTAAACTGTTCCAGCGCCTTCGCAAAATCGCCCTCTTTCTCATAGAGAACCGCAATATTCTGCCGGATTACCAGCGCCGTCTCACTGTCCGCCAGCGAAAGCGCCTCCTCATAATGGGAGATCGCGCTCTCATAATCGCCAGCCTCCATTTCACTGATCGCAAGCTGATTATAAATCTCCGACCTTGACACGCCGCGCTCGATCGCCTGATTGCAGTACTGGGCTGCGAGCTCACTATCCCCGGCATCCCGCGCCGCCGACGCAAGCGCCGTAAACGCCAGACTCACACCCGGAGCCGTGGCGCTGCTCTTTTTGCTGTTCTTCGCCTTTTCCTCCGCTGCCGCAAAATCCTTTTCGGCATCCTCCGCCTGTCCGTCTGCTGCCTCCGATGCCGCTTTATAATAGAGGTATTCCGCTTTTCCGCCGTCTACCTCCGCCAGAATTCCATAGGTCTGCGCTGCCGCCTTATAATCCGCCAGTTTGTATTCTGCCTCGCCGCGGTATTTTAAAACATCCAGCTCAAAAGAATTGACGATCCCATCGCTCTCATCCAGCGCTTTTCCAAACGAATCAATCGCATCCTGATAATTACCTGCATTTAACTGCTCAATTCCGGTCATACGCGCCTCTTTCGCTTCCTTCGATTCACCGCCGCAGCCGGAAAGGATGCCCAGTGAAAGCACCGCTGCCGCCAGAAAAAGACTTACTTTTTCTCGTTTTAACCTCTTTATCTGCTTCATTTTTTACCAAACCTTTTTATTAATTCTTTCCCGTACTTCCGATCCCGCCGCGATCTTTATTGTCAAGCTTCTCCGTCTCCTCAAATACGATCTTCGGCTGATGCTCCATGATGCGGAACTGGCAGATGCGGTCATTGACATGGATCACTGTATCACGCAGCGCATATGCCGGAAAATGCCACTGATCGTTGTCCCCGCAGTAGCTCTCATCGATCACACCCATATGATTGGTCTGGATGATGCCGAAATTTTTAAAGGTACTGCTGCGCGGAACTACATGCGCCTCATAGCCCTTCGGCAGCTCCATCGCCACGCCAAGCGGAATCAGGGCAAAATCACCCTTTTTCAGCACCACCTCACGCGCCGCACGCAGGTCGATCCAGTCAGATTTGCCGTCAATGTAGGCGAGGCGGTCAATGGCGTCTGTGAAATATTTGATCTTTATGTTCATGCTGTTCATATCTGTATGAAATCCTTTCTTATGTCACATTTTATCCGGTAATGGCTGCCTTGCAGGTTTGTTTTTCACAAAGCACCTCCCCGAAAAATATTTTTCAACTTTCCAGTTTCTCTATAATACCACACGCGCGCGTTTTCCGAAAGTATTAATTCGTGCAGGCACGGACTTTCGCTCGTTGCGCGCAAAAAATCCCGACGGCCTGGAAATCCAGAACCGCCGGGAAGGAAATAGGTTGGAGCTACTTCAATATCAGAATATTTTAAATGGATACTTTGCTGAACCAGCCGTCAAATTATAAGAGGTTCATAAAAGTAGTCAGTACCATGGAGTTAAAGAAGTCTACGAATAAGCTTCCTACTAACGGTACGATGAAGAATGCACGCGGAGCCGGACCATAGCGCTCTACCAGTGCTCTCATGTTTGCCATTGCGTTCGGGGTTGCGCCCATACCGAAACCACAGAATGCGGTGGTCATAGCAGCTGCCTCGTAATCACGGCCCATGATGTTGAATACAAGGAAGTTTGCATACAGGAACATAACAACCGTCTGAACTAACAGGATAACAATCATCGGAAGTGCCAGAGCTGCTAACTGCCACAGCTTCAGGCTCATCATTGCCATCGCTAAGAACAGGTTCAGGGACAGACCGCCCAGTGCGTCAACTTCTTCCATCGGAAGATCTTTGTGCTGTACATCCCAGATATTACGGATAGCGGCTGCTGCCAGCATCGCACCGATGTAAGTCGGGAATGTAAGACCAATGCTCTTAAAGAACGCGAAAATGAAGGTACCAACACCGATTGCAACTGCAAGGAATACAGCCGCGGTGGTGAATTTCTGACCGTCGATCGGCGATGCTACTTCGTCAACTGCATTGCCTTCCTCGGCTGCGGTTGATTTCAGATGGTGTTTCTCAACACGGGCACGGGCGATAGGACCACCCATCATACTGCCGGATACCAGACCATATGTAGCGGATGCCAAGGCAACTGTAGTTGCGCCTACAACTGCGTATTCCTGCTCCAGAAGCGGTCCGAAGGAACCACTCGTTCCGTGACCTCCAACTAACGGCATAGAACCCATACATAAGCCGAGAAGCGGATTCAGACCAAACGCTGCTGCCAGACCGCTGCCGACTGCATCCTGCACGATACAGATACCAACTGCCAGCGCCAGAAACATAAATACCTGAACGCCGCCCTTCTTTAACAGACGGAAGCAGGCGGTAAAACCGACGCTGCAGAAGAAGATCGTCATAAATACGCTCTGTAAGGTTGTATCAAAGGAAAGCTCCAGAACTCCTGTTGCATACAACGCCAGATGAGCGAATGCAAATACGACACCGCCCGCAACCGGAGCCGGTATACAATACTTGCTCAGGAAGGGCAGCTTCTGTACAAGCAATCTTCCCAGACAGTAGACCAGTGCGCCAAGAGCACACGCCTGATACATATCAAGCTCAAGTGTCAACATAAACAATTCCCCCTTTTGTTTTGCTGGCTTCTTTCATTTATGTAGCGATTTGAAAGAGCTGCTTGTTTGTTTGTGTTGACCTCATTTTCCACGTTGGCTACAAAAAGTTACAAGAAAATACAGAAATATGATGTTAAGAATCTGTTAATGTCAGAATTGAATGAATATTGTTAAGAAAACGTTAATATTTCATTTCCTTCTCTGCCTCTTCCGGCAGTTTCCCCTCAAACTTCAGCTCTTCCTCCGCCTCCATGCGGAACTCGTCGATTCGTCCCGGTGCCGGTTCCGGCAGTTCTTTCGTCGATCCGACTCCAAACCGGCGCAAAAATTCCTCCGTCGTCGCAAACAATGCCGGACGTCCCGGCACATCCAAACGCCCTACCTCGTAAACGAGATTGTACTCAATCAGTTTATTGACCGCGTGATCCGATTTAACCCCGCGGATCTTTTCAATCTCAAGCTTCGTGATCGGCTGTTTATAAGCAATGATCGAGAGTGTCTCAAGCACAACATCCGTTAAAATCTGCTTCTTCGGCGTTGCTGCCACCCGGATCAGATTCTCATAATATTCCGCGCGGGTCGCCATCTGCCAGCTGTCCTCCAGCTGCGTGATCTGCATGCCCCGCTTTTCTGCCTCATAACGGCTCTGTAATCGTCTGACCGCCGCTTCCGCGCGCTCTGTATCCGTCCCGAGCGCCGCCGCAAGCTGGCGCAGCTCAACCGATTTTCCCATTGTAAAGAGAACCGATTCCACGATGGCTTCCTCGCGTTTTTCATCTAATTCTGGCATACTCTTCTCCTTCCTCCGTCGAAAGTTCCAGCTCTGCCTCGTCTTCCGTTTCATCCACATCCACCGTATCGAGCTGCATCTCATCAAACAATTTTTCCTGCACCAGATGAATCCGTCCCATCTTCATCAGCTCCAGCACTGCCAGAAACGCCACGACTATCTCCAGGCGATCGGATTCCCTCTCCAGCACATCGCTGAATTTAAAATGACGGTGTTCCCGCGCATAAGAAAGCACCGACCTTACCTTCTGCTCCAGGCTGATCGGTTCCCTGCGGATCGTACTGAACCGGCTTCGCACCGGGTCAAGCTTATTGGCATTCCGCTTCATGACCGCGTCAAACACTTTCTGCAGCTTTGCCAGCGTCAGACCATCCAGAAGCTTGTCCAGATCCAGCGGTTCTTCATATTTCGCCACCTCCCGGGGAATCGTCGGTTCCTTAAAAAAGAGAAGCTCTGCCTCCTGCTCCCGCTCTTCCAGCTCCTGCGCCATATATTTATACATCTTATATTCCAACAGCCGGCGCACCAGCTCGGCGCGCGGATCTTCCTCGTCTTCTTCCTCTTCTTTTTCCACCTTCGGAAGGAGCATCCGCGATTTGATGTCCAGAAGCGTCGCCGCCATCACCAGAAAATCGCTGACCACATCCAGATCCTCATGATCCATCTGATTAACATATTCCAGATACTGCTCCGTAATCAAGACGATCGGAATATCGTAAATACTTACTTTATTTTTTTCAATCAGATGAAGCAGCAGGTCCAACGGTCCTTCAAAATTATCTAATTTATAGGAAATTTCCATTCTTTCCGAACTCCTTCTTTTAGCCAGCTTTTTCTACAATCATATACCAAATTCCGTATACATCCACCTGTGCCGAAGAGTTATTCCTGCTGCCACCACGTTTTCTTACGGCACTTTCGGTTCCAAAAGTGCCTACCCGTGTACAATAACCAGAATCTCTCTATTGTTTTCCCCGCAACGTCACACAAACCAGCTCTGGCCGGTCATTCAGCCGCACATTGATCGAATGCGTCCCAAGACCCCGGCTGACAATCATCGTCTTTCCGTCCGCATCAAACCGTCCGGCGCACCATGGCAGGAAAAACTGGTACTGCGGCGTCATCACGCCTCCCAGCCCCGGGATCCGGATGGTTCCGCCGTGGAAATGTCCGCAAAGCGTCAGATCCGCGCCCCATTTCCGGCAGGTCTCAAAAAAGAGGGGAGAATGAAATAATAATATCTCATACATTTCATGTCCGGCTTCTCGCTCCTTTTCCGCCAAGTCAGGAAAAAACGATTCTTTCATCTGTTGAAAACACGTCTTCTCTGCCGCAGTTCCAACCCGCTCCGAAAGCTCTTCCATCGGCAGTTCCGGCACCGTGAAATGATGCTTATAATATATCTCCCGCAAATTGCACCCAGTCACCCGGATCCACGGATTGATCTCCTCGCTCCGATCCGACAAATAATGAACCCCCAGACGTTTTAATTCTATCTGGAACCGATCATACAAATCTCCGTACACATCCCGCTCCCGGTTCATCCGCTCCTCATGATTTCCGTTCGCATAGTAAACCGGCACAAAGGAGGTCAATTTTTCCAGAAGCGATACTGTGACGGTTAAATCTCCTTTTCCCTTACAGACCATCATATCGCCGCCGATCAGCACCGCATCTGGCTTGAATGCGCGGATCGCTGCCACCAGCGGCTCATTGTCCGTTCCATACACATTATCATGCAGATCCGACAAAAATACGCAGCGGAACGCAGCGCCATCCGGCAGCTTCGGACTCTCTATCTCATACTGGTCGGTCACAAAATGTTTTTTTTCATATTCCGAGCGGAGCAAAAGCCCCACTGTCACGGTTGCCAGTGCCGCCGCACATGCTGTGATTGCGATCATTTTGTTTCCTCCCATGTCCCATTTTCCAATTGGCTGCCGGCTGATTTTTGCTGCTGTCCGCATCACTGCCATCCTTATGCCCTGCAGACCCGAATCATTTCTATCCTGTTATCATACGGGAAACCGGTGTTTTCGTCAAGACAGGCAAATCCGTTGCTATTTTTTCGACCTCATGATAATATACTTTTAACAACACTGAAATGGCATTCACCTATCGTCAGCCATTTTTCAAAGGGAAATGAGCCAGTTACGGATATTTTCTTAATAACATAAATCAAGCGAGGTTTTTCATGCTTTCTTTTCTCCTGAACTGTAAACGGATTTACAACGATTTCATCAAAGACGAAGTCACGGTGTACGCCGCCCAGGCTTCTTTTTTTATCGTTCTCTCTGCCGCACCTTTTATCATGATTCTGCTGACGCTGATCCAGCTCATCCCCGCCGTCAGCCCGGAGGATCTGATGCACGTGATGACACAGCTTCTTCCCTCCAGCATCCACCCGCTGATTGAATCGGTAATCCAGGACATCCAGACTGTATCCCCGGCCGCCTTGCTCTCGGTTACCACCGTGGCAACCATCTGGTCGGCTGCCCGCGGCATGCTTGGGATCGAGCGCGGCTTAAACCGGATCATCGGCTGCCGCAAGCGCAGAAATTACCTTTTAGGACGTATCATCAACTCTGGCTATACCATTGTTTTTCTCCTGATGTGCATTTTCTCCCTAGTTCTGATGGTGTTCGGTTCCTCCCTGCAGCGCCTGCTATTCCGTTACTTTCCGATGCTGGACAGATTCGTTTCCTGCCTGATTAGTCTCCGGACGTTTCTTGCGCTGGCGCTGCTGACGCTCTTTTTCGTCGCGCTGTACACCTGGCTGCCCTATGAACGGCAGGATATCCGTCTCCAGCTTCCCGGTGCGCTGATTTCCACCGTCGGATGGATCGGATGTTCCTACGGATTTTCCATCTACTTCAACCATTTCAGTAATTATTCTTATATGTACGGCAGCTTGACCGCCGTCGTGATCCTGATGCTGTGGCTGTACGCCTGCATCTGCATCCTGTTTTTCGGTGCGGAAATCAACCAGCACTGGCGCAGATAATCCCCAGCTCAGGAACACCGGATACAGATAGCTTGCCCCAAACACTCCCAGCTGCTTTGGTCCGGTCACGCAGCCAAGCTCCTGCGCTTTTTTTATACGCCACCAGGATGCTTGCACGCGTAACCGACTTTTCTTTCCGGCTGACAAACATCTCGTTTCCCCGGATCGTGTACGAATATTCCAGCCCTTTCGCCGTGTAAAATATTGCCCCTTCAAATGCAAGAATCGCTTCCCACAGGGCATCCGGCGTCTGTTCGCGCAGTAAAGTCTCCCTCTTCCGGCGCTGCACAGCTGTCTCCTGTACCTGGCAATCTGCTGTATCTGGTTTTATTTCATTCTCTTTTGTTTCATCCATTTTTCCCACATCCATTTTGGGATCTTATTTCTTCCGCGTCAATGAAACCACCGTCTCACAATTGGCAGTATGCGGGAACATATCCACGCAGCACACCTTATCCACCTGATATCCTGCCGCCTGGATCGGTTCCAGATCCCTCGCAAGGCTGGTTGGTTTGCAGGACACATAAACCATGTGGCTGACGCCAAAATTCAAAATCTTTCCGATCGCCTTCGGATGGATTCCGTCGCGCGGCGGATCCAGAACGATCAGATCCGGCTTTTCTTCCAGCTCGTCCACCACCTTGAGGACATCCCCCGCCAGAAATTCGCAGTTGCCAAGTCCGTTGCGCGCCGCATTCTCACGGGCTGCCTCGACTGCTTCCCCGACAATCTCCACGCCGACTACTTTCTCCGCCACCGGTGCGAGGATCTGCGCGATCGTGCCGGTGCCGCTGTAAAGGTCAAATACGACTTTTCCCTTCGTCTCACCCACATACTCACGCGTTTTCTCGTACAGCACCTCCGCGCCCAATGAGTTCGTCTGGAAAAAAGAAAACGGCGAGATCTGGAACCGCAGCCCTAAAAGCTCTTCGTAAAAATGCTCGCGTCCGAACAGAATGTCCGTCCCCTCATCTTTTACGGCATCCGCCAATGTATCATTTTTAGTATGCAGAATGCCCGCAAAGCTTCCCTCCATAGGAAGTGCCTGCAGGCGCTCCGTCCATCCCCGTAAAAGTGCTTCCTCGGTTCCCTCAAAGGTGTCCGTCTGTGTCGTCGTGATCAGATCGACCAGAATCTCCCCTGTCTTGATCGCACGGCGCACCAGAAGATGGCGCAGATAGCCGGTATGCTGCATTTTTTTATAAAATCCAACTTTCTTTTCCTCAAAATATTCTTTTGTACAGACAAGAATCTTGCAAAAATCCGGAT
Organism: Clostridium sp. AF21-20LB; assembly: GCF_003478795.1. Classification (NCBI taxonomy): domain Bacteria; kingdom Bacillati; phylum Bacillota; class Clostridia; order Eubacteriales; family Clostridiaceae; genus Clostridium; species Clostridium sp. AF21-20LB. Next base: position 97,535 of record NZ_QUGD01000006.1, on the reverse strand, counting down.
GCACGATATGGCATTCGCCGGTTGTAACCACATCATAAAAACTGCCGCGCTTGTGCATTCCCAGCGACATAGGACCATCCTTGACCTCATCACCGAAGGAAAACTCCATCTTATTCCGGTAGCCCTGCACCAGCGGGCTGCCTAAGATGCCCTCAAACTCATATTCCGGACATACCGCATCCAGAAGGGAACGAACCTGTTTTTCCTTGATCGCAAGCTGTTCCTCATACGGAATCGGCTGATAAAGACATCCGCCGCAGATACCGAAATGCGGGCATACATCCTCTGCCGTCTCTAACTTTGAGTGCTCGACAACCTCCAAAAGCATACCCTCGCATCGACCGCCGCGCTTTTTATTGATACGGAACCGGATCTTCTGTCCCGGAAGCGCATTTTTGACGATCGCTTTCTCTCCATCTATCACAACTACGCCCTTATTTGGAAACTCAATCCGTTCTACAGTTCCTTCGTAAATCTCACCTTTTTTCATTGATAACTATATAGCTCCTTCTCTCAGTGGCTTTTACCGCACTATAATCACCAACTGCAAATGATTCTTCAACTCACAGCTAATTTCCATCTGCGGTTCTAATTCATATCTTTATAGTATACAGGAATTTTTTTCTTTTTCCAAGATATAAAAAAATACAAACTTATCTACAAACTTTCCTATGGCATAAAAAATACTGCGTGAAACCGATTCTCCGGTTCCGCGCAGTATTTATTCTGATTCATTGACTAAATTATCACAATCAGTCTTTCTTTTCTTTCTCGTCGCTCTCATCCTCGAAGAAATCGTCGTCGAAATCATCATCGAAGTCGTCCTCGAAATCTTCCAGATAATCTGGAGTAAAGAAACGATATACGCCGTATGCAATCGCTGCAACTGCTGCTACAATACCGATAATGGCTAAAATCCAGAGAATACAGTTTTTCTGTTTCTCCTCTTCTTCTTTTCTGTGAAGGAATTCATTCAGTTTGGTTGCATTCATGATCTCTTCTACTCTGGAGAGCGCATCTTTGCTCATCATATCAAATTTATTCATACACTCCACATCCTTTCCCGCGTTTTGATCCGCAATTCTTGATTTTATTATACCATCTCTCAGCCGATTTTACTATATTTTTTATTGGATCTGGCGAAAATGTTTTAATACGGCATTACTGTTTTCGCATACGTGTACCGTAACAATACGGCAAACACGGTCTAACATTTCACCAGTTTTGCAAATGAAGCAAACATTTTTTTCACGCCCACGCGGTCAAAATTAACCGTCACCTCAAAATCCTTGCCGCCGTCCGCGATCTTCTGCACCGTTCCCTCGCCAAATTTGAGGTGGCGGACTCGGTCGCCCTCGCCGTAGGAAAGATGGTCGGCCTCTGGACCGTAAATGCCTTGCCAAATGACGGTGCCGGGCTGGCTGGACGACTGCTGGAACTATAAGCGCTCTTATATGGATCCAGCGTGCGGCTAGAACCAGCACTTCCGGAACCATTCACACCGCCCCAGCCGCTCATCCGGGCTGCGCCGCGCTCCCAGGCGGCATCGTTCTCTGAAAGAGGGTGTTTTCCAGACATTCCGCCAATCCGCACCCGATCGCCGTCTCCCGCGCCAGATACACCAAAGCTGCCCGTTGTCCAGCCAGAAGTCCCCGAATCTTCAAATCCGCGTCCGCCCCGGCTCATACCAGTAGCCCGTTCAAAGACGGTCGGCTGATCTTCCTCGTCCAGAAGCTGCGGCGGAATCTCCTCGATGAAGCGGCTGACCTTCGCAAACCGCGTTTCTCCATTGACCATGCGCTGTCTCGCCGCCGTCAGCGTCAGTTCTTTCTCCGCACGGGTGATTCCGACATAGCAGAGACGCCGTTCTTCTTCGATGGCGTCCTTATCATCCGAAAAGATGGACATGCTACTCGGAAACAGCCCGTCCTCCATGCCGCTTAAATAGACATACGGAAATTCCAGACCTTTTGCGCCGTGCAAAGTCATCAGGACAATCCTGTTTTCGGATTCGTCCAGGCTATCTACATCCGCTACCAGCGCAACCTCCTCCAAAAATCCGTCCAGCGTCGGTTCCTCCGCCGTGCTCATATAGCCGGTCGCCTTATTAACCAGCTCTTCCACGTTCTGCAGACGTGTTTCTCCCTCGATCTCGCCTTCCGCCTCCAGATCCTTCTTATATCCCGTCTCTTCCAGAATCGCCTCGATAAGTTCCGGGATCGAAAGGGCCGAAAGCCGCGACCGGAAGTTTTCGATCTGCTCCGTAAACTTCTCGATCTTATCCGCCGCCTTGCCGATCGTCGGCACGCCGCGCACGCGCAGCAGTGCATCATAAAAGCTCATGCCATTGGCAGACGCATAGATCGTCACTTTTCCGATCGAGGTCGCACCGATGCCGCGCTTCGGCACATTGATAACACGCTGAACCGCCAGATCATCGCGCCCATTCGCAATCGTCTTTAAATAGCAGAGAATATCCTTGATTTCCTTGCGCTGATAGAAATTGACGCCACCGACCAGCCGGTACGGAATGCTGTAATAAATACATTTTTCCTCCAGAAGACGCGACTGTGCATTGGTACGGTACAGCACGGCAAAATCCGAATATTCCGCATTTTTCTCTTCTTTCTCACGCTCAATATCACGGATAATGGCGTCTGCCTCCTCGTATGCCGTGTCATACTGACGGAAGCGCACCTTCGGTCCCTCGTCATTCGCCGTCCACAGCGTCTTGTCCTTTCTGCCGCGGTTGTGGCGGATCACCTCATTTGCCGCGTTCAGGATGCTCTGGGTGGAACGGTAGTTCTGCTCCAGCTTGATAACGCGTGCGCCCGGAAATGCTTTCTCAAAACTTAAAATATTTTCGATATTTGCCCCGCGGAATTTGTAGATCGACTGGTCATCATCACCGACCACACAGATATTTCTGTACTTCTTTGCCAGCAGATCGACCAGCTTAAACTGTACAAGGTTCGTGTCCTGGTACTCGTCCACCATGATATACCGGAATTTATCCTGATAATATTCCAGCACATCCGCGTTTGCCTCGAAAAGCTCTACCGTTTTCACCAGCAGATCGTCGAAATCCAGGGCATTATTCTTCTTGAGTTCTTTCTGGTATTCCCGGTAAATCTGAGCAATCTTTTTCTCCCGGAAGTCCGCTCCCGCCTGCTGCTCAAACTCATCCGCCGTGATCCGGTCATTTTTCGCCGCAGAAATCCGTGACAGCACCGCCCGCTCCTTAAACTGCTTCGGATCCGCCTGCATTTTCTTGAGCACCTGCTTCATCAGCGTTTTCTGGTCGTCGCCGTCATAGATAGTAAAATTCGTGTCATATCCCAGACGGTCGATAAACCGGCGCAGAATCCGAACGCAGCTCGAATGGAACGTGCTGACCCAGATCGCCTCCGCGCCTTCCCCCACAATCTTATCCACACGCTCGCGCATCTCCGCCGCCGCTTTATTGGTAAATGTGATCGCCATGATATTCCACGGCGCCACCCGTTTTTCCTCGATTAAATACGCAATCCGGTGTGTCAGGACGCGCGTCTTTCCTGAACCGGCGCCTGCCAGAACCAGGAGAGGTCCCTCCGTGTGAAAAACCGCCTCCCGCTGCATCGGGTTAAGTGTGTCGTATTTGCTCATATATGTTTCGTTCCCTTCTATCCTCTTATATAATCTATTTTTAATGACAAAAAGTATGTTCGAATACGCTCTAGTATAATCTATTTTCTCTTGGATGTCACGGAATTTTCATTGATTTTAAATTTCTCCTTGCTATCTGGTTTTCAAAACTATATAATATCACATAGAGAGTTCATGACAGCGGAAGCGCCAAAATCGCCTCCCTGTTTCGCAGCTTTCGAATTTCAACGCAGCGAGGTACATACATGAAATCAAACGAAGAACGCCTGCAGGATCTGCTGGCTTATGTTGATAGTCTGACCCGGGTGCATCCGTCGGAGATTCCCGGTATTGATTTATATATGGATCAGGTCACGACCTTCATGGACAGCCACCTGAACACTTCCAAATGGCTGGGCGAGGATAAGATCCTGACCAAAACCATGATCAATAACTATGCCAAAAATAACCTGCTGCCGCCGCCCGTCAAAAAACGCTACTCCAAGAATCATCTGCTGATGCTGATTCTGATTTATTATTTTAAAAATGTGATATCCTTTCGGGATATTGAGCAGCTCTTCTCGCCCATCAGCGAGCACCACTTTTCCCATGGTTCCAGCCCGGAATTAGAAGAGCTTTACAACGAAATCTTTTCGCTGGAAAAAGGGCAGCGCAAGCGCTTGCAGGAAGACGTCATGGCAAAATTTGACGCCGCCAGCCAGACATTCAAGGACTATGACTGTGAAGACCGCGAGTATTTACAGCTGTTCGCCTTTATCAGTGAGCTGGCGTTTGATGTCTATCTGAAAAAACAGATGATTGAAATCCTGGCGGAACAGCTCCGGCAGGAGACGCCGGTGAATCCGAAGAAGAAGAAATAGGCAGCACTTCCGCTGTACCGCCACACTCAAAAACAGGCTAAACAACAAAAATTTCAACCCATTGCATCATACACGATAAAAAAGACACTGGAATCACTTCCCCTTGTGGAAATTCTTTCAATGTCTTTTTTCTTTCATTTCTTTTTATCTTTCATTCAACCAGCTGCCAGCTCCTGGGACATTTCCACCCCAAGCCAAATTTGTCCATCTTTGGCAGGTTGGTTTGCCATACCTATGAAAGTACGCGCTTTATCTATCGTGCGTATATTCCTACTTCGCTTTACGCTTCCGTTTTCTCCGCCTCTTCCTGCTCTTTCACACGCGCAAATACCATATCATATCCGTCGCTTCCGTAATTTAAAGAACGGTTGACACGGCTGATCGTCGCTGTCGATGCGCCGGTCTTGTCCGCGATCTCCAGATATGTCTTCTTCTCGCGCAGCATCTTCGCTACTTCATATCTCTGGGAAAATGATAAAAGTTCATTAACTGTGCATACATCCTCGAAAAAGCTATAGCATTCGTCGGTATTTTTCAGTGTCAGAATCGCCTGGAACAAATGATCCACAGCTTCGGTTTTCAGTTTTTTATTCATAATGCAAGGCACTCCTTTTTAATATGTACTCCGAAAGTATATTCATTTTTCCGTTTTTCTTATATTAACATATTAAAGTTTTAAAGTCTAGTATCTTGCCTATTTTTATGAATATTTTATTTTTCATCTGTTCACGCAATATACATTTATGCGAATCTGCCAAATCTTCTACAGCATAAACTTCTCCACCACATGAGCCACACCGTCGTCGTTGTTGGAATAGGTAATAAAGTCTGCAGCTTTCCGCACCGGAAGCACCGCATTCTCCATCGCTACGCCTAATCCGGCATACTGAATCATTGTGAGGTCGTTGTAGCCGTCCCCACAGGCAATCATCTGCTCACGCGAAAGCCCGATGTGAGAAAGAAGGCGCTCTAACGACTGTGCTTTATCGATGCCCCTCGGAAGCACCTCCAGGAAAAACGGCTCCGAACGGTAAACGCTGAAATTCTTCCCCATTGCCGCCTTGACGCGCGGCTCGACCATCGCCAGGTAGTCTCCATCCTCCATCATCAGGTATTTCGGTACCGGATACGTGATCGCAGCTTCCATGTCGTCCACCTGTACTAACTCCATGCCGTTGATCCGCGCTTCCAACTTTGCATAGGGACTGTCACTCTGGTTCGTCAGAAGCTTTGCCCCCGCCTCATCGTAACTCAAAAGCCCCACCTGTTCCTCCTCGGCCAGGCGTATAATCTTCTGATTCGCCTCCTGCGGCAGGGAACGGCTGAATATGATCTCGCCGGTTTTGCAGTTCGTGATCCTGCCTCCATTAAACGACAGAATATAACTGCCATATTTTGCCAGCTCCAGCTCTCTCGCAAGCGGCAGCACCCCTGGCGTCGGACGCCCGGACGCCAGTACAATCTTCTTTCCGCGCTCCTGAAGCTCCATCAGACGCTGCTTCGTCTTTGGCGTAATCACCTTATCTCTGTTTGTTAAGGTTCCGTCCAGATCCAGGACGATAATCTCATAACTATGTTTTTCGGTCATATTTACTCCACATTCAAATCATACATACTATTACACGTATATACGATACTTGGAAAAGGTGAATTTGTCAATTAGCAACATGCCACATTACTTAATGCAAGGTATTCTGAACTCTTTTCTTTACAATCACAGGATCAAACGGTCGGATGATATAATCCGTGATTCCCATGTCATATGCTTTACGCATCGTATCAACCGGTTCTTCCGAAGAAATCATGATTACAGGAGTTTCCGTAATACACTGACTTTGGTTCATCCATTTCAAAACATCAAAGCCATTCATCTGTGACATATTGATGTCTAAAAGCATCCGATCAATTCCAACATTTTCTCCCAGCATCTGAATGACCTGACTTCCATTTTCTGCTTCCAGATAATCATATGTTTCTCCCAGAATTTCTTTCAACCTATCTCTGTTAAATTCCGCGTCATCTACAATCAGTATTTTTTTCTTTTATCCGTATTTTAATTTTCTATATATATGCAGTTTTTATGAAGTTCTAAACACCTGGTCAAAAACAGCAAGTATGGTTTTTATATCAATCGGTTTTGCAATATGTTGATCCATTCCTGCTTCTTTTGCTCTTATTCTGTCCTCTGTGAACGCATTTGCTGTCATTGCAATGATCGGTATCGCTTTAGCATCCTTTCTATCCATGGAACGAATCGTCTTTGCTGCTTCATAACCATTCATAACCGGCATCATGATATCCATAAGAATCGCATCAAATTCACCGGGTTCACTTTTTTTGAATCGTTCAACGGCTTCCTGCCCATTCCATGCCTTAGTCACGACAGCACCTTCATTCTGAAGCACAAATTCAGCAATTTCCATGTTCAGCTCATTATCTTCTGCCAGAAGAATATGCAGTCCCTTTATAGATTTTCCATCTGATACATCTTTCTTTTCTTCCCGTTTATCCGAATTCAGATCGATTTTAAATGGAATCCGGATCACAAAGGTAGTCCCTGCACCGTTTTCACTTTCAAAGGTAATGGTTCCACCCATTGTCTCAATCAACTTCTTTGCAATCGGCATTCCCAGGCCTGTTCCGGCAAATTTTGTACGGCTTCCTGCATGTTCCTGGGCAAACGGTTCAAAAATATGTTTCTGAAACTCATCTGTCATTCCGATTCCGGTATCCCGGCAGACAAATTCTATTGTCGTCATCTCTGGCTGTCCGGATGGAATCTCCCGGCAGCTAATATAGATATGTCCGTTTTTTCTGTTATATTTCACCGCATTCGACAGTATATTCATCATCACACGTTTCACATATCCTGGACTTCCAATAAACTTCCGATGTGTGATTTCTTTCTTCTCCCACACGATCCGGATATTCTGTTCTGCCGCCATCTGCTCGATCACAACAAGTACTTCCCTGGAAATACGGCTCAGATCAAACGGAATTTCTTCCAAAATCACTTCGCCCGACTCCAGCTTACTCATATCCAGGACATCGTTTACCAGTTCCAGCAACAAATTGGATGCCTCTTTCACCTTTGTTCTGTATTCTGTCTGTTTCTCCATATCATCTGCACAATGATCTGCCATATTGATCAAACCGCAGATTCCATTAATCGGAGTCCGGATATCATGGCTCATCCGCTGAAGAAACTCTGTTTTTGCCCGATTAGCGGCTTCCGCCTTTTTTGCAGCTATCAGAAGTTCTGCTTTATATTTTTCATCCTTTTCCCGTTCTTGTTTCTCATGTTCCAGATTGGTTCTGGAGATACAGAACCAAAATATACCAACTATCAAAGCATATAGAAAAATGACACCAGTCACACTTAATGGAAGGTTATGAAACACTTCCGCATCCGGAAGATATGCATAAATATAATAATCCCTCTGCTTCAGCATGATTCCGTAGCATCCGGTTCCTTCATTCTTTAAATGAAAAATATGCTGACTGTCTGTGTGCTTTTTCATTGCCTGAACAACCTCATTGTCGGCCGTATTCTGCCCCAGCAGGCTCTCATCGTTACTGGCAACAACGACCCCCTCGTCTGCAACAATAATTGTTCCATCTTTTTGGACGCCATATCCATTTAAAAGTCTCTGTATCGTCAAAGTATAGTTTCTGGTAAATTCAGGAGATGTGTAATAATAAATTGCCACAACACCCGGCGCGTCTTTTCTGGCACAGGCTGCAATGTCGATCCGGGACCCGTCTTCTTTGGCAAACCGTTCTGAATAAGATCTTTCTTCATATCCTGCAAAATCCATGATAATTTCTTTTTGCAGATACTTCGTAATCTCATCCGTCAGTGACTCGTTCATGCTGTACTCACAGACCGTCTTTCCTTCTGCATCAAGTACAAGGATACCATCCACCCAGAGTGTCTGCAGATTATCCTTCAGAAACTCCCGGCTTAACTGACCGCCGTTTTCTGTTTCCATGTTAATATTGGTACTCATCTGTCTGGCACTTTCAATGGCACGGAGGAGACTTTTGGATTCCGAAGATTCATTATAATGGGTGTAGGTGGAGCACTGCACTTTCACATAGTTTACGATCTCTACCATTCTTTCTTCTGCTTCCGCTTTTTCCGCGTGGAAGAAATAAAACAGAGAGACTACAGCCACACCGATTCCAAGCAAAATACCAATTATTTTAATCTGGTTTTCCTTCGTTCTTCCCTTAATATCCAAGATTATCCACCTCCAGATACTTCTCCGGATCATCCAGATATTTTTCAATGATTTTCAGGGATGTGCCATCCTGACGCATTTCCTCCAGAATCTGATCCATCCGTTCACAGATTCCCCGCTCATCCTCTTTGCAAAGCAACCCCTATTCCGGTGATCATCAGCGGTTCTTCCAGGATACGAAAGCTTGTGTCATAATCCTTCATATACTGGACAATCGATTCCTCATGTGCGGCAACTGCATCTACGTATCCTTTCCCCAGAAATGTATAGATCAGTTCCCGGTGTCCCAGGCTGATCAGATTTCCCAGTTTTGGGATTCTCTCATCCGTCCGGTTCAGAAAGATGCCCTCCGGTTTGGTTGTGGACTGGACAGCCAGATTCTTTCCCTCCAGGTCACTCAGTTTATAGATGTCACTGCTCTCATTTACAGCAACCACCTGACGGCTTGCTATGTACGGTCCGGCCCAGCGGTAATCATCCAGGCGCCCTTCCATGGAAAAACAGCCCATGATGCAATCTATCTCTCCACTCTCCACCAGCTCTTTCTTCTTCTCCCAGTTAATCTGGACAACCCTCACCTGATAACCCATTCTTCTGAAAGCTTCTGTAGCCAGTTCTACATCAATTCCCGTCGGCACACCATCTTCATTCAGATAATTGTATGGTGGATAGTTGTCGCTTCCGAGTGTGATGACGGGTTTTCCCGTTTCTTTTTTATTCTCATCTGTATTTTTGCACCCTGCCAGGGCGACTGCTAAAATTCCAACAAGCAGAATACCTGCGATCACTCTTTTTCCTTTCATTTTCCTTCCATCCCTGTTATTCTTTTCTATTTTTTCACATCTGATTTCCGGCTATTTATTACGATTCAGTGGCCTGCGCTTCGGTGCCCCCCCCCGCACATAAGACTTAATTTCCTATATGATCAAAAAAAAGCTCCATGTAAAAAACTCACAGGAACTCTATTCATAATACCCATTTAACTCTTACCTTATATTCTTACACTTTCGATTATAGCATTCAAAATATACCATGTCCATAAAAATTGCCATCATCCATGTTTTTTTTCATAAACAGCCGCCGGTTATTTATATAAAAGAACCCCCTTACTTTCGTAAGGGAGTCCTCATTTACTCATCTATTCAAGGATATTTCCTTAAAATTATTTCTCAGCGATTGCAGCCTGAGCAGCAGCCAGACGAGCGATCGGCACACGGAACGGTGAGCAGGATACATAGTCAAGACCAATCTTGTGGCAGAACTCTACGGAAGACGGGTCGCCGCCGTGCTCGCCGCAGATACCTACATGAAGGGTCGGGCGCTCTGCTTTACCTAACTTGATAGCCATCTCCATGAGCTTACCTACGCCCGTCTGATCCAGTTTTGCGAATGGATCGCTCTCGAAGATCTTCTTGTCATAGTAAGCATTCAGGAACTTGCCTGCATCATCACGGGAGAAGCCGTAGGTCATCTGAGTTAAGTCGTTTGTACCGAAGCAGAAGAATTCAGCCTCTTTTGCGATGTCGTCAGCGGTCAGAGCTGCACGCGGGATCTCGATCATGGTACCTACTTCGTACTTCAGATCAACGCCTGCTGCTGCGATCTCCTCGTCAGCGGTCTTCACAACGATATCTTTTACATATTTTAACTCTTTCGCATCGCAAGCGAGCGGAATCATGATCTCCGGTTTTACGGACCAGTCAGCGTGAGCTTCTGTACGTTGATAGCTGCACGGATAACTGCCTTGGTCTGCATAACAGCGATCTCCGGATAGGTAACTGCCAGACGAAGTCCACGGTGACCCATCATCGGGTTGAACTCATGCAGGGAAGCAATCAGGTTCTTGATGAACTCTACAGATTTGCCCTGAGCGTCAGCCAGTTTCTTGATGTCCTCTTCCTCAGTCGGAACGAACTCATGCAGCGGCGGATCCAGGAAACGGATAGTTACCGGGTTGCCCTCCAGAGCCTCGAACAGACCTTCGAAGTCGCCCTGCTGATACGGAAGGATCTTATCCAGAGCTGCTTCTCTCTCTTCTACAGTGTCAGCACAGATCATCTCACGGAAAGCAGCGATTCTGTCTTCCTCGAAGAACATATGCTCGGTACGGCAAAGACCGATACCCTCAGCGCCAAGCTCTCTAGCCTTCTTAGCATCTGCCGGTGTATCTGCGTTTGTACGAACTTTCAGTCTTCTGAACTTGTCAGCCCATGCCATAACGCGACCGAATGTACCAGCGATAGTAGCATCTACGGTCTTGATCTCACCTTCGTAAATATTACCGGTTGTACCATCGATGGAGATGAAGTCTCCCTCGTTGAATACTTTACCAGCTAAAGTGAATTTCTTATTCTCTTCATCCATAGCGATGTCGCCGCATCCGGATACACAGCAGGTACCCATACCACGAGCAACTACAGCTGCGTGAGAGGTCATACCACCACGAACGGTTAAGATACCCTGAGCAACCTTCATACCGGTATATCTTCCGGAGAAGTCTCAAGACGAACTAAGATAACTTTCTCGCCCTTCTCAGCCCATTTCTCAGCATCTTCTGCGGTGAATACAACTTTACCGCAAGCAGCACCCGGAGAAGCACCTAAGCCTTTTCCAAGCGGAGTAGCTGCCTTTAATGCAGCAGCGTCAAACTGCGGATGCAGCAGTGTATCGAGGTTACGCGGGTCGATCATAGCGACTGCTTCTTCCTCTGTCTTATGACCTTCATCTACCAGGTCGCAAGCGATCTGCAGCGCAGCCTGAGCAGTTCTCTTACCGTTACGGCACTGTAACATGTAGAGTTTCTTGTTCTCTACGGTGAACTCCATATCCTGCATATCATGGTAGTGGTTCTCAAGCACATCACAAACCTTGATGAAATCTGCATATGCCTCCGGGAACTCCTGCTCCATCTGTGCGATCGGCATCGGAGTACGAACACCAGCAACAACGTCCTCGCCCTGTGCGTTCTTTAAGAACTCGCCCATCAGCTTCTTCTCGCCGGTTGCCGGGTCACGGGTAAATGCAACACCTGTACCAGACTCATCGTTTAAGTTACCGAATACCATCGGCATTACGTTTACTGCAGTACCCCAGGAATACGGAATATCATTATCTCTTCTGTATACGTTCGCACGCGGGTTGTCCCAGGAACGGAATACAGCTTCGATCGCTAATTTTAACTGAACAACCGGATCAGACGGGAAGTCCTCACCTAACTGTTTCTTATACTCAGCCTTAAACTGCTCTGCCAGAGTCTTTAAGTCAGCTGCGGTCAGCTCTATGTCGTAGTGAACGCCTTTTTCTGCTTTCATCTTGTCGATGAGCTGCTCGAAGTATTTCTTACCAACCTCCATAACGACATCTGAGAACATCTGGATGAAACGTCTGTAGGAGTCATATACAAATCGCTCAAATTTCGGGTCCGGGTTGCCTGCGATCATCGCTGCAACTACCTCGTCATTTAAACCAAGGTTTAAGATGGTATCCATCATACCTGGCATGGATGCTCTCGCACCGGAACGAACCGATACTAACAGTGGGTTCTTCAGATCGCCAAATTTCTTTCCATTGAGCTCTTCCATCTTCTTAACGCCTTCCATGGTCTGTGCCATGATCTCGTCGTTAATCTTGCGACCATCTTCGTAATACTGGGTACAAGCCTCAGTTGTGATTGTAAATCCCTGTGGAACCGGCAGACCGATGCTTGTCATCTCCGCCAGGTTCGCTCCCTTTCCTCCCAGCAGGTTACGCATGGTCATGTCGCCCTCGCTAAACATATAAACCCATTTTGCCATAAGTATTTTCCTCCTATACTCGTTTATGTTTTACATTCACATATTTGTATTTATGTGAAAGATAAAAGCCATCGTGAATATTATAACATAAACTGCGGTCTAGTAAAGAGTTTTTTTGAATTCTTTCCAACTTTTTTTCGATCAATATATATTTTTTTGTAATTTTCGTGAATATTAAATGAGATGACTATCCAGAACAGTGCCTAATCTGGCCCAAAATAAATTTCGTTCTTTGCAAAATGCCAAAAATGTCACAAGCCCTCTCTAACACAAAAAGCAGAAACCATCTCCTATTTTCTGGAATATGGTTTCTGCTTTTTTGTTTATTTAAAGATTAGAAACGGAACTTATCCTCAAAGTAGTTCTTTAACTCGGCGATCGGCACACGTACCTGTTCCATGGTATCACGGTCACGGACGGTAACAGCCTGGTCGGTCTCCGACTCGAAGTCGTAAGTGATGCAGAACGGAGTACCGATCTCATCCTGACGGCGGTAACGCTTACCAATGTTTCCTCTGTCGTCGAACTCGCAGTTGTAGTACTTGGAAAGCTCTGCGTAGATCTTCTCTGCTCCCTCGTTAAGCTTCTTGGACAGCGGAAGCACACCGATCTTAACCGGTGCGATAGCCGGATGGAAGTGAAGAACGGTTCTTACATCGCCCTCTCCGATCTCTTCCTCATCGTATGCAGCACACAGGAATGCCAGGGTTACACGGTCAGCACCCAGTGACGGCTCAATCACATACGGGATATATTTCTCCTTCTTCTCATCATCGAAGTAGGTCATATCCTGACCGGAGGTGTTCTGATGCTGGGTCAGATCGTAATCGGTACGGTCTGCGATACCCCACAGCTCGCCCCATCCGAACGGGAACAGAAATTCCAGATCGGTCGTCGCCTTGCTGTAGAAGCACAACTCTTCCGGAGAATGGTCGCGCGCGCGCATCTCATCCGGCTTGATGCCAAGTGTCTGCAGCCAGTCGATGCAGTGCTGTTTCCAGTATGCAAACCACTCAAGGTCGGTTCCCGGTTCACAGAAGAACTCCAGCTCCATCTGCTCGAACTCTCTGGTACGGAAAGTAAAGTTACCCGGTGTGATCTCGTTACGGAAAGATTTACCGATCTGACCGATACCAAACGGGATCTTCTTGCGGGAGGTTCTCTGTACGTTCTTGAAGTTTACAAAGATACCCTGTGCAGTCTCCGGACGCAGATATACGGTGTTTTTTGCATCCTCGGTAACTCCCTGGAAAGTCTTGAACATCAGGTTAAACTGACGAATGTCGGTGAAATCATGCTTGCCGCAGCTCGGACAGCAGATGTTATTGTCATCAATGTACTGTTTCATCTGCTCCTGGGACCAGCCGTCTACGGAACCCTCGATCTCGATGTTGTGCTCTGCCATATAGTCCTCGATGAGCTTATCTGCACGGAAACGCTCTTTACAGCTCTTGCAGTCCATCAGCGGGTCAGAGAAGCCGCCCAGATGTCCAGATGCCACCCATGTCTGGGAGTTCATGAGAATCGCACAGTCTACACCTACGTTGTACGGGCTTTCCTGAATAAATTTCTGCCACCATGCACGTTTTACATTGTTTTTCAGTTCTACGCCCAGATTGCCGTAGTCCCATGTATTGGCAAGGCCGCCGTAAATCTCAGAACCCGGATATACAAATCCTCTTGATTTTGCGAGCGCCACGATTTTGTCCATCGTCTTTTCCATTTGTCTTGTCCTCCTGATTCATTTATCATTGTACCCGTCCCCGCCTCTTCTTTCGATATCTGGCAGATGGACGAATTTAACAATCATTCTGTTTTTTATCTTTTAAAAATCACATAAGCCGTGCCTGTTTCCGGCAGACTGACGGTTGAATCGTCTTTTAACTCGGTATTCGAACTGCGGTAAAGCACTTTTCCGCCGACCATCAGCGTCGCACCGCCCTCGCTCCGGACTGCCATGCCGCTCTTTTCATTTTGAACCGTATCCGTTCCGGCTTCGCTTCCATCTGCCTTTACCAGCTCACCCTCGGAAAACCATCCATCGGCAATCGCCTCCGAAAGCGGCTTTGCCTCCAGCGCCGTCAGGGAGTTGCTGGTGTCCTCGTTGTCATTCGTCTCTCCGAATGCTTTCAGATCTTCAAAGGAAGCATAATCAAAGATCGCAGTCACCGTGTCTTTTCCCGCCTTCACACTTTTCAATGCTGCCGGCAATCTCTCGGCATTTTTCTGGTTCTGTGCCAGCGCCCCGGCGCCTTTTTCTTCATTAAAATGAATCACTGCCGTCTCTAAATACTGCTTTAATTCATTCTCATCGACCGAAATACCGCCGGTCTGCTCCACCAGAGCACTCGACAGCGCTCCGTCTTTTGCCACATATACGCAGCTCTCCGAAGGGGAAAAGGCGGTTTCCCGTGAGCCACAGCCGGACAGCATCACACCCACGGTACACGCTGCCAGAAGAAATCCTCTTTTTTTCATTGCTCTTCCTCCCAAGCGCAAAAATGCTCCTACAACCAAGTTTTTATAGTATACCTGCTTTTCTATGTATTTTCAAGACTTGGACCTGAAAAAACGCATACTCGCACTTCCGTTTCCAGAGATACCTGCCTTTCAACCGTAAATCCTGCTTTTTGTCAACGTCCCCCATTCAGGGTCTTCCAGATGTCCGGACGGTACCTCCGCAACACGCGCGCCGCCTGATAACAGAGTGTCACTGCAAGTAGCGGCATGCACACATACATAAACATCGAAACCAGCTGGCTGCCCGGAAATAGCAGCGCCGCCGCCTTATTGAGGAAACGGACCACCACAAAGTGCGTCGCATAGATAAAAAAGGTGCAGGTCATAAACGGTCTGACTTCTCCCAGCCAGCGCTCGTTTACCATCATCCAGATACCGATGACTGCCAGAAGCTGGTAGAGAACGATTCCCGGCACAAAATAGTGGGTATAATAGCTCCTGCTGAGCACGATTCCCACTGCCAGCAGGCACACCCCCAGTGCCGCCCGCTTCCACGACCATACCGCCTCCGCCCATTTTCTCCCGTGCAGCGCCGCATAGGCGGCAAAGGAATAATAAATCAGGGCGTCCAGATTCAGCTCCGGCAGCGCCACCCCCTTGAAAAGTGCCACAAGCAGCACCAGCAGAAATGCCGCGCCGGTCCAGATATTTTTCAGAAACAGATACAGCACCGGTGCCAGCAGCACCAGCAAAATGATCTGATACATGAACCAGAACACCGGATTGAAGGTATACTTGGTGATCGCCTGCCATGCCCCGGACGTCGTGATCACCAGATCCGTCCGGTTGGCGATCGTCTGCAGTCCCGGAATCCGGCTCGCCGCCACATACGCCACGTAGTAGATAGTATTCCAGAGCAGGTACGGAACCAGAAGCGAATGCAGACGTTTATTTAATTTTTCTCCCAGCCGCTTCATCGTGAAGTTCCGGTAGAACAGGTAGGCAGACAGCATGATAAAGCATGGGATGTCCACCCGCAGAATTTCCTGCATGACCGGGTACTGGAAATGCCACCACGGTGCGTCCTGCCCCAGTTCCGGGAAAAACAGATCCGCGTTGCCGGAATGCGTCCAGATGACCATGAGGCAGCAGATGAAATTGAACCAGGCGATTTTCTGGTGGAATTTGGCTTCTGGCATATAAACAGCTCCTCCCTGGATAGTTGTATGTTATGTAATCGTCTGCAATATCTCCAATGAGTGAAAACTTTTATCTACATACGCCCTCTTATTCCGCTCCACATTCGCCGCAAATTGTGCAAATGCATCTTCTTTCAGAAGAAATGTATACAACTTCTCGATCGGCGCGTAGATGACGTACTGCCAGGCGTAGCGTGCGGAGTCTCCGGCGCGCAGGGGTGGATCTTCGGTGTATTCGCCGTTGATGACCATGATTTTTAACTCGAAGATACGCTGTACAAGTTTGTTGGGGAGTGCGGGTTTTAGGAGGGCGCGGAAGGACTGGTAGAGTAATCGCAGCATTTCTCTTGCCTCCAGACCTTCTCTTCCGAAGTATTCGGCGAATTCAGCAAAATAGGAGGCGTAGCAGGCGCACTCAACGTCCTGTTCAAGTCCTTCGAAATAGTTTTCGATCTCCGCGCCATAAAGATTGTAGGCATCCCGCGTCTCAGAAAGTGTGAAGGTTCCAAATGCGAAAGGCCGGCTTGCCGCACGCAGCAAACTTCCAGTGCGCTTCGCCCCGCGGGCAAATGCCGTGATTTTTCCGCGGTCTCCCGTCAGGAGAATCAGACGTTTATCAAATTCACCGACCGGGGCTGCATAAAGCACCATTCCGGTTGTCTGTATCAAATCTCGCATGCAGCCCTTCCTTCCCTCACTTAAATTTCTTTCGGGTTATATCCGTAATTCTTCATATACATATCGCTGTCTCTCCACTCCCGGCGCACTTTAACCCAGAGTTTCAGGTTGACCTTCGTGTCCATCAGATTTTCAATTTCCATCCGGGCAGCGGTTCCGATACGTTTTAACATCGATCCGCCTTTTCCGATGATGATGCCCTTGTGGGAATCGCGCTCGCACACGATCGTTGCATCCACGTCGATGATGCCGTTTGGGCGCTCTTTCATCTGGTCGATGACAACTGCAATGCCGTGCGGGATCTCGTCGTCCAGCATCCGAAGCGCTTTCTCGCGGATCAGCTCCGCTGCGATCTGGCGCATCGGCTGGTCGGTGACGGTATCCTCATCGTAAAACTGCGGACCTGCCGGGAGATATTTAAAAATACTGCTCTTGACATCCTCGATATTCATCTCTTTGAGAGCCGAAACCGGGATAATCTCCGCAAAATTCAAAATATCCTTATATGCCGCGATAAAGGTCAGAATCTCTTCCTTCGATTTGACCGTATCAATTTTATTAATAACCAGAATGACCGGCGTCTTGATCTTCGAAAGCTGCTCTGCAATGTGGCGCTCGCCTGCTCCGATGAAGGTGGTCGGCTCTACCAGCCAGAGAATCACGTCAACCTCTTTTAACGTATTCTCTGCGACATTGACCATGTACTCGCCCAGCTTGTTTTTCGCCTTGTGGATACCCGGTGTGTCCAGAAAAATGATCTGTCCGCGCTCGTCTGTGTAAACCGTCTGGATACGGTTCCGGGTCGTCTGCGGCTTCTCAGATGTGATCGCGATCTTCTGTCCGATCAGGTGGTTCATCAGCGTGGATTTGCCGACATTCGGACGCCCGATCAGGGTCACAAAGCCAGATTTAAACTCTTTTGTATCTGTATTTGCCATCTTGTTTCCTTTCACTTGCATTTAATTTAGTTAAACAGATTCTTCACCGTCTTAAACAGATCCTGATTTGCCTTGACTTTCTCTGCATTTCCAATCGCACAGATGCTCTGCTCACTGAGCACTGCCCTGATAATCGGCGCCAGCGCCGGATATCCTCCGGGGTAACTGCCAGGATCTCGTCTCTCTCTTTCTGGATCATCGCATCCGTCACGCCGGTAAACCAGGCCGCGTCGGCGCGAATGCCTTTGTATGGCGGCAGAAGCGGCGCATCAAGGTCGCTGATGGTTCCAATCACGAATTTCGTCATATCACGCTCGTCTGCCTCAAACTGCTCCAGATACGGCACGATGCCCTCGTAAACCTCATTCGTCTCGCGCAGGTTCGGATCGCGGTAGGAAACGAAATAGCTGTCGCCAAACCGTCCGGCTCCATTCATGACGCCGTAAGCGCCGCCCTTGACACGGACATTGATCCACAGATAATCATATCCGAGAATGACTTTCAGCGTCCGCAGCGTGCCCTTGTATGCCAGCCCTTTCTCCACGAAATTGCCGCAGCGCGCCAGATAATTGACCTGGGAGGAGGTCATGAAGCCCTCGTTTAAATTCTCTTTTTTCCACTCAAACGGATAAACGGTTCCATCGCCCTGTGGAAGACGTTCTTTTAAGAGCGGAAGTGCTGCTTCAAGCCCTGCCTGATCGTCGGCTGCTGCCGTGTAGCTTATCAGCATATTTTCTTTCGTAAACAGGCGTGCCGCCGTCTCTTTTAATTTCGCGATCACCTCGCCCTTTTTCTCCTCAAAGTGCTTTGCCGTCTCTTCAAGGAACTGGTAGAAGCCGATTCCGCCCGTGCAGTCGTCAAATGCCGATCTGCCGAAAAATAGGAGCTGGCTCTCATCACTGCCGCTGAATGTGCCGCCTGATTTAAACGCATCTGGCTCTTCGACTTCGTCTCCGCCACAATCTCGCCGAGACGTTTCTCATCATCAAGGATTGAATCAAGCAGAATCTCCGCGATCGCTGAAAATCCGAAGTCCAGCTTCTCGCACAGCACCCGAGCACTCGCGGTAAAAATACCGGTAAACGCGCCCTGTTTCCGGCTGTCCGCATAGGAGCTGACGCTGAGCGTGATACCGCCGGTATTTAAGTTGATCTCATCCGACAAATCGCTGTATGTGTGTTTCGTCGTATCGACAAATCCAAGCACTGCTTTCAAAAGTCCCACATACGGCAGATCCCTGGATGGTACACGGTCGGTACGGAACATCACGCGCAGATAACCGATGCCTGAGGTAAAGAGCTCATGTGCCAGCACCTTGGTTCCGCCAATCTCGCGCTCGGTCAGGATAAATTTCTCCGCCTCTTTGCGGATATCTGAGCGTTTCAACAGCGGAATCTTCTCTAAATCTTCCTTCGGGGACGGGGTGTCCTGATACTCTTTCAGCTCTTTCGTGCCATCCACGATCGCCTGAATCTCCTCCGCGCCCAGGCTCTTCTTATATGCTTCCAGCTTTTCACGCAGCTTCTCATCCTCGATCGCCGTCAGTCCCCGCTTCGGGCTGACCGTGATCACCGCCTCAAACGGGTTATCTAAGAGATATTTGCGGATCAGTTCTTCAAAATATCCTTCCTTTGCTGCTTTTTTGAGGAATGCAAATGTCTCCTCATATTCTAGGTGCATCAGCGGATCGCCGCCGTACAGCCAGCTATCTAAGCACTGCAAGCCGTACATCAATCCTTTTGGCGCGTTGCCGAAATCTGCCTCGCGGCTGCGGAATTCATAGTAGTTGATGCCCGCCAGCAGGCTCTTCTGGTTGATGCCATCATCTGCCAGCTTCTTAAGCGTTCCTTTGACAGTCTTTAAAAATGCCTCTTTCTGGCTGCTATCCGCATTTTTCGCAATGACAGAAAAATATGGCTGTAAAATACCATTTTCATAGCTTCCCAGGATATCCTGGCCAATCCCGGCGCTGATGAGTTCTTTCTTTAAAACGGCGCCCGGCGCATCCAAAAGCACATACTCCAGGATCTGAAATGCCATGTAGAGAATCGGGTCGAGATCGTCGCCCACCACCGTATTAACCGACAGGTAGGTTGCGTGATCCTCCGGCTCATCCTCAGTGATCGGATAGAAGATCTCACGGTCCTTCGGCGCGTCAAACGGCTTCTGGTAGTGAATTTCAGAATCCACCGGCTGACGGTCATAGTGGCTTAAATACTCACGATCCAGCCAGTCCAGCTTCTCTGCCATATCCATATTTCCGTACAGATAGATAAAGCTGTTGGACGGATGGTAGAATTTGCGGTGGAAATTCAGGAAATTCTCATAGGTCAGCTCCGGGATAACCTCCGGAGCACCGCCGGACTCATGCGTATAGCAGGTATCCGGGTAAAGCGTGTTCTGCGTGTAGCGGTCAAGCACGCCCTCCGGAGAGGAAAATGCACCCTTCATCTCATTGTAAACGACACCGTTTACCGTGATCGGGCTGTCCGCCGACTCCATCTCGTAATGCCAGCCCTCCTGGCGGAAAATCTTCTCTTCTTTATAGATATTCGGATGCAGAACTGCGTCCATATAGACGTCCATCAGGTTCTGGAAATCTTTGTCGTTGCAGCTTGCAACCGGGTATACCGTCTTATCCGGGTAGGTCATCGCGTTTAAGAAGGTATTTAAGGAGCCCTTCACCAGCTCTACAAACGGATCCTTGACCGGAAATTTCGCCGAACCGCACAAAACGCTGTGCTCCATGATATGCGGCACACCCGTGCTGTCAGATGGCGGGGTACGGAATCCGATGCAGAATACCTTGTTCTCATCATCATTCGAGAGCAGGAACACTCTCGCTCCCGTCTTCTTATGTTCCAGAAGAATCCCCTCGGAATTCAGCTCTTTTACGTGTTTTTCATTCAGGATCTGATAGCTCTTCAAATCTTTTACTGTCATGCTGTCTTTCCTTTCTCTGAAACGATTCCACAGCGCATACAGACATCTGTTGAATCGCATCTTTTTTTCTTCTTTTTTTACAGTCTTCCCATAAATTTGTCTTTTAGTACGGCAAATGCCTCCCGCAGCCACAGGTGCACCGCCAGCACCGGGTCGCACGCAGCTGCCACGCCGACCGGCTCGATCTCCTGTCTGCGCGCGATCGCCTCCGCCCGGAACACATGGTAATTGCTTGTCAGAATTCCGATCCGGATGGTATCGCCGTCCGGGCGCTCACGGTAAAACTCCATCAGATGTGCCCGCGCCGCCTGCGCCTTGTTGTATTCCTGCCGGTCGATCACCGTCCGGCTGAACTCGATGTTCTGCACCGTGTCGGAGGACTGGTCTTCAATCAGCAGCTTATCCTCCGGAATCCCGTTGTACTGTAAATATTCGTACATCGCCCGCGCCTCGCTGATCTCCTCGCCCGGACCTTTTCCGCCGGAAAGCACCAGAACCGTGTTCGGATATTCCTCCGAATACTCGATCGCCCGATCCAGACGCTGCTTTAGGGAATTGCTGAGCTTGGTGCCGCGCACACGCGCTCCCAGCACGATCACATAGTCCGCCGGCTGTCCCGTCGCCGTAATGGCGCTCCAGCCGATCAAAACCTCCGTGATCACCAGAATCAGAAATCCCGCCGCACATACTGTCCCGACGGAAACGCCGACCCACACGGGGATTCTGCCCTCATGCTGGCTGCCAAACCACCATCCAGCCGCCAGAAGTCCCAAAAAGATCGCCAAGCAGGGCCAGATCAAGGCAAACGAAGTCGAAACACCCGAATAAATAACAATTATGATATAATATAACAGGCACAGGACCGCCGTTCCTCCTAAAAACCAAACCATCTGTCATCCTCCTGATGTCCATCCAGCCGCACCTTTATAAATCCAGCGCTTCGTCCTCACGCCGCAGGATATCCTGCGGCTCCGCCATACCGCCTAAGTCTACCCAGAGCTGCTGCTTCGGGTGCGGTGCGCTCTCCTGCGCGGTTCCATCCTCGGTAAAGATGCCTTTCACTTCCACACGCAGGTTACGTCCGTCCGGCTTCATGATCTCGATCGTCTCTCCCACGCTGAATTTATTCTTCTGCTCCAGATGAACCAGGCCATCCCCGCGCACAGCGCCGACCGTTCCCAGATAGGTGTACGGTTTTACATAAGTATTGCTTCCGTATACCTGCGACTCGGTACCCGGTTTATGGAAATAAAATCCAGTAATGTATTCCCGGTGGGTACATTTGCGGATCTCACTCTTATACCACTCCATCTTGGACTGGTATTTTTCCGGGCTTTCCAGATAATCGTCGATTGCGATTCGGTAGGTTCTCGCCACGGTTGCCACATAGAGTGCTGTCTTCATGCGTCCCTCAATCTTGAAGCTGTCGATTCCTGCTTCGACCATCTCCGGAATGTGCTCAATCATGCACAGGTCGCGGGAGTTGAAAATATAGCTGCCGCGCTCATTTTCATAGACCGGCATCCACTCGCCCGGTCTTGTCTCCTCCGCCACCGCATATTTCCAGCGGCACGGATGAGTACAGGCGCCCTGGTTCGCGTCGCGCCCCGTCAGGAAATTGCTGAGAAGACATCGTCCTGAATAGGAAATGCACATCGCTCCGTGGATGAAGCTCTCGATCTCCATATCCTCCGGAATATGTTCGCGGATCTCGCGAATCTCCTTCAAGGACAGCTCCCGCGCCGTTACCACACGCTTCGCGCCCTGTTTATACCAGAAAAGGAACGTCCCGTAGTTTGTATTATTTGCCTGTGTGCTGATATGGATCTCCATCTCCGGGAGAATGCGTCTGGCAATCTCAAAGACACCCGGATCGGAAATAATCAGCGCATCCGGCTTGATTTCTTTTAGTTCTGTGAAATATTCTTCCACACCGGCTAAATCATCATTATGTGCAAAAATATTTGCTGTAATATATACTTTGACGCCGCGCTCATGGGCAAACGCAATGCCCTCTTTGATCTCTTCGTTCGTAAAATTCTTCGCCTTTGCCCGCAGACCAAACGCCTCACCGCCCAGATAGACCGCATCGGCTCCGTAAAGGACCGCCGTCTTGAGGACGTCCAGGCTGCCCGCCGGGATTAGAAGTTCCAGTTTTCTCATGTTTTTCCTTTCTTTTATCGCTTTACACTTAACGCCACGCCATCCCCGATCGGAATGACAGACGTCTCAAATTCTTTCATGTGTGTCAGTTCATATAAATAATCGCGCATCCGCGTGTGGATCGTCCGGTTGCGGCGCTCGACCGCATAGCGGGATTCCACGATATCGCCGTCCTGTAAGACATTGTCCGACAGAAGAACGCCGCCGGACGGCAGCAGACGCAAAATCTGAGGCAGCCAGTGCATATACTGCCCCTTAGCCGCATCCATAAATATAAAATCATAAGGCCGGAAAGCGTCCCCAGTATCTCTTCCGCATCGCCTTCCAGTAAAGTAATGCACGGCTCTTTTCCTGCCCTTTCAAAATTGCGCTTGGCAATCGGTATTCTTTTTTCGTACTTCTCAATCGTCGTGATCCGGCAGTTTTCCGGCATCACACGGCTCATCAGTAAAGCCGAATAGCCCACAGCCGTTCCTACCTCCAGAATCGACTGCGGGCGCTTGAGAGCAATCAGTGTTTTCAGAAATGCGGAGGTCTCCCTGCGGATGATCGGCACGCAGTCAGCCAGCGCTTCTTCCTCTATCGAGTCGAGTAGCGGTCCGTTGCCCGCGTCCAACGACTGGATATAGGCGGTAATTCTGTCATTTACTATCACTTTTATCCTCCTCCGGGCTGGCGGCAGAAGCTGCCGCCTCATCCATCTCCTTCAGCATCTCCAGAGAAGTCTGGGCGGTGCTGAACTGATAGGTTCCCGGATATATCTTGTATTCATAAATCTTTGCCTGCAGCACAAAGACCACGCGGCTTTGAATCAAACCGACGCGTTCCAGCGCTTCGCCTGCCTCGGAGGTGCTTTCGCTTTCCTCGATGGTAACCGTTCTCATTCTTCCCGGCTCTGCCTCAACTGCGGTCGGGTTAAATATCTCATGCCCCAGCCAGTAGCCCTTCGTTGCGCCCTTATAGAGCAGAAACAGTGTCAGTACCAGAAAGACGATCCGGAACACACTGTCCAGAATCGATACTGCGATATGGGGTTCCCCAGATGTCCGGCTCATATGCCACCTCCGTGCTGCTTTTGCAGTCTTCTACACTTCCATGATGATCGGAAGAATCATCGGATTTCTCTTCATCTTCTTCCATAGGAAATCACTCAGGCTGTCGCGGATAATGTTCTTGATCTTGCCCCAGTCGCTCACGTGCTTCTCAAGACAGCTTTGTACGGCTTCATCCACGATTCTCTGTGCCTCTTCCATCAGATCCTCGGACTCACGCACATAGACGAAACCTCGGGACACAATATCCGGTCCGGCTAAGAGCTGGTTGCTGTATTTTTCCAGCGTCAGTACCACGATAATGATACCGTTCTGTGCCAGGTTCTGGCGGTCGCGCAGAACGATATTTCCGACATCACCAATGCCCAGACCATCGACCAGGATGCCGCCCGCCTGTACATGGTCGGCAACGCAGTAGCCCTCGTCCCCGATCTCGATCACATCGCCTGAACGCATCAGGATGACATTTTCCTTCGGAATGCCCATTGAGATTGCCAGGTTGCGCTGCGCCATCAGGTGGCGGTACTCACCGTGTACCGGAATCGAGAATTTCGGACGAACTAAGGAGTACATCAGCTTGATCTCCTCCTGGCAGGCATGTCCGGATACGTGGGTATCCTGGTTGATAACCTCTGCGCCCTTCATCGACAGCTCGTTGATAACTCTTGCAACGGCTTTCTCATTGCCCGGAATCGGGGTGGAACTTAAAATAACCACGTCGCCCGGCATGATCGAAACCTTCTTGTGCAGGTCTGCCGCCATACGGGACAGTGCCGCCAGAGACTCGCCCTGGCTGCCGGTCGTGATAAGGACGGTATCCTCTTTCTTATAATTTTTCAGATGTTCAATGTCGATCAGTGTATTTTCCGGAATATTAATGTATCCAAGTTCGCTCGCCGTGCCGATGACATTGACCATGCTTCGGCCCTCGACCACTACCTTACGTCCATAGTGGTATGCCGTATTGATGATCTGCTGGACACGGTCTACGTTGGAAGCAAACGTCGCAACGATGATCCGGTTGTTCTTGTGCTCTGCAAAAATCGAATCAAAGGTCTTGCCGACGGTGCGCTCCGACATCGTAAATCCCGGACGGATCGCGTTGGTACTGTCACACATCAGCGCCAGCACGCCTTTCTTTCCAAGCTCGGCAAAACGCTGCAGATCCGCCGGTTCACCGAATACCGGTGTGTAATCGATCTTGAAGTCGCCGGTGTGGACGATAATACCAGCCGGGGAGAAGATCGCAAGCGCCGATGCATCTGCGATACTGTGGTTCGTCTTGATAAACTCAATCCGAAAACATCCGAGATTGATGGACTGTCCGTGCTTTACGACCTTGCGGCGGACGGTCTTCATCATATTATGCTCTTTTAATTTATTCTCAATCAGTCCGATCGTCAGTTTGGTGCCGTATACCGGTGCCGGAACATCGCGGAGTACATACGGCAGCGCGCCGATATGGTCCTCATGTCCGTGCGTGATCACAAAGCCCTTGACTTTGTCAATGTTGTTCTTTAAATAGGATACATCCGGAATAACCAGATCGATTCCCAGCATATCGTCGCTCGGGAATGCCATACCGCAGTCTACTACAATAATGCTGTCTTCATATTCGAAGGCAGTCATATTCATACCGATCTGTTCCAGACCACCGAGCGGTATGATCTTTACCTTATTATGATTTGTTTCCTTTTTCAATCAATGCACCTCCAAAAATTTGATTTTTAGATTTTTATTCGATATCAACGCCCAGATCGCTCATCAGCTCCGCAAACACCTTGGACATATACTCCAGTTCTCCGTCATCGTCCACAAATTCGTAAGCTGCTTCTGCATCCTCCGGCTTTGATGTATCTCTCAACAGATAGCACTCTCCATCGCCGTCCTTCGTATCACTTGCCAGCAGATAGGACTCGCCATTTAATTTTGTCTCTTCCAAGACATACAGCTTCACTTCCTCGCCGTTCTCATCCCTCAGCGTGATGCTGTTTTCCATATTATTCAGTTCATCTAACATTGAATCCAGGTTTCCCATTCTATGATTCTCCTTCTATTCTTTATTTTCAATCATTGATTTTTATCACTGATAATTTATTCTTCCGCTTTTCCTTGTGCCTGTAAATCCAAATATCCCTGCAAAATCAATACTGCCGCAATCTTATCAATCACGCTCTTCCGGTTTTCCCGGCGCACTCCACTCTCGATCAGGATCTGCTCCGCCGCATTCGTCGTCAGACGCTCGTCCCACATAACGACCGGAAGGTTCGTCCGCCGTTCCAGCATCTCTTTAAATGCCAGCGTCTTTTCAACGCGCTCTCCCAGCGTATTATTCATATTTTTAGGATACCCCAAAACAATCGTCCCAACCTCGTATTCCCGGATCAGCTCTTCAATCCGGGCGCAGGTCTGGCGAAGTTTGTTCTCATCCTTCCGTGTGATCGTCTCAATCCCCTGTGCTGTAATGCCTAACGGATCGCTGACTGCCACTCCCGTGGTCTTCGATCCAAAATCAAGCCCCATAATTCTCATATTCTATTTTCTCCATAACAAAACAAGCTGGCAGCCCGTCAGATATTGGACTGTTGTCGCCAGCTGTTTACTCTTCCGCTTTTTAATTGCCGTGCTGCATCCACTCTTTACTGAAGCTTCGTCTCAATATATACCTTCACAAGCTCTTCCAGAATTTCGTCACGTTCTACCTTCATAATCAGGCTTCTGGCACTCTTGTGGCTGGTAATATAGGTCGGATCTCCAGACATAATATATCCTACAATCTGATTGATCGGGTTGTAACCCTTCTCCGTCAGCGCTGTATATACCTGTTCCAGAACCTGGCTTGCCTCCAGCTTCTTCTCTTCCTGTACTGCTCTAAAAAACTGTGTATTGCTGATATCACCCATTTTGTCTTCACGTCCTTTTAAATACCCGCCGCGCTCTGTCACTCTGCGGATCCATGCGTGCAGGTAAACTACTCTTTTTTATTTTACTCTACTTTACCCCATTCGGCAAGTTATTTTTTATCATTATAATCATCCAGGAAATTGTACGTCCAATCGTCCTTGTGGTAACCGATCACAGTCTTTAAGTTGATATTGTGGACACTCTTAAAGATATTTTTCTCGATCACGTCGCTCTCCTTGCGAAAATGGGCGATCAATTCCTTCATCTCATCGCGCTTGGAACCGCGTCCGCCTCCGCAGCTCACGCAATTTTCAGTAAAACGGCACGCGCACTGTATAAACTGCAGTCCGTTGTAATCGCGCCACGCCTTGACCGCATCTTCCTTGATAAGATACATCGGACGGATCAGCTCCATGCCCTCGAAATTCTGGCTGTGCAGCTTCGGCATCATCGTCTCAATCTTGCCGCTGTACAGCATTCCCATGAGGATCGTCTCGATCACATCATCAAAATGATGCCCAAGCGCAATTTTATTGCAGCCCAGCGCTTTCGCCTGTGCATAGAGGTGACCGCGTCGCATTCTGGCACAAAGGTAGCACGGATTCTGTTCGATCGTCGCCACTGTATCGAAAATATCGCTCTCAAATACCGTCAGCGGAATGCCAAGAAGTTTCGCATTGTCCTGGATGATCTTCCAGTTATCCGCATTGTAGCCCGGATTCATCACTAGAAAAACGGTTTCAAACTGGAATTTTCCATGTTTTTTCAATTCCTGGAAAAGTTTCGCCATCAGCATGGAATCCTTGCCGCCGGAAATACAAACTGCGATCTTGTCGCCCTCCTGAATCAGGTCGTAGGTGTTGAGCGCCCGCGTAAACGCCCGCCAGATCGGCTTGCGGAATTTTTTTATAATACTCTGCTCAATTCTCGCCCGTTTTTCCTCTCGATCCGCCTCGGATTCTCCGCCTACGAAGCGGGACAGGGAGAGGCGCAGCCACGCACGGTAACCACCCTCCACATTGACCGCGTCAAATCCATCTCCGGTCAGACGACGCACCCACTCCTGGCTCTTCTCACCGGTATGGCACATCACATACACTGGATGCATTTTGTCTAACCTGGCTGTTTCTTCCTCATATTGCTCTTCCAGCCGGGACGCCGGGAGGCTTACCGCCCCCGGAAAAGTTCCGCGCATATACTGGTCCTGCGGGCGGATGTCCACGATCGTCTTCTCCGCATCCTTTAACGCTTCCAGCTCCTCAATCGTAATCGTTTTCATTGTATATTCTCCTGTATCCGTTATCTGCAAAATCCTCTTTAAGAAAAAGAATGTAAAAAATGTGCCTACCCGTGTACAGTAACCACAATTCTCATGAAATGAAACAAAAGCACAGGATCCGCGCTGACAGTGCTCTGCCAAACAAACGGGTCCTGTGTTTTTCTGCTGTTTTGTTACCGTTCACGCGCACGTAACCAGTAACTCATTTTCTGTTAATTATAACACTCTCCCTGCATTCTGGGAAGTCCTATTTCTATAATTAGTCTCTTATAATTAGTCTCTTAGTCCTCTGTAAAGAGTGGTGTGGAATAATAGCGGTCACCGCTGTCCGGAAGAATCGCTACGATGGTTTTCCCCTTATTTTCCGGGCGTTTTGCCAGCTCAATCGCACCATGCAGAGCTGCGCCGGAGGAAATACCGACTAAGATGCCCTCTTTGTGTGCCAGAAGTTTTGCTGCCGCAAATGCATCCTCATTCTCCGCCTCGAAAATCTCATCATAAATCTTAGTGTTCAGTACATCCGGTACAAATCCGCGCCGATACCCTGAATCTTGTGTGCGCCGCCCTTGCCTGTCTTTAATACCGGGGATGAAGCTGGCTCCAGCGCTACAACTTTCACATTCGGGTTCTGGGATTTTAAGTATTCGCCGGTACCTGTCAGAGTTCCGCCGGTACCAACACCTGCGATCAGGATATCAACCTTTCCGTCGGTATCATTCCAGATCTCCGGACCAGTGGTTGCTCTGTGAACCGCCGGATTGACCGGATTGACAAACTGACCAGCTAAGAAGCTGCCCGGTGTCTCTTTTGCCAGTTCTTCTGCCTTCTCGATCGCGCCCTTCATGCCCTTTGCGCCCTCAGTCAGGACAATCTCTGCACCGTACGCTTTCAGAATGTTGCGGCGCTCCACGCTCATCGTCTCTGGCATCGTCAGGATGATGCGATATCCCTTCGCTGCTGCGATAGACGCCAGACCGATACCGGTATTGCCGGAAGTCGGCTCGATGATGACAGAACCCTCTTTCAGGACACCTCTCTTCTCTGCATCCTCAATCATGCCTTTTGCAATACGATCCTTCACGCTTCCAGCCGGGTTTAAATACTCCAGTTTTACCAGAACCGTTGCTTCCAGTCCCAGCGCCTTCTCAACATTCACAACCTCAACTAACGGTGTGTTTCCTACCAGTCCCAGTGTTCCCTTATAAATGTTTGCCATGATGATTTCCTCCTATATCTGTGATGATTTTTATATTTTTTAATTTTTTATAGATTTCTGTAGATTCTTCTTTTTTCCAGAACTCATTTCCAATTTGAAAAACTCGCTCCAAAAGAAGTTTAAAATACGAAAAGAGCCCATCCTCTATACACATTTCCCGCCCGTCCAATCCAGCTTTTCTGCCGCCTGTCCTGCTTGTTTTTCTGTGTACGCGGATGCGCTCTTTCTATATCCTTAACCCTTATGAATAAAAAGATTCACGAAACCCGTTTTCCCCGGAACCCCCGCTTACCGAAGTCCAGCTTTCTGGTTTTCGCGTACACAAATGCGACAACAACATCGATCCATACAGGTACAAACATTGCTGCAACACATCGTATTCATCCAAAAACCATTGACTGCTTTCATGATCTTCACTCCTTTTCTTTTTTCCTATCGACTTAGTAGGTATGTTATCACTTTATGCAATATCTGTCAACCCTTTTTTGCCCGTTGTTACTGTTCACGCACGCGTGCCCAGTAACGGAATTTGCCGTGGCTTCGCATTTAAATACGGCAAATTCCTGCTTCCACCACGTTTTCTTACGGCACTTTCGGTTCCAAAAGTGCCTACCCGTGAACAGTAACGATTATTTGCACACTTTGTGGCGTTTCTTCATATCTTTCTTGACAAACGCAGACCGCACCTTTACAATAAAATACCGAACTGATGGGTAAAAAACGTTCAGAAACAGAGCCTGCTATTATCTAGTATAGCACAGTTGTGACTGTGAAGCTACTGACAGAATATATTATAAGGGAGTATCATATGTTAAATTCATTTTCACGAACGGAACTTCTCCTCGGCAGGGATGCCATGGAGCGTTTATCAAAAGCACGCGTTGCCATCTTCGGCATCGGCGGAGTCGGCGGCTATGCGGTGGAGGCCCTCGCGCGCAGCGGCGTCGGCACGCTTGATCTCATCGACGATGACAAGGTCTGCTTAACCAACATCAACCGTCAGATCATCGCAACCACCTCCACCATCGGAAAGTACAAGGTCGATGTCGCTGAGGAACGCATCAAATCCATCAACCCGCATGCGGTTGTCCACACCTACAAGACATTCTACATGCCGGATACCGCGAAGGAATTTGATTTTTCCCAGTATGACTACGTGATCGACGCAATCGACACCGTAACGGGAAAACTGATGCTGGTAGAACAGGCAGAGGCAAGCCACACGCCGATCATCAGCTCGATGGGTGCCGGAAACAAGCTGGATCCGGCTGCCTTTGAGGTAACTGACATTTATAAGACTTCCGTCTGCCCCCTCGCGAAGGTCATGCGGCGTGAGCTAAAAAAACGCGGAATCAAGAAACTGAAAGTGGTTTATTCGAAAGAGAAACCGTTGACTCCGGGCGATGATATGGCAATCTCCTGCCGTTCCCACTGTGTCTGCCCGCCGGGAACCGCACGCAGCTGTACCGCCAGACGGCAGATTCCGGGGAGTATCTCTTTTGTGCCGTCCGTAGTGGGACTGATTATTGCTGGGGAAGTTATTAAGGATCTCGTTGGGGTTCATTGATTGCTTACTGATTAATTTGTTAAGCCGATATATTCTATTTATGTCATTTTTTTTAATTTTATATGTATGTAAAAAACCAATGAATCCCATCTTGGGGGTATCATTGGTTTTTTCGTTTCCTGTCTTTTATTCATTTTCCAGTAAAAGCACCTCTTCATTCAGTGCCTTCGTGAAGATTCCCTTCACCGTCTTATTTTTCAATCCTTCTTCGTATGGCACGGCACCTTTGACATACTGGCGGGTGTGTCCCATCATGTATTTGGTTCCGTCAATCTCGATTGGTTCTTCGAGAAGGATTTCTTCTTCGGTTCCGAGGAAGCGCCCGCGGTATTCTAAGGACTGCTGTTTTTCCAGTGCCAGCAGGATATCGCTGCGGACGGATTTGGTTCCTTCTGGTACCTGATCCGGCATATCGGCGGCGCGGGTGCCTGCGCGGCGGGAGTATTTGAATATATGCATTTCATAGAAATGGATCGCTTTTAAGAAGCGTTCTGTTTCGGCAAATTCTTCTTCGGTCTCGCCCGGGAATCCTACGATGACATCGGTCGTGATCGCCGGATTGTCAAATTCTTCCCGCAGAATTTCACAGCACGCCTGATATTCAGCAGCGTTGTAGCGGCGGTTCATGCGCTTTAAAGTCGCGTCACAGCCACTCTGGAGTGACAGATGGAAGTGCGGGCAGATGGTCCGCAGCCTCGCCAGCTCTTTGGCAAATTTGCGGGTTACGATACGTGGTTCAAGAGAACCAAGGCGCAGGCGCTCAATGCCCGGAATCTGGTCGAGACGTTTGATTAAAGTCAGCAGATTTTCTTGCTGCTCATCCTTGAAATCGACACCATAGGAGCTTAAATGAATACCTGTCAAGACAATTTCCTTGTATCCGGCTTCCGCAATCCCGCGCACCTCGTGCTCGATGTCCTCCGGGCGGCGGCTGCGGACGCGTCCTCTCGTATATGGTATAATACAATAGCTGCAAAACTGGTTGCAGCCGTCCTGTACCTTGATAAAGGCACGCGTATGGTCAGCAATCCGGCGGATATGGAGTTCTTCGTATTCCTGTGAATGTCCGATATCCAGAATCTCACCGCTGTTTTCGTGATCTGTAAAATAATCATCCAGAATCTGTACCAGATCTTTTTTCTGGTTATTGCCGACGATCAGATCGACCGCCTCATCTTTTTTCAGCTCCGCGCCTGCTGCCTGCACATAACAGCCGACCGCCACAACAGCCGCCGACGGGTTCATTTTCTTTGCCCGGTGCAGCATCTGGCGCGATTTCCGGTCGGCAACATTCGTCACGGAACACGTGTTGATAATATAAACATCCGCTCCTTCCCGGAACGGCACAATCTCATATCCTGCATCCTCTAAGAGCTGCTGCATGGCTTCCGTCTCATACGAGTTCACCTTGCAGCCCAGATTGTGGAATGCCGCTTTTCTCATTTTTATCTCCTTTAAATTGAATCCTCTCTTGACTTTTGTCAGATTACTTTGTAGTATAAAAGTATTATTGTAGATAGAGGAGGTTTTTTTCATGAAAACAGTTCGTATTTCTTTAAACTCGATCGATAAAGTTAAATCCTTCGTCAACGACTTAGCAAAGTTCGACGTAGATTTTGACCTTGTTTCCGGACGTTATGTGATTGACGCTAAATCCATCATGGGTATCTTCAGTCTGGATCTGTCCAAACCGATCGATTTAAACATCCATTCTGAGAACCAGATCGATGAGATCTTAACGACACTGGCTCCGTACATTGTATAGCAACCATTAGAACGATCGAGATGGTTCTGTTTGAAACGAAAAAAACCGCTGTTAAGCAACTCGCTTTGCAGCGGTTCTTTTTTTTTCATAGAGAACTGCGTCCTATGAAAAAAAACTCCGCGAGGATGCGCACTCGCGCGAAGCAAAAAACTGTCGCAAGCGACCGCGCGAGACGCCCGAATGTGCCAAGGCACATTCTTTTTTATATATGACTAGCACCGGATAACCTCAACCGTATCGATCGCCTCTTTTACCAGCGCATCTATCTTCTCTTCCAGATTGCGCTCGGATTTTTCAATCAGGTGCAGGACCGGCTTGGTAACCGGGTGTTTGGCTACGAAGATGGTGCAGCAATCTTCATACGGCTCGATCGATGTCTCGTAGGTACCAATT
This sequence comes from Clostridium sp. AF21-20LB, assembly GCF_003478795.1. Classification (NCBI taxonomy): domain Bacteria; kingdom Bacillati; phylum Bacillota; class Clostridia; order Eubacteriales; family Clostridiaceae; genus Clostridium; species Clostridium sp. AF21-20LB. Next base: position 64,435 of record NZ_QUGD01000006.1, on the reverse strand, counting down.
TTCAGGGAAATATCGACGATATCCTGTTTGTCGAAACCGATCAGCGGGCGGAAGACCGGAAGTGTGCAGACTGCATTGGTAACCGCCAGGGAATGAACCGTCTGGGATGCTACCTGACCGATGCTCTCGCCGGTGATGAGTCCGAGACAGTCGTCTTTCTTCGCCAGCTCTTCCGCGATCTTCATCATGTAACGGCGCATGATAATCGTCAGCTCCTCATGCGGGCACTGCTCGTAGATGTAGAGCTGGATATCTGTGAAATTGACTATGTTTAATTTGATCGGACCTGCGTATTTTGCTACCTGTTTTGCCAGATCGACTACTTTCTGTTTTGCACGGTCGCTGGTGTATGGCGGCGCATGGAAATAAGTTGCCTCGATGGTAACGCCGCGTTTTGCGATCATGTATCCTGCCACCGGGCTGTCGATACCGCCGGATAAAAGCAGCATCGCGCGTCCATTGGTTCCGACCGGCATACCGCCCGGTCCCGGAATCACCAGAGAGTATACGTTGATACGTTTTGCACGCAGTTCCACATTTAAAAGAACATCCGGATTGTGTACGTCTACCTTTGTCTCCGGGAATGCGTCCAGGATGACCTCACCGAGATCGCGGTTGACTTCCTCGGAGGTATGCGGATACTGTTTGTTGGCACGGCGGGTGTTTACCTTGAACGTAAAGTGTTTATCTGGGTATGCTTTGTCCACATACTCAACAATCTTCGCTTTCAGGTCGTCATAGCCGTTGTCCTCTAACTGGACCATCGGACAGATCGCCGCAATACCGAATACCTTTTTCAGTGCGTCGATGACCTCATCGTAATCAAATTCTTCCGCTGCGGTCGCATAGATACGCCCTGCCTCCTTGGTTACGGTAAATTTTCCATCAAGACGTTTTAACGAGTGATGGATGTGGGACACTAGCGCGTCCTCGAATACATAGCGGTTTTTACCTTTCAGGCCAATCTCCGCATATTTAATCAAAAATGTATGAAACATGGAATTCCCTTTCTACAACAGGCTGTCATTCTTCTGCTTTCCCGCAAAAAAACTGAACAGCCATTCTTTAAACAGCCATTTTATTTCATCTGGTAACGGCGCAGTACCGGAAGCAGTTCTCCCAGAACGCCGATCGCATAGTCTACTTCTTCCTCGGTATTCAGATCACCCAGACTGAACCGGATCGTCGAATCGAGAAGTTCTTTTTTCACGCCGATTCCCTTTAAAGTACCGCTGATGCCCGGATGATTGGACGAGCAGGCGGAACCGGACGATACATAAACCCCTTTGTCCTCCAGCGCATGGAGAAGTACCTCGCTGCGGACGCCCTCAAAGCTGGCGCTGACGATCTGCGGCGCGTTGGTGCGGTCCTCACTGCCGTTGATGGTGACGCCGCCGAGCGGTTTCAATCCCGCAATCAGGTGCTCCCGGAGTGTATACAGCTTTTCGATTCGTGCATCAAAATCTTTGTACGCCTCGCGTGCTGCCACGCCGAGTCCGACACACCCCGGCACATTTTCCGTACCGGAACGCATGCCCTTCTGCTGGCCGCCGCCAAACAGAATCGGGCGGATCTTGACACCGTCGCGGATATAGAGGAATCCGACGCCCTTCGGCGCATGGATCTTGTGTCCGCTGACGGAAAGCAGGTCAATTCCCTGTTTTTTCGGACGGATCTTATATTTTCCATATGCCTGGATCGCATCGACATGGAACAATGTCTTCGGATTTTTCTTCTTGATGCACTGGCTGATCGCTTCGATCGGCTCTACTGCTCCGACCTCGTTATTGACGTACATCACAGACACCAGGATCGTGTCCTCGCGGATAGCTTTTTCCAGATCCTCCAGAGAAATATGCCCCAGATGATCGACCGGAAGATAGGTCACCTCAAAGCCCATCTCCTCCAGAAATGACATCGTATTGTAGATCGACGGATGTTCCACACCGGTCGTGATAAGGTGTTTTCCGGCTCTGCGATTTGCCAGCGCCGTGCCGATCAGCGCCGTATTGTTCGACTCTGTTCCGCCGGAAGTAAAGAGAATCTCCTTCTCCTGCACTTTCAGTGTATCCGCGATCGCCTTCTTTGCCTCGCGAATCAAATTTTCTGCTTCCACACCTTTTCTGTGCTTCGCCGCCGCGTTTCCGTAGTTGACGCACATTGCATCAACGACCGCATCCTTTACGCAGTCCAGCACCTTGGTGGTCGCTGAATTATCAAAATAGGCTTCCATTTTTATCTCTATCTCCTTTGTAATTTTCCAATTACACTTCCAACTGCAGCATCAGTGCCGACAGCATACACAAGCCTGCCGTCTCCGTCCGCAAAATTCTCTTTCCAAGCGTTACGATCTCCGCCCCGTTTTCCCTGGCAAGCTCGACTTCTTCGTCCTCAAAACCGCCCTCCGGACCGATGAAAACGGCGATATCCGTACCCGGCTTGACCGACGCCAGCAGTTCCCTCGTTTTCCGGATGCCGTCCGCCGACTCATATGGCAGAAGAACCATATCGTACCCGGCTGCCTCTTTGACCGCCTCTTTGTAGGTCATAAGCGACGCCACCTCCGGGATAAGGCTGCGCTTGGACTGCTTCGCGGCGCTCTCAGAAACCGCATTCCAGCGTTTTCTCTTCGCGTCCGCTTTTTTCGCATCCAGCTTGACAACCGAGCGCTTCATGCTGACCGGAACCACCCGGTATGCCCCCAGCTCCACCGCCTTCTGGATGATCAGTTCCATCTTATCGCCCTTCGGAAGCCCCTGGAACAGGTGAATCCGCGCCGGAAGCTCTTTGTTTTCCCATTCTTCCAGAATCTTTGCCGAAACATACTCTGGTTCCAGTTCTTCCACGCGGCAGAAATAGTCGCCGCCCTCACGGCTGCTGATCAGGATCTCCTCGCCCGGCTTCATCCGCAGAACATTGCGGATATGGTTGACATCCGCGCCCTCAATCCTGATTTCTTCCGCCCCGATCTGGTGCGGTTCCACAAAAAAATGGTACATGATTATTTCTTCCTCGCTGTCACAGAAACCCACTCGCCCTGATGGGTAATCTCTACAATCTCAAAGGCATCGTTCGCCTCAAATGCCGCCTTGACTGCCTCTTCCTTCATATCAATGATACCCGATGTGATGAAGATACCATTTTTCTTAATATGAACCGGGATCTCTTTCTGCAACATGATGATAACGTCTGCCAGGATGTTGGCAACCGCAATGTCGTAATACTCGTATTTTACCTCGTCCTGCACTGCTTTATCGTCGATGATGTTGCCCTGTACGACCTTGAACTGCTCCGGTGCGATTCCGTTTGCTTCCAGATTCTCGCCAACGGCTGTGATCGCATTTTCATCCAAATCCGTTCCAAATACGTGTTTTGCGCCCAGTTTTAACGCCGTGATGCCTAAGATACCGCTTCCGGTTCCGACATCAAGCACCTCTGAATCCGGTGTCACGTATTTCTCGAGCTGGCGGATGCACAGCTGCGTTGTCTCATGCATGCCCGTACCAAACGCCGTACCCGGATCGATCTGAATCAGCAGCTTGTCCTTGTGCTCCTCCGGCACTGTCTCCCAGGTCGGCTTGATGAGGATGTGATCGACCGTAAACGGTTTGAAATACTGTTTCCAGTTGTTGATCCAGTCCTTATCCTCCGTCTCGGATTCTGCAAACGTGCAGGCGCCCAGATCGGTAAACGGCTTCAATTCTTCCAGCGCCTCTTTGACTTTCGCCATCATCGCCGGGATATCATCATCCTCATCGAGATAAACTTACCTTCGCCACGCCCTCATCCGGCGGAAGCTCCGGCAGAATGTCGATGAACATTCCCTTCGTCTCTTTCTCGGTCAGTGGGATATTATCCTCAATCTCAATACCCTCGATGCCGAGCTCATCCAATGTGTAGCTGATGAGATCCACCGCCTCTGTGGTGGTCGTCAGCGTAAATTTCTTCCATTTCATGTTCGTTACCTCTCTTTATTGAAACGACTTATCAGCCAAATATTCACGTTTCATCACGCAGCTATTTTTTCATCATTTTCACTGTAAATGTGTCAAACGTTACTGTTCACAGGTAGGCACTTTTGGAACCGAAAGTGCCGTAAGAAAACGTGGTGGCAGCAGGAATTTGCCGTATTTAAATGCGAAGCCACGGCAAATTCCGTTACTGGGCACGTATGCGTGAACAGTAACTGTCAAACGAATGAATCCGCCTAATCGTTTTAATTTTCTTTTCTAATTTCCCGATAAAATCTTCACAAACAGGATCGCCAGCACCACTAGAATCAGCGGGCGCACGATCTTCTGTCCATTTCCCATTACCAGGCCGGAACCGATATAATTTCCTAAAATACTGCAGATCGCCGCAGCCAGCCCCAGCGTGTAAATGATCTTGCCGTGAATCACAAATGTGACAAACGCCGCCACATTAGACGAAAGATTGATCGCCTTTGTCGTACCCGCCGCCTCTTTCATCGTATAGCGCGCCGCTCCTGTGAGCACCAGCAGCAGGAAAGTTCCGGTTCCCGGTCCGTAAAAACCATCATAAATACCGATGATCAGCGCGGATGCCAGCGCAATCAGAAATGATTTCCGCTCCGGCAGGGTGCCCGCCAGCGAATCATCGCCCATTTTCTTATTCCGCATAACATAAAATGCAACAATCGGAAGAATCACGATCATCATATACTGTAAAATCTTATCGCTGACTAACAGAGTCAGGTTCGAACCGATCGAAGAACCGATCAGCGCCGCCACGATAAACCAGACCACCTTCTTAAACTGTATGTAACCGTTTTTGGCAAACCGCCCGGTCGCGATTGCCGTTCCCATCATGGAACTCATTTTGTTGGTTCCGAGCGCCATATGGGTCGGAACCCCGGCGATCAGGTACGCCGGAAGTGAAATCAATCCGCCTCCCCCTGCGATCGCATCCACAAAGCCTGCCAGAAATACCATCGGGCAGACGATTATAAACTGCAGTATCGTGCAATCCATGCTACATCCTCCAAAATTTTCATGCACGCCCAAATTCCTCCTGCCGTCGCAAAACAGAAATCAAAAAGCACTCCGGGCATACATTTCTATTCTTATTGCAAAAACTCCGCCAGTGCATAGGTACTGACATCCAAGCCATATTCAGTCAGGCGGATATGGCTATCTGTCTGGACCGATGCTTCCAACAATCCTTCTTTCAAAAGCCGCTCGATCACCTCGCCGTACACCGCTTCCATCGCCACGCCAAACCGGCGTTCAAACTCTGCCGTCCGGACGCCGCCGGTCAGCCGCAGCCCCAGAAACATAAATTCTTCCATCCGCTCCTGACGACTCAGTTCATGTATTTCCTCATACTGCGCGCCCGCTGCCAGTTCTTCTTTCGTAAACACCAGATAACGGTTCAAATCCGCTGTCACCTGAAAGCGTTTCCCGCCCACCAGCGAGGATGCCCCCAGACCAAGTCCCAGATACTCCACACCGGTCCAGTAACCGATGTTGTGGCGGCAGGCATAGCCCGGTCTGGCATAATTGGAAATCTCATACCGCTCATAGCCCAGCTTCGCCAGCGTTGTTTTCGTGTGGTGGTACATATTCCGGTCTGTCTCCTCATCCGGCAGACATTTGCAGCCTTCATACTTCGTCTGTAAACGCTTTGGCATAGAGGCGTAATCGCCGTATTTCTCCAGATCCGCGCACATCTCCCCGTACTCGTCATATAACGGCGTGCCTTCTTCCACAATCAGGCTGTATGCGGAAATATGTTCCGGTTCAAGGTCGCAGACGAACCGCAGAGTCTCCTGCCAGCTCTCCTCCGACTGTCCCGGAAGCGCCGACATCAGATCGACATTGATATTGTCAAATCCAGCGTCCCGCGCAGCACGAAAACTCTGTAAAAACTGCTCCCGCGTATGAATCCGCCCTAAAAGCCGCAATTCCTCCTCCGAAGCCGACTGCAGCCCCAGACTCAGGCGGCTGACCCCTGCATTCCGGTAACCGGCTGCCGAATCCGGCGTCAATGTCCCCGGATTCGCCTCCATCGTGATCTCCGCATCCGGCTCTACCCGAAAGACCTGCCGGACGGCTGCCAGAATCCGCTCAATCGCCGATGGTGGAAGCAGGGACGGCGTTCCGCCGCCGATAAAGATCGTCTCCACCGTCCGCCCTGTCAGGTTTAGCCGCGGCGCCGCATTTTCAGGGCACTGCCCTGCATCCTCTTCCAGAATGCTTTCAATCTCCCGGATCAGCTGATCCACATATTTTTCCCGCACGCACGCATCGGACGCAAACGAAAGAAAATCACAGTAACGGCATTTGCGGACGCAGAACGGGATGTGTATATATAATTCCATTATTCCTCGTCCAGCTTCAGGACGCTCATAAATGCCTTCTGCGGAATCTCTACGTTTCCGATCTGACGCATACGTTTCTTTCCTTCCTTCTGCTTCTCCAGAAGTTTTCTCTTTCGGGAAATATCGCCGCCGTAGCATTTTGCCAGAACGTCCTTCCGCATTGCCTTGACCGTCTCGCGGGCAATGATCTTTCCACCGACCGCCGCCTGGATTGGAATTTCAAATAAATGACGCGGAATCTCATCCTTGAGCTTCTCGCACATTTTTCTGCCGCGCTCATATGCCGAACCTTCGAATACGATGAAAGAGAGCGCGTCCACTTCCTCGCGGTTGACGAGAATATCCAGTTTTACCAGCTTGGATTCCTCGTAGCCCTTTAACTCATAATCAAACGACGCGTAACCGCGGGAGCGCGATTTCAATGCATCGAAGAAATCATAAATAATCTCATTTAACGGAAGTTCATATTTCAGCAGCGCACGGCTCGCCTCAATATACTCCATTCCCAGGTAAACGCCGCGGCGCTCCTGGCACAGCGTCATGATCGCACCGACAAACTCGGTCGTAACCATGATCTCCGCCGACACGATCGGCTCTTCCATATAGGCAATCTCGGACGGATCCGGCAGGTTTGACGGGTTCGTCAGCTCAATCATATCGCCGTTCGTCTTGTGCACCCGGTATACAACGCCCGGCGCCGTTGTCACAAGATCCAGATTGTACTCGCGTTCCAAGCGTTCCTGGATAATATCCAGATGGAGAAGCCCCAGGAAACCACACCGGAAACCAAAGCCCAGCGCTACCGATGTCTCTGGCTCAAAATAGAGCGCTGCATCGTTGAGCTGCAATTTTTCCAGTGCGTCCCGCAGATCCGGATATTTCGCACCATCCGCCGGATAAAGACCGCAGTATACCATCGGCGTTACCTTCTTGTAACCCGGAAGCGGCTCTGCACATGGGTTGTCCAGATCGGTGATCGTATCGCCCACGCGGGTATCCTGCACATTTTTAATACTGGCAGTCACATAGCCAACCATACCGGCTGAAAGCTCTTCGCACGGAATAAACTGACCTGCGCCAAAATATCCGACCTCCACAACCTCGGCAGCCGCTCCGGTCGCCATCATTTTCATGCGTGTGCCTTTTTTGATCGTACCGTTCTTCACACGGCAGAATACGATAACGCCCTTGTAAGAATCATACAGAGAGTCGAAAATAAGCGCCTGCAGCGATGCCTCCGGATCGCCCGCCGGTGCCGGGATCTTCTGCACGATCTCCTCCAGAACTGCCTCGACATTTAAGCCGGTCTTCGCAGAAATGCGCGGTGCATCTGACGCCTCCAGACCGATCACATCCTCGATCTCCGCTGCCACGCGCTCCGGATCCGCACTCGGCAGATCGATCTTATTTAACACCGGAATGACCTCCAGATCATGATCCAGCGCCAGATATACATTCGCCAGCGTCTGCGCCTCGATTCCCTGTGCCGCATCCACAACCAGAATCGCGCCGTCGCACGCCGCCAGGCTTCGGGAAACCTCGTAGTTAAAGTCCACATGTCCAGGCGTGTCGATTAGATTAAAAATGTACTCCTGACCGTCTTTCGCCTTATATACCGTGCGGACTGCCTGCGACTTGATGGTAATACCTCTCTCCCGCTCCAGATCCATGTTATCAAGCACCTGCGCCTGCATCTCACGGCTCGTTAAAAGTCCCGTCATCTCAATAATACGATCTGCCAACGTTGATTTGCCGTGATCGATATGTGCAATGATGCAGAAATTTCTGATTTTGCTCTGATCTATAATTGCCATCCGTTCATTCCTCTCTCTGTATCACTTTGTTTGGCAGCAAAATGTTTGCTGCGATATCTTATTTTTTATTTAAAATCATCTTTTATAATAAATAACACCTGATCTAAATGAATATACCATTTTTTCAGGTACGCCGCAAGTCCTGAAATAGAAAAAGCCTTGACTAAAAGCCTTGCCATTAGCCTGTCAGCACCTGATCCAGAAGCTGCGCCAGCGGATCCATCGCATTGACCGCCTCTTCATATGTATTCGTCTGTGCCCCGACCTCAATCAACGCCGAGCGCGGGCGTAGATGTAGATTGTAACGAAGCCCCTTTAAATAAATCGTCCGCGTAAACCCAGGATATATCTGATCGGCATTCCACTTCATCTGAAAACTGAACGCCAGATTTTCCTTCCGGCAGGGATTTGCCAGATACTCGATCGGTCCGTCCGGCGTCTCGCTGGTACCGTTGAAAAACATGATCTGTGCCGTTGGTTTCCCTTCTATCTGCGTGACTAGATGCGTCTGCTCGCTGACACCGTCCCGGTGCACATCTAAAATCACCTGAATCGACGGGTATTTCTGCAAAAGGTTCGTGACACCCTCGCAGGCATATGTATAGGCACGGCTCCGGTCGAGATGCCCCGACTTCATATCATAGGCAGTTGTATCGTGCCAGACCTGATATCCTTTCGCCCGCAGCCGTTTTGCCAGCTCTTCCCCCAGAGACACTACCGCGCCCTTTCCGTCGCTTCCCGCATAATCTCTATAATTTTCCTGCGAATGGGTATGATAAATCAAGATCTGTGGTCCGTCCGCCTCGTCCTTCCTGATTGTCAGATCCATCGACAAAAATGTCTCTGCGTTCATCAGGCTCCGGTCAATCGACGCCGTCGGGTGGATTGTAAAAAAATGCTGGATCAGATAATCATAATCTTCCAGCTTTTTCCGCAGACGCGGGCTGTCCACCAGTGCGGCAGGATTTGCCCTCTCTGTCTTTTCTCCATTCTTTCCAACACTATACAGCCTCTCTTCGTCCGTCTCTCCGCCGCCCTGTCTCCCACTTTCATGAACAAGCCCGTTCCATTTTCCAAGTAAAGTTCCATCCACCAGCCTACTCCCGGAAAACTGTGCCAGGAAATCCATATACTCCTGCCGGACTTCCTGTTCTTCCAGATATTTATAATAGGACGGATCGGCTTCTCCCTGCGTCTGTTTCTTCCACCCGGCAAGTCTACTATGCCTTTTCCCCTCCTCCGAATCTGGTATATCCCGCAAATTAGTCCCCCAGACCGGATACCAGGACCTTACCACCGCATTCTGCACAGCTGTCCAGATGAATGCACGCATCTTCCAGCCGACTGTCAGCAAAAACAGAACCATCAGGAGCCCGGCTGCCCTCTGCCACCACCGCACCGCATTCATCTCCCTTCTTTCCTGTTCTATCCTATGCGGTTAGCAAAGTGTAGTTTCCTGTTTAGTTCTGTTTTTCAATCTGGCATTTTTTTCAATGTTATCTTTCTTCCTCCAGCCGTTCCACTGCCCGCCGGATCCCCTCGGCGATTGCTGCGCTCAGCTTGCAGATACGCTCGTCCATGTCCTGCGGGGTCACAAACATCGCTCCAAATTCAGGTTCCAGAAGTTCCCGGATCAGCTCATACTGGCTGTCCGAATCCAGTTCCCGGATGTATTCACCGTACCGGCTGCCCTCTTTTGAGGCGGTTAGTATCCGCACTAACGCATTGACCGTCCCGTGAACGATCGCCGCCGCGCCCACAACCGTCGGAACGCCGATCGCGATTACCGGCACACCGAGATTTTCCCGCGTCATTCCCCGGCGGTGGTTGCCGACGCCGGAACCCGGATGAATTCCTGTATCCGTCAGCTGAATGGTGCTTGCCAGACGGTGGACGTTTCGCGCCGCCAGCGCGTCGACCGCGATCACCAGATCCGGGCGGCTCTCCCGCACGACGCCGCGGACAATTTCTGCCGTCTCCATCCCTGTCTGTGCCATCACCCCCGGATGGATACCGCTGAGAACCGGATGCACCATCCGCCCCGCTTTCTCAGCCGTATAGAGGTATGTGCCATTTCTTCTGCCTGGCTCCGTCCGCAGATGGCGGTTCATCGAAAGCCCATCCACCACGCGCGGTCCCAGCGAATCCGGCGTCACCTGCCGGTTTCCCAGTCCCGCTACCAGAATCGAAAGTCCGGCCATGGTTGAAGCACAGTTTTTCCGGATCAGGGACGCCAGCTGCCGTCCTAACTCCCCGGCAGCCGCCTCACAGTATGCGTCCTCTGTCTCCGACAGCCCCGGATCTTCCATCGTCAGGTAGGTTCCCATCGGCTTTCCCATTGATTCCGCACCTTTTTCGTTCAAAATCGAGACTTCCGTCATCCGGATCGAACTGCCATGACAGCGCCATTCCCGCAGCGCCACACCGCCGATTTCGCCCCCATCCCCCTCAAAACTTTCTCTCTCCTCCAACGCCAGATCCGTCCGATTTTCAAACATGGCTGCTCCCTTCTATCTCACTACTCAATCACAACCCGCACCACTATAAGGCTTAAATTCCATCCTGTCACTTTTTACTTCAAGATAGCCTTATTATTTTTCTCAATTCGTAACTGTTCAGTATCTTCACAGTCACGCGCAAAAATCCATTAAAAATTGCCTACGGCAATGGGATTTTTGCCTGCTGGCCCATGTTTTCGTACGGTCAGCGCAGTAAATGCGCAGACCTACTGAACAGTTACCTCAATTCTTATATTTTCCAGAAATATATGTTTTATTCTCTCAAAAAATCCTAACGTAAAAAACTGCGCCACCCAGCCCAGATATTTGACATCGCCCGCAAGGATAGGCGCCGCCTGATATCCGGTCAGATACCGCAGTTTATACGTTTATTTTTCGAATTTTTCTAAAACTCTATTCTATTTCTCGCCGTCCGCACTCTCCACCGGCGTTACTGTTCACACATGTGTGCTCAGCAACGGGATTTTGCCGATGCTACGCATTCCAAATCGGCAAAATCTGCTGCCGGAACTGTATCGTACGGAATTTTCAGTTCAGAAAATTCCTACCTGTGAACAATTACCCACCGGCATCTATTCCCCCGGATGTTCCACCTTCCAGATCTCCGTCTCCAGATAGTTCCAGATCTCTTCTCTGCCCTGTTTTGTCTCGGCGGAGAACGGAATCATCATCACTTCGGTGCCGACTCCCAGACCTGTTCTGAGAATCTTTAACTGTTTCTGGAGCTGGCTGCGCTTGATCTTGTCAGCCTTGGTCGCAATCAGGATCGGCTGGAAGCCCTGGGAAACGATCCAGTCGTACATGAGTTTGTCGTTTGAAGACGGCTCATGACGGATATCAATCAGCAGGAAGACGCAGCGAAGCATCTGCGATTTGTGCAGATAATTCTCAATCATCTTGCCCCACTTTGCCTTGACCTCAACGCTCGCGCGCGCGTAGCCGTACCCTGGCAGATCGACGTAGTAAAACGCGTCGTTGATATGGTAAAAATTGATCGTCTGGGTCTTGCCCGGCTGCGAGGATGTTCTCGCATAGGATCGGCGGTTCATCAGCGCATTGATCAGGGACGATTTGCCGACGTTTGATTTGCCTGCAAACGCGAATTCAGGCTGTGTATTTGCCGGCAGCTTACTGGTGATACCGCAGACGGTTTCCAGATTTACATCTTTTATAATCATATTTTTTCTCCTACTAAACCGCTATTTCTCCGGTACAAATGCCTCTCGGATGACTTCGTTCATCTCCTTGATGTATACGATCTCCATTCCTTTCGTGATTTCCTTCGAAAGTTCCTCGACATCCGGCTGATTTTTCGCCGGTACCAGTACCTTTTCCACCTGCGCCATGCGGGCTGCGAGCAGTTTTTCTTTCAGACCGCCGATCATCAGCACATGACCGCGCAGCGTTACCTCGCCGGTCATCGCCACACGCGGCAGTACCTTCCGTCCTGTCACCGCCGACAGCATCGCCGTTGCCATCGTGATTCCGGCCGACGGACCATCCTTCGGCACCGCGCCCTCCGGGATATGCAGGTGAATATCGTGTTTCTCGAAATAGTTCTCCTTCACGCCGTAATCAGATGCAACCGAACGCACATAGGTCAGTGCAATCTGCGCCGACTCCTTCATGACATCGCCCATCTGACCCGTCATCTGCAGCACGCCTTTGCCCGGCATGACATTGACCTCGATCTGCAGTGTATCGCCGCCGACGCTCGTCCACGCCAGACCGCGCACGATACCGACCTGTGCCTCATTTCCGGCTGCATCGAAGAAGACTTTCTCGCGTCCCAGATAATGATCCAGATTCCGCTCTGTCACTCGGATCGACGGTTTCTTCTTCTCCAGCACCTCTCTGGCTGCCTTGCGGCAGATATCGCCAACCCGGCGCTCCAGATTCCTGACTCCAGCTTCCCTGGTGTAGCTGTGAATCATTTTCTCCAGCGCCGGACCCGTGATATTTAACTGTTCCTTCGAAAGACCATTCTTCTCCAGCTGTTTCGGAATCAGATAGTCTTTTGCAATGTGATATTTTTCATTTTCCGTGTAACTATTGACTTCAATCAGCTCCATACGGTCCAGCAGCGGTCCAGGGATCGTCTGCGTTGTATTCGCCGTCGCGATAAATAATACCTCCGACAGGTCAATCGGGATCTCCACATAATGGTCGCGGAATTTCACATTCTGCTCGCTGTCCAGCACCTCTAAGAGCGCCGAGGATGTATCTCCCTTATAATCACTGCTGACTTTGTCGATCTCATCCAGCAGCATCAGCGGATTGGCAACCCCTGCCTGCTTGAGCCCTTCCACGATGCGTCCCGGCATCGCGCCGACGTAGGTCTTTCTGTGACCGCGGATCTCCGCCTCGTCGCGCACGCCGCCCAGGCTGATGCGGACATATTTGCGTCCCATCGCCTTCGCAATCGAACGAGCGATCGAAGTTTTACCGGTTCCAGGCGGTCCCACCAGACAAAGGATCGGGCTGGTGCCCTTCTTCGTCAGGATGCGGACTGCCAGGTATTCCAGCACGCGCTCTTTGACCTTTTCCAGACCATAATGGTCGGCTTCCAGAATCTCTTCCGCATGCTTCAGGCTCGCGTTATCCTTCGTCATTTTGTTCCACGGCAGTTCCAGCACCGTTTCCAGATATGTCCGGATCACATTCGCATCCTGGCTGCCAGCCGGCATATTCTGGAAACGGTTGATCTCCTTGCGGATCCGCTCCTTTACTTCCACGCTGGCTTTGATCTTCTTCAACTGTTCCTTCATCTCATCCGCATCAGAGACCGGATTTTCCTCTCCCAGCTCCTCCCGGATCACACGCAGCTGTTCCCGCAGAATATAATCACGCTGATTTTTATCCAGCGCCGCCCTTACCTTCGTCTGAAACTCGCGTTTCACGCGGTAAACCTCTAATTCCGTCAGCAGAAGCTGCAGCTCTGTCTCATACATCTCCGTCAGCGTCCGGCATTCCAGCACCGACTGGCGCGCTTCATAGTTCCACGGGAACTGGGCTGATATCTGGTTCATTAATTCGGTCAGATCTGGCTGTGCAATCAACGGACTTAATACTTCACGTCCCGCTGCCACATTTAATTTTCCGTATTCTTCCAGCTTTTCTTTCAGAATCCGGAGCATCGCCTCTTTCTGAATCGTGTCCAGATCGTCCTCGACCGGATCCAGAATCTCCACGATCGCAGTGCAGCATGACTCGCCCTTCTCCATCTCCAGAAGCTTGGCTCTCTCCTGCCCTTCCACCGTGACGCGCACCATGCCGCCCGGCATCTTGACAAGCTGTTTCACGTAGCCAATCGTTCCTACCTGAAAAATCCCATCAATATCCGGGATCACCTCATCCGGCTGCTTCTGCGTCGCCAGAAATACTCGCTGATCGCCCACCATAGCCTGCTCCACCGCCGCGATGGATTTATCCCGGATGATATCGAAATTTACCGTCATCTGCGGCAGCACGGTCAGTCCGCGCAGCGCGATCATCGGCATTGTCAGTTTCTTATCTTCCATAACACCTTTATCTTTCTTACATCAAACGTATCGTTATTTCCTGTGAAAAGAAAAACAGGGGTCTGCCTATGGCAGTTCGCCATCTCACAGACCCCATTAACAGCCGCCATTCTCAAGCTGCTGCATTTATTTTCCTTTACATTTACGCAATCTCGCCGGTTCTGTCTTTCTTAGAACGTCCTGTAAAAGACTTGCGGGGCACCGTATTGTCGCGATATACCAGCTCCGGCGCACTCTTTCCCTCGACTACGTCTTTGGTAATCGTGCAGATGCCGATCGTGGAATCGGACGGAATCTCATACATGGTATCCATCATCAGGGACTCCATGATAGAACGAAGTCCTCTGGCTCCCGTCTTTCTCTCGACTGCCATGTGGGCGATCGCCATCAGCGCATCATCCGTGAACTCCAGCTTCACGCCGTCCAGATCGAGAAGCGCCTGATACTGCTTGATCAGCGCATTCTTCGGCTCTCTTAAAATGCGGACCAGCGCCTCCTCATTGAGCGTCTGGAGCGATACCGTGATTGGCACACGACCGATAAACTCCGGAATCAGACCAAACTTCGTCAGATCCTGCGGCATTACCTGTTTCAGAAGCTCATCGATATCCTGATGCTTGCGATCCACAATATCGGAGTTAAATCCGATGGAACCGGCACCTAAACGGCTGTCGATGATCTTCTCCAGACCGTCAAATGCACCGCCGCAGATGAACAGGATGTTGGTCGTATCGATCTGAATCAGTTCCTGCTGCGGATGCTTTCTGCCGCCCTGCGGCGGAACACTGGCAATGGTTCCTTCCAGAATCTTTAAAAGCGCCTGCTGTACACCCTCGCCCGATACATCGCGGGTGATAGATACATTTTCAGACTTCTTCGTAATTTTATCAATCTCATCAATATAAATGATGCCGTACTCTGCCTTGCTGACGTCGTAATCAGCCGCCTGGATGATCTTCAAGAGAATGTTCTCTACATCCTCGCCGACATATCCAGCCTCGGTCAGAGTGGTCGCATCCGCGATGGCAAACGGTACATTTAAGATCTTCGCCAGCGTCTGCGCCAGGTATGTCTTACCGGAACCGGTCGGTCCGAGCATCAGGATGTTGCTCTTCTGAAGCTCTACATCCTGCGTGGACTTGGACATAACTCTCTTGTAATGGTTATAAACTGCTACGGAGAGCACCTTCTTGGCGTCGTCCTGTCCGATGACATACTCATCGAGAAATTCTTTGATTTCCTTCGGCTTCAGCAGGTTGATTCCGCTGAAATCCGGTCCTTTTTCCTGATCGGCAAATTCCTCTTCCAGAATCTCCGAGCAGAGTTCGATACAGTCATCGCAGATATATACATTATCTGTGCCAGCGATCAGTTTTCTAACCTGATCCTGTGTCTTGCCGCAAAATGAGCAGCGTATTTTGTCGTCTGTTCTGCCTGGCATACTTCCACCTTGTTCCTTTCTATTATTCCATCCAGAAATCTAATTAGTGGTTGGTAATGACACAATCAATCAGACCATACTCTTTCGCCTGCTCTGCTGTCATGTAATTATCACGCTCTGTATCACGCACGATCACGTCATACGGCTGGCCTGTATTGGCTGCCAGAATCTCATTTAATTTCTTCTTGGTACGAAGAATATTCTCCGCTACGATCTGGATCTCGGTTGCCTGTCCTCTCGCGCCGCCGGATGGCTGGTGAATCATCACTTCTGCGTTCGGAAGTGCATATCTCTTTCCTTTGGTACCGCCGGAAAGCAGGAATGCGCCCATGCTGGCTGCCATACCCAGACAGATGGTAGATACATCACATTTGATATAATTCATCGTGTCATAGATCGCCATACCTGCGGTAACAGAACCGCCCGGGCTGTTGATATATAAGCTGATATCCTTATTCGGATCCTCTGCCTCCAGAAACAGAAGCTGTGCTACAACCAGGCTGGCTGTCACATCATTTACTTCCTCTCCCAGGAAAATGATACGATCTTTAAGCAAACGGGAGTAAATGTCATACGTCCGCTCGCCGCGGCTGGTGGATTCAAGGACATAAGGTACTAAACTCATGATTCTTCCTCCTATAATTGAGAATGAATGTTTATGGCAAAAATTGTTACAGTTCACACGCGTGCAAACTGTAACAGGATTTTGTTGATGCTTCGCATTACAAATCAGCAAAATCTGCTGCCACTATGTTATCGCACGGCACTTTCGGTTCCAAAAGTGCCTGCCTGTGAACAGTAATACAAAATTCTATGATGCCTTAGGACACCATAGAATTCTGCCGTATTTCAGTATTCGCTTTTATCGGTTTGATTAAGCAAGCTTTGCCTGCTCTACCAGTAAATCGATCGCTGCCTGAACTTTCAGGTCCTCACGGATCTGCTCTTTCTCGCGCTCACCCATCATTTCTTTCAGCTTAGCGCCTTCCAGTTTGTAGGATGCTGCGATCTCGTTGATCTGCTCGTCAAGCTTCTCATCGGAAACTTCTACGTTCTCAACTTCAACTACTTTCTCAAGAACCAGTCTGGTCTTGATTCTCTTCTCTGCTTCCGGACGCATCTGCTCCATCAGCTTCTCCGGTGTCATGCCGGTATATTTCATGTAATCGTTGATGTTTAAGCCCTGGCTCTGCAGACGGCGAGCGTAGTTCTCTACCATCTCTCTTGCCTGAGTGTCAACCATCGGCTGCGGCAGTTCCATCTGAGCGTTCTCAACTACTTTTTCGATTACGTTGTTCTCGTTCTCTACTTTAGCATCCTGCTCTTTCTTCTCCTGCAGTTTCTTGCGGATGTCTGCTTTGTACTCATCCAGAGTATCGAAATCAGATACTTCGCTTGCGAACTCATCGTTCAGCTCCGGAAGCTCGTTTCTCTTAACTTCTTTGATGGTTACAACGAACTTAGCCGGTTTGCCAGCCAGCTCATCTGCATGGTACTCAGCCGGGAAAGTAACGTTTACGTCACAGGTCTCGCCTTTTTTCTTGCCGATTAACTGATCCTCAAAGCCCTCGATGAAGGAATGGGAACCGATTACCAGCGGATAATCTGTACCAGCGCCGCCGTCAAATGTCTTGTCATCAATGTAGCCAGTGAAGTCGATGATAGTGTTGTCGCCGTCCTCGATTGCGCCGTCTTCTACATCGATCAGTCTGCCGTTTTTCTTACGTGCTGCAGTCAGCTCGTTCTCTACATCCTCGTCTGTCACAACAGCTTCTGCCTTCTTAACTTCTACGCCTTTGTACTCGCCCAGAGTTACTTCCGGTTTCAGAGCTACGGTTGCCTCGTAGATGAATGCCTTACCTTTTTCGATCTGAGTTACTTTGATCTCCGGAGTGGAAACGATCTCTTCCTTGCTCTCCTCTGCTGCCTTCGGATAAGATGCGTCGATCACTTCGTTTGCTGCATCCTCATAGAAAATGCCAGCGCCATACATCTTCTCCAGCATAGCTAACGGTGCTTTACCTTTACGGAATCCCGGGATGCTGAATTTGTTTTTGTTCTTGTTGTACGCATTTTTGATTGCTGCATCAAACTCTTCAGCCGGAACTTCGATGGTCAGCTTTGCCATGTTCTTCTCTAATTTTTCTACCTGTAAACTCATTTTAAGGGGTCCTCCTTGCTTCTATATGTGAACCGCCATTCTACCGGGCGTTACACTTCAAGATAGCATTATAGCATATCTGCGTGCTAAATACTAGCGGAAAATATAATTTTGCGTTCACTTTTTGCGGGTTTATGAGTGGTTTTAGGTGGGTTTTATGCCATTTTTGATGCATTTTCTGTATGTTTCTAAGTTGAAACTACACCTGGTCATACTGAATTGAATCTTTGACCTGTAATGCTACCGGGCGATCGACTAAGAGCGATGCCAGCTCAATTCCCAGATCCAGCGCATATCCAAGTCCACGCGCCGTTGTGATATTGCCGTCCGTCACAACGCCCGCACCCGTCAGCTTCGCACCGGTCAGGGCATCCTCAAAGCCCGGATAGCAGGTTGCCTTCTTGTCCTTCAAAAGCCCCAGCTGCCCCAGAATGCTCGGAGCCGCACAGATCGCTGCCAGGCGCTTTCCAGCAGCATCTGCCTGCACCAGTGCATCGCAGAGCGGTTTGCACGCCATCAGATTTTTCGTTCCCGGCATACCGCCCGGAAGGAACAGAAGATCCGCTTTCATCGGGTCAACCTCATGCAGCAGAGCATCTGCATGGATACCAAATCCATGTGCGCCCTTCACCTCTTTTTTACCCGTAATCGAAACCAGTTTTACCTTCACACCCGCGCGGATCAGCACGTCCGCCGTCGCCAGACATTCCACTTCTTCCAGTCCATCTGCTAAAAATGCGTATACCACAGCCATGATTATTTCCTCCTGTTCTTTGTTTTTATAACACTTTTTATATTAATTTTTTTATTTTCCACAAAGCAATCATTTTTTCTTTTTAGATATCAGAAAATCATTGCAACTGTTCAATTCGTTCACTTTTTTATTCTTCGTGAACCGCATTCGTTGTTTTTCCAGCTTTTCCTTTTGAAAATGCCTTTACTAGCACCCACACATTCACCGCCTCGTCAAGAATCAGGCTCAAAATCCAGCCACAGAGCACATCGACCAGCGAATGCTGTTTGATGAACATGGTTGAAAGACAAATCAGAATCGTGACAATCCACGAAAGTGTACGGATCGGTTTCTTGTTCCGCACACTTGCCGCGTGGCAGATCGTCAGATGTACCGCCACAGTGCTCGATACATGGATCGACGGGCAGACATTGTTCGGCGGATCCACCCTCCGCAGAAACCGCACAATCTGCGCGCAGAAATTCTGTGATGTGATCTCCTGCCGCAGATTTAAACCGTTTGGTGCCAGCAGGTAGACAAATAAGCAAAAGGTTGCTCCTGCAAACATCACAAAGCAAAGCCGCAGATACGCCTCCCGGTCCCGAATCATAAAATAAAGCATAAACACCGGCACCCACGCGTACCACAGAAAATACGGCAGTACGAACCATTCATTAAACGGTATCAGGTCATCGACCGCACAGTGTATAATATGAACATCCGATGGTTCGTGCAGCTCCAGCAGAAAAAATCCTGACAGAAACACCAGCATATAGAGTCCTGCCAAACAGTAGCGGTGCGTTTTGATCCAATTCATTACTTGTTTTATCATTAATAATATACCTTTGTATTGTTCTTTCGTTTTTATTCTTTCGTTTTTAATACCAGGTTTTCCGCCAGCGCCAGACGGCTGTTCTGGTACTCGCCCGTAAACGTCACCTCGCGCCCGAACCATTCCGGCGGCACAAAGGCAAGTGCGGCTTCCTCACTTGGAAATTCAACCTCCGCCAGCTTCAATCCCTCATATTCGCCTGAAAAAATGTCCAGCTCAATCGTGTACTCCGTTCCTTCCATCGGAATCAGATAACGCTTTTTCGTCAGATCCTGCCGTCAGCCTTCGAGCGGAGATGCTCATAGGATTCCTTCGTCAGCGGCAGATTGTATTCCTCCCGCGCCATCAGTCCTTTGGATTTGTAGGTCAGATAATAGGTGTCATCCTCCTGACGGACACGCACAACCGGGGCAGTGCTTAGATATGCCTGCTCGATCTGGTGGAAGGGGTATCCGGCTATATCAAATGGAATGTGACTAATTAAATATTTGCGTTCGATTTCCATAAAATTAGTTGTCCTTTTTATATTTCTTAAAAAGTCTTAACAAAAGTACCGTATTTCTCCAAAATGAGAAAGCCATTTTTCTATAATTTCTTCACTGTTGGCCTCTATCACCCGAATCATACTGTTCAAAATTTGGGCTGATATTTTGGAAGAATTGTGGCTGAGCAATGCCTTGCCCGTACTGGTTATCCACACTTTTGTCGCATTTGAAGTTGCTCTTCCCTCTGCAATATGGACATGCACCGGTTCCAGCGGCTCATTTTCATTCGACCAAAAATATACAATATATGGTCCAATCCTAAAAATTTGCGGCACTCAGAATTCCTCCCTCTTGTGAAAACTCCATAATCAAGTGTGCATTTTCCCGAATCAGTTTCTTGAAATAACTCATTTCCATATCTGAATAACCATTTATATTCTCCCACTTGTAATCTGGCAAATAGCATATCGCATTGTGAAATCCATCTTTTTCATCGGGTGTTTCTATATAAACTTTAACCCTGCCATCTGCCCGCATTTCAGAATGGGTAATTTCCGTATCATCATTTAAGGTCATAAATGGGTACATCATCTTTCTTCCTCCTCTCATTTATCCTCAAAACAGTTTTAACCACGGCTGCTTTCTACTTATTCAGCATCCCCATCACCACAACCACCACAAACAGTACCACCATCACGCCGATAAAAATATCCATCGTCCGCACAGAGACATGCACATGGTCATAGATGCGCTCTTTGATGGTCTTTTCTTTCATGAGTTCCAGCTCCCGGCGGAGCTTTTCATTTTCCGCTTCCAGTTCCTCCAGAGTTTTATCTGCCGTCTCCTCTGCCGCTTCTTTCGCCGTCTCCAGTTTTTCGCTCACTGTTTCTTTTATCGTCTCATTCTTTTCCAGCATTTCGTTTTCGCTCATCCTTGTTCCTTTCAGAATATGGCTTGTTTTCTCTGCTGCTCACTCTGAAACAGCCTCTTCTCTTATTATATCCATAAAAATAAGTTCAGGCAATCCAAAAATATTTTTCCGTCACTGTCAAAGCAAGAGCTGGCACGCCATCTCATCCACCATCCCCTGCCGATTACAACTTTTCAGATTTATACAAGAAAAATCCTGCCCGGCAGTTTATATAATAGAAGATTCCAACGGATTATCCTATTATAAAAAACTCCCCCGCCATGCATCCATGGAGAGGGAGTTTCTGATTTCTTTTCGAACTTATATTTATGTACGGTTTCAGACGACTTTTCATATGGTACATACATTCTCGTCAGAACACAGTTAATCTTATTACTTCTTCGCAATATACTTACGGATATCCAGCGCAATCGCAACAACGATAACGATACCCTGTGCAATATACTGATAGTTCGGGTCGATGCCGAGGAACTGTAAGCAGGTCTTTAAGAACTCGAATACAAGTACACCGATGATAACACCGGAGATACGTCCGATACCACCGTTTACAGATACACCACCGATGGTACAAGCTGCAATAGCCTCCAGCTCGTAACCGTTACCGGTATTTACACCGGCACCACCAGATTTAGCTCCCAGAAGGAAACCTGCGATAGCATACAGTGCAGTAGCTGTTACATAGATGATGATCTTGGTTTTCTTAACATTTACACCAGCAACCTCTGCTGCTGCCTCGTTGCCGCCGATTGCATACATATATTTACCATGGCGGGTGTAGTTAAATACGAACCACATGATCGCGCCGATGACAAATGCAATGATGAACAGGTACGGAATACCGAAGAAGTTACCATTTGCAATGATGGTATACTCCTGACGATAACCGCCTAACGGAACGGATTTTGTGTAAACCAGGTTGATACCGTATACGATCATCTGCATACCCAGGGTACCGATGAAAGCCGGTACATTCAGGTAAGCAACTACGATACCATTGATAAGACCAAATACACAGCAGATAGCGATACAGATAAGGAGAATCAGCCATACGTTCTGCTCGCCAAATCCTTTGGTAAGTTCAAAATGTCCGCTGTAATCACTCTTCTGGAGCAGAGTACCTGCCAGGCAGGCAGAAAGTCCAACCAGACGGCCTGCAGAAAGGTCGGTACCTTTCGTAATCAGACAGCCGGATACGCCGACTGCGATGATGAAACGGCATGCTACGTTGATGGAAATGTTGCTAAAGTTGCTGCTGCTGAAGAAGTTCTGTTTTGTTACACCAACAAAGAGAACCATCAACAGGATCAGAATAACGATACCGTTATTGATCAATATATCTTTTACATTCAGTTGTTTCTTATCCATTCTCTCTTCCTCCTTTAGAACTTAGTCGCGTAGCTCATGATACGCTCCTGAGTTGCTTCCTCACCCTGTACCTCACCGGTAATGTGACCATTACACATGACAAGGATACGGTTCGACATACCAATCAGCTCCGGCATCTCAGATGAAATCATGATGATACCTTTGCCCTGCTTTGCCAGGTCAATCATGATCTGGTAGATCTCGTACTTGGCACCAACGTCGATACCACGGGTCGGCTCATCCATGATGAGGATATCCGGGTTGTTGGCCAGCCAGCGGGAAATCAGAACCTTCTGTTGGTTACCGCCTGAAAGTGACTGAATCAGTGTCTTACTGCTCGGTGTCTTGATTGAAAGCTTTGCCACGTTATCCTTGACAAGCTGCTCAATCTTCTTCTTATTCAGTTTGATACCATAGTGTAAATACTGATCCAGGGAGGAAATTGATACATTATCTGCAATGGACAGACATCCCAGAATACCAGTTCCGCGTCGGTCCTCGGTAATCATACCGATACCGCCCCGGATTGCATCCTGCGGACGCTTAATGTTCATTTTCTTACCCTTAATATAAACTTCTCCGGATTTAATATGACGCATACCGAAGATACCTTCCATCAGTTCCGTTCTCTGAGCACCTACCAGGCCGCCGAATCCAAGAATCTCGCCTCTTCTAAGGGTGAAGGAGCAATCCTGGAAAGAACGATCATGGATACTGGAATATCCTCTGACATCCAGCAGTACCTCTCCGGCTTTTGTATCATTCTTCGGAGGATAGATATTGGTCAGCTCACGACCAACCATCTGTTTGACGATCTCATCATCCGAAATCTCGTCCATATGCCAGGAACCAACATAGGTGCCGTCTCGCATGATGGTAATATCATCACAAATCTCACGAATCTCCGCCATCTTATGGGAAATATAGATGAGGGATACGCCTCGTGATTTCAGGTCACGGACAATGCGGAAAAGCGCCTCTACCTCATTATCCGTCAAGGAGGAAGTCGGCTCGTCCAGAATTACAACTCTGGCATTTAAGGATACAGCCTTGGCAATCTCGACAGACTGCATCTGGGCGATGGACATGGTTCCCAGTTTTGCCTTCGGGTTATACGGCATCTTAACATCGTCCAGCCATTTTGCTGTCTCTTCAAACATCTTTTTATGGTCGATGACCTGAATCGGACCAAATTTCTTGGTTGGATAACGACCGGTGTACATATTCTCTGCTACCGTTCTCTCAGGTATCGGCTGCAGCTCCTGATGTACCATGGCCAGTCCTCTGTGAAGGGCTTCATCCGGATTGTGGATCTCCACTTTTTCTCCATCCAGATATACCTCACCTTCATCCATATGATAAATACCAAAGAGACATTTCATCAAGGTGGATTTACCAGCGCCGTTTTCTCCCATCAGTGCATGGACGGTGCCGGGACGTACTTTGAGGTTTATCTTGTCCAGAGCTTTTACGCCAGGGAAGCTTTTCGATACCCCGCGCATCTCCAATCTGTACTCTGCCATCCCATTCTCTCCTTTCATAAAATCGGGTGTGCCATCTGCACACCCGACACTTTATTCACTCCCCTGCAGGGGAGTGATATGTTCATAACCGTCCTTTTCTGAACAGCTACAATTATTTAATCATTTCCAGAATATCGCCAGCGTTCTCAGTTGTAACCTTTACATAGTCTACCATGTATACGTTGTCAACTTCTTTGCCGTTTACGAAATCCAGAGCTTTGTCAGCTGCTGTATGAGCCTGTCCGAAGTAATCGTTGAATACGGTACCGGTCATCTTGTCGTTCATAACGTTCTCAACAACCTCAACCAGAGCATCAACACCTACCAGGTAGATATCTTTGTTTACAGTTCTTCCAGCTGCCTCGATAGCCTGCAGAGCACCAAGAGCCATAGCATCGTTGTTGCAGAATACAACATCGATCTTGTCGCCGTACTGGGACAGAGCGTTAGCAGTGATCTCCTGACCCTTTGTCTGATCCCAATCACCACGCTGCTTGGTCAGCTCTTCAACCTCTACGCCAGCTGCCTTTAAAGCCTCAACGGATTTCTCAGTTCTGTACTGAGCATCTACGTTCTCCGGATCTCCCTGAACCATGATGTAACGAACAACGCCGTCGCCGTCTGCATCACCCTTGTTCTCAAGCTCAGCGATCTCTTCACCCTGATATGTACCGGACTGTCTAGCATCAGCACCTACATAAGTAGCTTTGATGCCGTCGTCAACCCAAGCCTGCTCTCTCTCAGCATCCGGCTCACGGTTGATGTAAACAACCGGGATACCTGCTTCGTTGCAGATGTTGGTTACATCCGGCTCAGAAGAAGCCTGAACCAGGTTGATGATCATAACATCAAATCCCTGAGTAACGAAGTTACGGATCTGGTTCATCTGCTCGGACTGGTCATTCTTACCATCCATGATGGAGATGTTCTCTGCCTTTAAGCCAAGCTCATCTACTAAATATTTCTGAAGTTCGTTTCTATACAGTGTCATGAAGTTATCAGCGAACTGGTAAATAGAAATACCAACTTTAACTTCTGCCGGATCTTTTCCTTCGATTGCTTCTTTAACAGTCTCTGCTGCGTCAGCTGCTGCTGTTGTCTCTTCTGCCGCTGCAGTTGTCTCTGCCGGTTTGCTGGAGCAAGCAGTTACGGAAAATGCCATTGCAGTTGCCAAACCAAGTGCTGCTACTTTTTTCAGTTTCATAATGTTTGTCCTCCCTTAAACTTGCGTATCCGTTTGCGCTGTCCGGATCCACCGAACAGTTAAATTTTCCGCATACACACATTATACAGTTTCGCCGATTCGTCATTTTTTCTTATCGACACCATTATTATACGGATCGTTTGTACACTTTTCCATATAATTTTCTTGGTTCTTATATAAAATTTTTTTAGATCCTTTGTGATTTTATTCACATATTCTTGTTTTTCCGGTGTGAAACTGTGGGATTTTATGGTAAATCAGCAACAGTCAACGCTTTCTGACTGCATTGATAATAGGTTCCTTCCTCTAATTCGACCTTTTCCTGTACATTTTGACCAAGTGCCTCAGCGGCAGCTATCTCAAAAATCACTTCTGCATACTCGTCGCTGTCACACTGGACTGTTCCATACAGTTTTCCGCTCTTAAGCCCCTCTATTCCCTGCGGGGTTCCGTCGATGCCGACCACCTTGACGCCCCTTGTGTCACCGGCGCGTTCAAGCGCCTCGGCAGCTCCGAGCGCCATCTCATCGTTGTTGCCGATCACCACCTCGATCGCATCCCCGAACTGGCGGATCCACTGTTCCATCAGCGCCGCCGCCTGGCTCCGATCCCAGTTTGCCGAACCACCGGTCAGTTTTTCCAGCGGAATATCTCCGTCGCGCATCGTCTGCACCGACCACTCTGTCCGGATCAGCGAATCCTGATGGCTGCGCTCGCCCTCCAACATCACATATCCCACGGTTCCATCCCCATTTAAATCAAGACTGCCCGGATTTTCCTGATACGCATCCACCAGAAGCTCTCCCTGCAGAACCGCCGATTCCCGCGCGTCCTCCCCTACATAATAGAGGTGCTCCCACCGTTTCATGTCCTCCTCGACCGGTTCGCGGTTGAAAAATACGACCGGCGTCCCGGCATCCATCGCCTTGTTGATGACATACGATGCTGCTGAGCGATCCACCATATTGACGCAGATCGCATCGTATTCCAGGGAAAGGAAACGATCTACCTGGCTGTTCTGCGTATTTTGGTTTCCCTTCGGATCCATGATTTCCAGATTGACCTTAATGCCCGTCTGCTGCTCATATTCCTTCGCCTTTTCCTCCAGGCTGGAACGGATATTGTTGATAAAGGCATCCTCGCCCCGGTACAGCGTTACACCGATACGGATGCTCTTTTTTTCTGCCGGTTTTGCCGCGCTGCATCCATTTAAAAGAAGTGTGCCCACTGCCAGAAGTGCCAGCGCCATCTGAATGCTTTTTCCGTTTTTTTTCATCTTTCTATACTCCCTCCCGGATTTTTAATCAATCGGGTACAGCATCTTCTCATATTTCTTCGAGCGCAGCTCATCTTTCTCTATATAGTAGGATTCCAATGAAAGCTGGCTTCTCTCCTGCTCTTTTTCAATCGCCTGCACTGCTTTTTTGACCGCAAAATAGCCCGCGTCAAACTGGTTTGTCACCACCAGCCCCCGGATTGTCCCCTTGTCAAGCTGATCCAGCAGGGACGGCATCATCCCGACGCCGTATAGCCCGGAAATGTATTTTCCGTACACGCTGCTTCCGCCGACAATCTCCGCCGCCTCCGCTGTGCTGGCGAAATCCAGTGCCGCCACCACCGCCGTGCCGCTGCCCGGATAAACTGTTTTTTCAATGACGGAACGGTAAGTATCATCGGTGCCGCGCGCACAATGGTATAGGAAAAGCCCTGTTTTTCCAGCACCTCCGTCAGCCCCTGCTTCATCTCCCCCGCCTTGCCGATATATGGGTTATCTGCAAAGATCCAGACAGGAAGATCGGGCTCTGTTCCGCCGTAATCGCCTCGCCAAGCTTTCTCCCGGCTGCCGTCCAGTCCATATGAACCGCCCCCTTGACCTCCTCATCCGGTGATAATTCACCCAGCAGGATAATCGGCGTTCCATATGTATTTTCTTCCAGATATTGGCGGCATTCCAGCTCATCAACCGGCTCCAGTATCACTGCCCCGGCACCGTCTGCCGCTTCCCGGCGCACCAGCTCCATCTGCTGTGCCAGATTATCCTTTTCATACAGGGTAATAAAGCTGACATCTACATTATACTCAACCGCCGCCTGATCCACGCCCTTGCGGAAGTTGACGTAATCATCATCCGAAGTATCGCTGATAATCAGGACACCGGGTAGACCTCCACCTCTTTTTCCTTGATGATCCAATCCGTGGAGGAAAGGAGATACAGCAAAATAAGTCCCACACACAGGATTCCCCAGAGCACCAGCTCCTTTTTTTTTCTCACTCCATATCGCATTGATCTGTCGCCCCCACTTTTACACTTTCTTCTCTTCCAGCACTTTCTCGTAAGGCACTGCCGGAAGATGAATCTTCACCGCGGTTCCCTCATCCGGCTCCGACTCGATCGAAAGACCATATTCCGCGCCGAAATACAGCTTGATCCGCTCGTTGACATTGCGTACCCCGATGCCGGATCCGCGCTTGGATGCCACGTGCGCCGTATCGGTAAAGAGGCTCTCGACCTGTTCCTCCGTCATGCCAAGCCCATTGTCCCGCACCTCCAGATACAGCTCTTTTTCCTCCTGCCAGGCGCGCACGAAGATCTCGCCGTCGCCGTCCATATATTCCATGCCATGGTAGATCGCATTCTCCACCAGCGGCTGCAGCATCAGTTTTAAACTTGCAAGTTCCAAAACCTCATCATCTGACTCGATCGTATAGGTAAACTTATTTTTAAACCGCATCTGTTGGATCATCAGGTAATTCCGGACGTGTTCCAGCTCATCCTTCACAGTAATTAAGCTCTTGCCGCGGCTTAAACTGATACGGAAGAACCGCGCCAGCGCCGTCACCACCTTGACCGCCTCCGTTTTCTGCTCATTTTCAATCATCCAGACAATGATATCGAGCGTATTATAGAGGAAATGCGGATTGATCTGCGACTGCAGCGTATCAAACTCCTGCTTGCGTTTCGCCTCATGCTCACGCACAATATCCTGCATCAGGAGGCGGATCTGACCCGCCATATCACTGATCGATTTTCCCAGATGGCGGATCTCATACGAACCGCCGATGTACACCGGTGCGCTTAAATTGCCCGCCTCCAGGACGCCGACCGATTTTTCCAGCTCGCGGATCGGATTCGTGATCCTCGATGAAATATAAGAGTTAATCAGAGCCAGAATGCACAAAATGAGGGCAATGACAAATACGATAAAAAGCCGGGTTTTGATCGTGTTGAGCGACACGGCATTTTCCGGCGTCACCCCGACCACCTTCCAGCCTGTGTAGCCGATCGTCTTGACCGTCGCCATCCGCTTTTTTCCGGCAAATATCTCCTCATGATTTCCGTCCGAATAGCCGACTGCCCGTCCATTGTTCTCCTGCACCCAGCCGGAATCCAGAAGCTGCATCTGCGGGTGGTAAAGAATCTCGCCATTTCCGCTGATCATATAGAAATAACCGCCGCGCCCCGTCGTGATGCCGCCAAAGAGCTGTTCCAGGCTCGAATAGCGGATATCGACCAGAAGGACGCCCTGCGAGGTCGAGGTTCCGTGTGTCAGTTCGACCGCCCGCGATAGCGAAATGACCCATCGGTATTGATTTTCCGCATTGTCAAACACATACTGTACGTGCGGCAGGGAAAAATGCTGGTTTTCCGTCCGGTTTAAGGCGCTCCGGAACCATTCTTCCTGCGTCACATCCACCTCATTTTTCAGACGCACCGCCGGGACTGCCTCCAGAAGCGCCCCATCCTCCGAAAACAGGGCAATATTCTCCACATTATCCTTATTATTATCGTAGAGAAGCGTAAATTCACTTCCAAGCGACTGGCTCGACAGATCGGCATTCTTGATCGTGCCATAATAAAGCGAGTCGGACAGCTTCATGATCGTGCGGAGATACGACTCCACAGAGCGCCCCACCTGCGCGATCAGGTTCTGGCTCTCCTCCTGTACTACTTCCGTGACCTGCCGTGACATTCTCTGGTACAGCGACAGGGAGATCAGCACGCTCGCCGCCAGCGCCGTGATCGTAAAATAGATAAAGATCATCGACCGGATGCTGGCGTCGTCAAAGAGCTTTTTCTTCCAGATCGTCCTTTTTTTACCCATTATGCCTCCCCACTCCGGTGTGCCGTGCGGTACCGCGTCGGGGAAACACCGAATTTTTTCTTAAATACGTAACTGAAATAGTTCTGCTCCGGGTAGCCGACCTTTTCCGCGATGATATACGTCTTGTCGTCAGTTGCCATCAGAAGCTCGACCGCGCGCCCCAGCCGGACATCGGTCAGATAGGCGATGTACGCCTGTCCCGTCTCCTTCTTAAACATCGTTGAAAAATACGCCGGGCTCATATGCAGATGGCGGCAGATCTTCTCCACCGACAGATCCGGATCTTGAAAATTGTCCTGAATGTACTGCTTCGCCTCGCGGATCACGTTTTTTGTCGTATTGCTCCGCTCTTCTTCCATTCCGGCATTCATCTTGAGCGCCACCTCGGTCAGGTACGGGCGGACATTCTCCATCTTCTGGACGCGCCCCAGAATCTCGAAATAATCATTTTCCACGCCAAACATCTCGCTGATCCGCAGATCATACTGCTGGGAGAGCTGTGTCAGCACATTGATGATCGCAAGCACATACGCCTGATACTGGCGGTAATGCACCCGCGCATCCTCCATCCGGCTCACAATCCCGTCTATCACGGAACGGATCTTTTCCTTCGGTCCAAACTTGACTGCCGCTATAAGCTCCGACTCCATCCGGCTGTCGAACCGGAGTTTTTCATGCCCGGACGGCTCCATATCGCCGATGCAGATCACACCGCCGGAACCTGTGATCGCACGGTAACCGAGCGCATTGAGTGCCGTGTGGCACGGGCGGCTTAAATCCGTCAGCGAACTGCAGCTCTCACCCACGCCGATCGTAACCGATACCTCCAGAATTTTCTTCGTCTCCTTGCAGATATCGCCCAGCAGGGCAATCAGTCCGGTCTGCGTATTGTCTTTGTCGATCGCCACCAGAAGGATCGTCTCAAAGGAAGAGTGGAACACAATAAAACGGTACTGCCCTTCCAGTTTTTCCTCAATCAGATTGCGGACGGAAATCGGAATCAGCTCCCGCTGCTGATGCAGCGAAACTGCCTTGTCCACCTTCTCATCCGGTTCCAGATGGATCGCCGCAATCACCCATTTGACCGCACCCGCAACGTCGATCGCATATTCGTTCAGTTTTTCCTCAATCTGCGCTTCCTCCATGCCGCCGTGAATCAGGTCATTCAAAAAATGTTCCCGGATCGCCGGAAGGCTCTTGATATAACTCTCCCGAAGCAGGGTAACATTCCGCTTCTGCTCGATCTCCTCATCGAGATTTTTCTTGATTTTCTTTAAAATCGCCGTCAGCTCTTCGACATTGACCGGCTTTAAAATATATTCGATCACATTGAGCTTGATCGCCTTTTTGGCGTACTCAAATTCATCAAAACCAGAAAAAATCACGATCTTGATGGACGGATATCTCTGCCGTATATTCTCCGCCATCTCCAGCCCGTCCATATATGGCATCCGGATGTCTGTCAGCACAACATCCGGCTCATTCTGCTCGATCTTTTCCAGCGCTTCCTTCCCGTTCTCCGCATCCCCGATCACCTCGAATCCGGCATCCTGCCAGTCGATTTTGCGTATGATGCTTGTCCGTACTTCCTCCTCGTCATCTACCAGCATGATTTTATATGGGTTCATATGGATTCGTCCTTTCAGTTCCTGATGCAATGTTGTTGTGAGCCAGTTTGTCTTAGGACTCTGGAGCTCTGCTACGGTATCCCCATTCCAGCTTTCCCTGACACCTCATGAGGAAGTGGCTGGGCAGGCTGGAATGAGGGGAATTTCTTTCTTTACATTATACCACATCTTTCTTTATTTGTGAGTTTGTGATTTTTCACTGGCAGGTTCCAATTTCTGTAAAGGCGTGCTTCGTCCCCGGGTGCGGGAACCCGGTTCCACACAGCGTCTGCATCCAGTCCGCCGTCCGCGGCAGGCGAGACAGTCTTCATCTATTTCATAAACGGCATTTCCATCAATGATCAGCCGGGTGTTCATAGCTCTGAATCCTTTTCTTTCTTATTTTTTATAATATACTATATGTGGTTTTTCCTGTCCCGGAGCTTTTTTCTTTAAACATTCCCGTTCTTTTTCGGTTCCAAAAGTGCCTACCCGTGAACCAAAACGTCTTTTTTTCCTCTCATCTGCATATATTGAGACAAAGATTTGGGAGGTTTTTTTCGTGAACCAAGATGTTTCTCTCAAAATGACCGAGTTAGACCGCCTGACCTCACTCCCACATATGCAGCTTGTCAAGGCGGCGCTTCCCTATATTCACATCCCGGAACAGCGTTTTTTCTCCCTGTTTGTGAAATTCCGCGAACTAGAAAAGACGATGCAGCTATTTGCTGATCCGGCCGACGGTGAGATCGGAATCTGCTCGGTGGGCGAACGCGACAAGGATTCGCCGATTGATATGCTGAAAGCGATCAAGCCGTATGGCACAGAGGAAGAGCAAAGTTCGATCGATCTGGTCTTAAATTTTATCGAAGGTTCCCGCCTCTATGAATCCTACTGGCAAAATATGCCGCAGACAGCATCCTTTCCGACTTCGCAAGATATCCGGAATGATTCACCCAATTCTGATGCAGTTCCGGCATCTGTTCTTTACCCGCAAGCCGATTATCCCCGCAGACAGAAAGAACCCACAGACCGTGCATCTGCACATCCACTTCAAACAGACAGGAGGCACACACTATGGAATTTCAAAACTGGAAACAGGATCCGAGACTCCGCTCCATGGATCCAGACAAAATAAAACAGATGGAACAGTTAGCCAATCAGGCAAGAAATATGCCGCAAGACAAGCTTCTGCCTCTTCTCATGAGTCTCCGGGGCAGCAACGGTTCCCCGCAATTCTCAGCCTCGGAAATGGACACTCTTTTTTCGATTCTGACCGACAGAATGCCCCCGGCGCAGAAACGGCAGGCGGAAATGCTGCGGATGCTGACCCAGCAGATGGGCGCGGCAAATAAATCATAAAACCAGAGTTACCACTGCTATTTTTCCAAATCATGCTACAATTCATTTCGATAATGAGGGCTTGTGATGCAGGCTGAAAGGGAACCACAAGTTCCGGTCCAAAACCTGATTTGGATAATGCCAACATAGAGACAGATATTTTGAGACACCTGAGCGCCGGATACTGTCCGGCGTTTTTTCATTAGAAAATTATGTCCTATGAAACAAAAAAACCTCATCTGGGGGTTCCTATCTGCTTCCAGATAAAAATCCCCAAATGAGATCTGACTCTCACAGCCTATCTAATTAGTAATTTGCTAAATCGCTCTCATCCTGCACCACCACAATCTTCGTCCCGGTATCCACCTGGCGCACAACCTGTTTCATATCTTCCTCCGGAATACTGATGCACCCGGAAGTTCCCGTATTATTCCAGCTCTTCGGGCAATGCAGAAAGATCGCCGATCCCTTTCCCGGTGTACACTCCGGATTATAATCCAGCACCAGGCCATAATTATACTGCGGTGCCTGCGCCATCAGATCCTCCGCCGAATTCCAGTCCTTTTGTACCTGCTTCGTATTTGCCAGCTTGTTATAATACTGGCTGTTTCCGTCATCCACATAATAATCGCCGTCCGCGATCTGGTGATACGGCAGAATCGTTCCCGGATTTGCCTTCAGGCCAAATGCCATCGTAAAGCGGTACACACCCGCCGGTGTCTTCTTATCGCCCTCCTGCTTCTGCGTCGTGATGCCGTTCATGCCGCTGACCGCTTCTTTCGACATCACCTGCACCAGTTTTCCATCTGCATCGCGTTTATACCAGTCCAGACGGCTCTTCGCCGGATCCTGGCGGTTGCCAATCACCACAATCAGCTGCGTTGCATCCTTCGCCGCCTCCAGTGTATTTACATCCCCGTTGTAGCTTGCCGTAAGCGCCGGTCCTGTCGCTTTCTCCGCCGCCATCGCAGCCGCCGGAGCTGCCGCACTCATCAACATGCCTGCTGCCAATACTACCATTGCTTTCCGCTTCATTCTCAATTTCATCTTATTTATCTCCTATTATTTTATGTATCTGAATTTCACTCAAAAATCGGCTGCTTTTATCTTTCGCACACCTTTTTCCACACACTCTGTCAGTTCCTGCCACTTTCCAGTCCAGCCGCCTGCAGCATCGCCTTTCCAAAAATATGATGAAACAGCGCAATCACGCGCCCCACCAGCACGACAGCACAGACCGTTCCAATGCCGATTCCCACCGGTTTTCCCGCAAACAAAAGCCCCATGAGCAGTGACAAAACGATACAGGTTACATCGACACAGTTCTTCATCAGACCTGTGTCGATTCCAAAGGTGTCCGCCAGCACCTGCACCAGACCATCACCCGGATTTGGCACCAGCCGCATTGACAGGGACATCGCTGCGCCGACGCCTGTAAAAGTCAGGGCAAGCACCAGCACGCCCATGCGTCCTAAAAGTCCAGAAGCCGCCGGTCCACATTCTTCCAGCGGCGGTATGCACGCTGAAAATACATTCAGAAATCTTGTAAATGCAATACTCAATGGAAACTGCAGAGCATCTTTCATAAGCAAGCTGCGTCCTGCTTCTCCTTTCTCCCGCAGATGAATCGCCGCCTGAATCAAGACAAAGATACCATACAGGACAAAGGTCATATCACCAAAATTCCGGTTCCAGATCACGGACGCTGCATACGAAAGTGAAATAATCGGCGACACTCCGAGTCCTGCTTTGGTATTGAGTGTAAGCCCCATCGCCAGAATCAGAAGCCCCATCAGATAGAAGCTCCACCGTGCTGCCCCGCTTCCCGTCGGTTTCTCCGTCATTTCCATGTTGTGATTCAAGATTTCCTCATCCCTTTTTCTTAATATTCGTTAAATCGTAACTGTTCAGTCCCCTCACAGTCACGCGCAAAAATCCATTAAAAATTGCCTATGGCAATGGGATTTTTGCCTGCTGGCCCATGTTTTCGTACGGTCAGCGCAGTAAATGCGCAGACCTGCTGAACAGTTACATTAAATCTATTCTATTATAGATCCTCCTCTTTCCACTTGACAAGCGCTTTCCGTTCTCTTTACTTTTTCCATCCTCTATGCTACACTAAACTCATGATTTTAGCTGTATCAAAGGAGTTTTATACATATGAAAAAAGATATGACCGAAGGGCGGGAATGGTCCTCCATCCTGCTCTTTTCCCTGCCTATCATGGGGGCAAACCTGCTGCAGGTTTTGTACAACCTCGCTGACAGCGTGATCGTCGGAAACCTCATCAGCGCAACCGCCCTTGGAGCCGTCGGACTAACCAGCTCCATGATCTGGCTTCTGACCGCCATCTGCACCTCCATCGGTGCCGGTGTCAACATCGCAGTTGCCCAGTATTTCGGTGCCAAAAAAGAGACAGACATACAGGAATCCATCTCCGTCTCCTATCTGATTGCCGTGGGCGTAAGTATATTTTTAACCGCCGCCTGCTTTCTGGCAGCCCGTCCAGTTATTTTCGGTTTTTTGCAGGCACCGGAAGAAATGCGTTTCGACAGTATGGCATACTTTCTGATCTACAGCGGTGGAATTATTTTCCAGCTGCTCTACAATGTTACCTATGGCATCCTGCGGGCACACGGTGATTCGCGCGGCGCACTCATTTTCCTGATGATCTCCGCCGCCCTGAACATCGTGCTGGACTGTGTGTTTATCTCCGTCTTTCATATGGGTGTCTCCGGCGCGGCTGCCGCGACCGTGATCGCACAGGCAGGTTCTGCCATCGCCAGTTTCCTGTACCTGCGGCATATTTTCCCGGACTTGCTGCCAAAACGTCGTTATCTCTACGCCTGGAAAGGACAGGGGGCGCTGCTGATGCGCCTGAGTATTCCGATCATGCTGCAGACGGGCGTCAATTCGATTGGTTTCCTCATCCTGCAGCGTCTCATCAACTCATTCGGCGCTCCCAGCATTGAGGCTACGCTGCCATGCTGAAGGTCGAACAGCTCGCACACATCCCGTCCCAGAGCTTTAACGTCGCCATCTCCAGCTTCGCCGGACAGAATATCGGCGCCGAAAAGCTGGACCGTGCCCGCCGCGGTTACCGCACGACCATCCTGATGGGTGTCCTGATCAGTATCTCCATCAGTATCGTGGTTCTGCTTTTTGACCGGCCGCTTCTCCAGATCTTCAACATCACCGGAGAGTCCCTGCGGCGCGCAAAGGAACATCTCGACATCCTGATGTTCTTCATCTGGACCAGCACGATCACCAACATCACCTGCGGTTTTCTGCAGGGTGCAGGCGATGTCAAGATCCCGGCAGCTTCCGGCTTCATCAACCTGGGCATCCGCCTCGCGCTCTCCTTCCTGCTGGCGCTCACCCCGGTTGGCTTCCGCTGCTACTATGTGAGCATGCCGCCCGCATGGCTGATCGCCTGCTTCGTAGTTGTGATGCGCTACCGGAGTGGAAAATGGAGGGAGTTTCGGATTGTAAAAGAGTAAAGAAAAGGGATGGAAGAATTCACTTTGGAGGGTGATTTCTTCCATCCTTATTTCGTTTAGAGCTCTTTTTCGCGTTTTACCCTCTCCTAAAATTTTAGCACACTACTATCTATAAAACACAAACTCCATTTTTACCATGCACATTCCACTCCACGCGCACACCGCTGCTGCCAGTGCCCGGTATGTAAACACGATATGGATATAAGAATATTGGATCTTCATTCTGGTAATCTGGTCGGTAGGCTGCAGCAACGCAGTTCAGGGCACTGACATCTTCTTTTTGATAACAGGCATTTCCAATCATAAGCGCATCCGTCCAGTTATCCAGCTGATCCGCATATGTATAACCAACCGCCGCACCTATTCCTTAAACTTTTCCAAAATATTCCTAACTTCATCCACATCTATCTTCATCTGTTCTGCAATCTGGTTTTCTGTATATTTATCTCGATATAATCTATAAATTTCAAACACCCGTTCTTCACCCTGCTTCTGCCCTTCCTTTAATCCATCCTTCTTACCTTCCGCATACTCTGCCTTCCGAATCAATTCCTTTTCCCGTTTCTCATCATATTCGAAAATACACACCTCTATCGCCTCCGTTCGATTCTTTCTCAGGAAATCAGCCAGTATATTTTCCTCAATACATTCCGTCACAGCCTGCTCTGCCGCCCGGTTTATGTCCTTATACTCTGCCGCATATTTACGAATCTTGTCAACCAGAAGCATATACTCTTTCAACAGGCAGCAAGTTTCCAAAATCCTCTGTTTTTTATCCAGATTAATATTCAATACCTTCACTATCAATTCCAGCTCTGGTTCATCCGCCTTCTGGCAGAATGAATGTGACAGTTTCAGAACACTTTCCGCTTCCCGCTCCTCTTCTCCATTGTAAAAT
This sequence comes from Clostridium sp. AF21-20LB, assembly GCF_003478795.1. Lineage (NCBI taxonomy): Bacteria > Bacillati > Bacillota > Clostridia > Eubacteriales > Clostridiaceae > Clostridium > Clostridium sp. AF21-20LB. The sequence goes on along the minus strand of NZ_QUGD01000006.1, from coordinate 28,117 downwards.
ACAACAAAGTGTGGGGTCGGCAATTCTACCAGCGTTGACGCATACAGCGTTTGATTCCGAATGAGCATCTGGTATTCTTTCGTCACATAAATCAGAAAACGCAGCGGCATATTCGGATTCCAGGTTGACTGATGTTCATACAAATTCAACTGCATATCCAGCAAAAATGCCTGGTCATTTTTCATATTCATATAAACTGCATTTTCCAGCGTCACGATCTCCAACTCTTTTGCATCCGTATAATGTGAATGATTTACCGCATTATACAGACTCAACAGGTTCTCCCTTGTACTGAAAATCATCCGAAACAACGTATCCTTGTGATCCCGCCTTACTTTTACAGAATTCATATTTCTCATTCATTCTCCCTTCTGGCAGGAGAATTTCCACTTTTCTTTTAACCCTTTGAAAATCTCCTGCTCTTCAATTATTGTTGACTTGGATAAGCATAAGATTTCTCAGATTAAAATTAGAATATTAGATACCGCTTAAATTGCTGATAAAGAAAAATATATGCTTGATAAGATAAATGTAGCATATCCGCATATAGGATGCAAGAAGAATTTATTTCTTTTATATTCCTATTTTATGCCCCAGATTACTGTTCACACATGAGTGAACAGTAACTGCCCCAGAACATTCCCAGATACCGTTTCCGCATTTCCATATCCAACGGTGCATCTGTCATAACTTTCGTATTCAAATAAGGAGTGCCCTCCCTCCGAAAGACACTCCCGTCTAAGCTAAAAATCATTTAAATCGTTCCAAAATTTTCCGTACTTCTTCTACATTCATCCCCAGCTTCTCTTTAATCTGGTTTTCCGTGTAGTTCGCGCGAAATAATTGGTAAATTTTAAATATCCGTTCGGCTTCTTCTTTCTTTCCAGCTTCCCGTCCAATCCTTTCTCCCTCTTTCATACCTTCCGAATACTCCGCCTTCCGGATCAGCTCCTTCTCCCGCTTATCATCATATTCAAAAATACACATTTCAATCGCCTCCGCCCGATTCTTTCTTAAAAAATCAGCCAGTATATTTTCCTCGATACACTCCGTCACTGCCTGTTCGACTGCCTGATTAATATCTTTATACTCATCCGTATATCTACGAATCTTATTCACCAGAAGCATATATTCTTTCAAAAGCTGGCACGCCTCCAACACTTCCTGTTTCTTATCAAGGTTAATATTCAACACCCTTACCATCAATTCCAGCTCTGGTTTATCCGTCTTCTGCTGAAACGAATGCGACAGCCTCAGAATCGTCTCCGCCTCCTGCTCCGTCTCCCCATTATAAAACACAACAAAATGCGGTGTCGGCACCTTTACCAGCGCCGATGCATAAAGCGTCTGATTCCGCACCAGCATCTGGTACTCCTTTGCCACATACATCAAAAAGCGCAGCGGCATATTCGGATTCCAGGTGGACTGATGTTCATAAAGGTTCAGCTGCATATCAAGCAGAAACGCCTGATCATTCTTCATGTTCATATAAACCGCATTTTTCAGCGTCACAATCTCAAGCTCCGATGCATCTGTGTAATGCGAATGATTCACCGCATTATAAAGACTCAGCAGATTCTCCCTCGTGCTGAAAATCATCCGAAACAGCGTATCCTTGTGATTCCGCTTCACTTTTACAGAATTCCTACTTCTCATTCATTCTCCCTTCTGGCAGGAGAATTTCCACTTTTCTTTTAACCCTTTGAAAATCTCCTGCTCTTCAATTGTTGTTGACTTGGATAAGCATAAGATTTTCTTAGATTATTTTTAGAATATAGATAAATATATGAAATGTGGTAAAGAAAAATATATGCTTGTTATGTTAAATGTAGCATATCCTTACAGGAGATGCAAGCAGAATAACATCCTTTTTTAACAAACTTTTGATGTTTCAAATTCATGTCCTTCTTCCCTTCTTCCCAGACATCCCCGCCATCACAATAACAAACCAGAAAAACGGCTGCCTGCAGTTCATCAGCGTAAAACTCTCTGCCAGAAGTGCCAGCACCGCCGCCCTCTGCGCTTTCTCACACCGAATCACATTTTTCACAATCCAATACACCAGAAATGTGGTAGGAATCAGTCCATACGAAAACCAGACATCAAAAAAGCTGGAATGAATCTCATTAACATGAAAAACATCAAACACGCCCGGACTCAGAAGCTTCTCAAATCCATCATACGGAATAAAAACGTTCAAAAAAACCCTCTCCCGCTCCATAAAACAAATACTGAGCGTCAATACCAGCCGCTCCGCACTTCTGTCATACAGCAGATCATAGAGATTTCCATTTGCCAGCTTCCATATTTTCTGCTGGATTCTGGAAAGAAGCGTATAATCCGTCTGCGAAACATCAAAATTTGCCCCTGGCCAGATCCGATAGACGCCCAGCGCCAGCATCACTACAACAGCTGCCCCGCCGAACCACCAGAGTTTTTTATACTTTGAGTGCGTGCATCTTTCCCAGAAAAACTGCCATGCCAGTATTACAAAAAAGGCAAGCAGTCCCACAAACATACCGGTTGATTTTGCTTTTCCAATCAGAAGAACTCCCCAAAAAAACATTCCCCAGCACGCAATCCGTGTCTTGACTGTATACTCTGCCTTCCGCCGGTATTCCATAAAAAGCACCAGAATCATCGTAAAGATGAAAAAAGCAAACTGGTTCGGATCATTAAACGTTCCCATAAACCGAGAACCGCCCCAGCTCTCATGAAAATAGCGTCCTCGTCCGGAAATCAAAACAATTGTCTGAAACACCAGATTGATCCGACATATCCAGCAAAGTCCCCGCATAAACGAATCCGAATAAAGTGTCCGGAACGCCCAGATCAGGAATGCAGAATAAATCCAATAAAGCGTATGTAACGGAAAACTTCCTTTTCCTGTCCGAACAAAATAAATGCCATTAATGACAGCTGCAAATATCAGGAATACCACCCAGGGAAAATCTTCCTGATACCAGATTTTCTTACCACTTCTCCACGCCATGATAAGCGCCAGGGCACCGGACAAGGCGAAAAACAGATCCGCGATGCCGATGCTGCCGCTGGGGAGAAGGTAGAATTGTTTGGTGAGGACGGCTGTGTAAAATAAAACTTCAACCATCCTGTTTCTCTCTAATTTCATTTGTTCTTACTTTATCCTAATCCCACAAATTTTCCGGATATAATCCACTCTCTATCATCTGTCGGAATCCCTCCTGCGCCGGTTCTATATCTTCTTTATAAGTAATTCCAATCCATCTGTCCGGCGTATTCAAAACTTTTACGGAAGCTAACTTCTTTTCAAGCAATTCCGCCACAATATTTGGGAGAAGATACTCCTTCTTCTCCGGATTTTCCCCTAATGCATCAAGGAATCTGGCAAATCCTTCATCTATGTACCGCAAAAAATCCGGATATCCGGCCCACATATTCATGGATACCATCGTATCCGGTGTGATCCATTTGCTTACCTTCGCATTATCACACTGGATTTTTCCATCTACACACTGAATTCCCGTCGTTTCAACGACCTCTTTCAAGAATCCCGCCTCATCTGCCACGCAGACACCTCTGGTAACCGCTCCGTTTTCACTCAGCGTATTCTTTAAAGAAAAGCCTGCCATTGCCAGATTTATCTTATCCGCATCTGTATTTCCAGAAAGCAGGAACTCATGAAGCTTCGAAAAAGCTTCTTTCCCATAATAATCATCTGCATTGATGATCACAAATGGTTCTTTCACAACATCTTTACAAGCCAGAATTGCCTGCCCGGTTCCCCATGGTTTTACTCGTCCTTCTGGAACATGATAGCCTTCAGGCAAGTCTTCTAACTCTTGATAGACATATTCCACAGGCATAACCTTAGATAAGCGATTTCCAATCACTTCTTTAAATTCTTTCTCAATGGCTTTCCGAATTACAAATACAACTTTTGTAAAACCAGCTTCCTTCGCATCGTAAATCGAAAAATCCATAATAATCTCTCCATTCGGAGCCATCTTAGCCAGCTGCTTGATACCGGTTCCAAAACGAGAACCGATACCGGCAGCCATGATGATGAGGGTTGTGTTCATGTTTTTTCCTCCGTAAACTATTTAACTTTTATTTACTCCTGGTCTCTTCTTTCAAAAGGAACATTGACGAAATATATAGTGGAGCTGTAAATATAAAAGGTGCACAGTAACGATACATAATTACTGGACTTAAAAGTACAGTAAGCCATATACCAAATATCATACTCAAAAGCAAAATTATTTTCTTATTTCTATTAATCAAAAGAGTATACACACCGAGAAAAAGCAAAAGGCAACTATAAAATCCTGCCTGACATAATATCGAAAAAATCGGTATTTTAGAAAAAATCATTTTCAAACTTCCACCATAACCATTACCTGGAATTCCCTTTCCATACAAATTCTCTAACAATAATTGATAACTCGGAAACAAACTTTCTCTATTAATCTCAAATCCAGGATCATATGCCACCGACTTATCATAACACAGGATATCTATATATGGATGCCATGGTCTGGCATCCGGCCAGTTTTTGTCTGGATACCATAAAGTCAGAGTCTGTAATCCAAATGCCTGTACATATCCTATTGAATCAAAAGCAGCAAATTTTATATATGATTTCAAAAAAGAAATCTTATCCCTCTGTACCTCTTCTACTTTTAAATTTGATTTTACCGGATCCGAAATAAAGGGCGTATAATTTTTCCATCCCTCATCAGGGACAAAGCTTTGCATCTCTTTGCGTTGCTTTTCCGTCAAATCATCATTATTATATACCCACGCCATTTGTTGCAAGGGTAAGCTCAGCATCTCTCTCAGTGCCGTTCCCTTCTGTACTCCACACAAAGCATATACCGGTCCTTGATACACAGCTACCAATATTATAACGCTTGTCAATAACATCAACAATTTTCTTCTGGCTTTCAACAATAAAGCAGTCAGAAGCACAAAAGCAAGAACATATACTCCATTATTTCTAATGACACACATTAAAAACATCCATAAAAACAATTTTATAGTATTTTTCTTGTCCAAAAATTGCTCATCCAGCAAATATTCAATTAGCAATAAGACCACCATGGCAAAAGACGCTGTAAAAATTGAATCTTGCGCTGATGTTAAGGAAAGAATTACATGCATAGGCAACAGAAAAAAAAAGTGTAGATAGAATCACCAACGTTTTGTTTGTCTTATCATTTATAAATGATAAGATATTCCAGATAACATAAAGTGAAATACTCATTTGCAGTAAAGTAAACACTGCAAATCCTATGGAATAATTATCAAAAAAAAGCTTTCCACTATTAACAAACAAATAAAATATTCCACAATATACTGGAGACCATTGAGATGATATAGGAATATCTTTTCTCAAAAACTCATGATACCAATATGGTGCATCTGTTGCATAAACCCCTGGAAACAGTGCCAAATATGCCATTATCCAAGCAAAAAGAATTATAACAAAACAATTTCTTAAACTTTTTTTATCTTCTTTACCAACAATCTTTTTTTTATCAAAATACTCCATCATGCAAACGATAAATGGAAATATTTCAATCATTAAAAAAAAGTAGACTTAAAAGTGTGATTCCATTCAATTGGATTGTGGATAACAAATCCAATTGAATTCCAAAATTCAAAATCACTGCATAAAAAGCAGATAAAGCAACTTGGATATAAAATCTAATACCTCTCTTTATCGAAATTTGATAATACAACTTGGAGGTGACGAAAAATACAATCGCCAGAATACCCCCCCCCCCGGAACATTTTGAGCATAATTCAAATATTGCATCTGTATTCCGGTTATACCTATAAATCCCATTACTATCGAAAATATAATTTTTACTTCATTATATTTTTCTTTTAATACATTCATTTAACAATCCTCTCCTTGCTCATTTCAATCGTTTGTAATCTAAATTCATATTCTCTACGTTCTTTCTCCACAATTTCCGATAAAATGAGTCCTGAAAAGAATGAAATCAACGCGGATAATGCAATAAAGCCTGATACAATTAGCGTTGGAAAATTAGGAACTAATCCTGTCTGTAAATATTTAAAAAACACCGGCACAAACAATATCAGAGACAAAACAAATAGTAAAACTGACATTATTCCAAAGAAGTTCATCGGTCTATAATTTTTATACAATCTTCCAATAGTCTTTAAAACTTTTACGCCATCAGAATATGTATTTAACTTTGACTCACTTCCTTCCGGGCGATCTCTATATTCAATTATCATATTTTCAACACTCATATTTTTCTCAACTGCGTGGATCGTCATTTCTGTTTCAATTTCGAATCCTTTGGAAAGAACCGGAAAACTTTTCACAAAAAGATAACTAAATGCACGATATCCTGTCATAATATCTCGAATGTTGGTATGGAACAATCGATTAATACTCCCTCTTACTAAACTATTTCCAAAATTATGAAATGGTCTTTTATTTTCTTCAAAATATGTAGATGAAAGCCTGTCCCCTATAACCATATCTACATTTTTATGGAGTACTAGCTCCACCATATTTTTTCCATATTCCGCTGGATAGGTATCATCTCCATCTATCATGATATAACACTCAGCATTAATTTCTCTGAACATTCTTCGAATAACATTACCTTTACCTCGACTATGCTCATACCGCACAATTGCCCCAGCTTTTTTTGCCAGTTCTACCGTATTATCGGTTGAATTATTATCATATACATAAACCATTGCATCTGGTAATTCTTTTTTCCAATCTTTCACAACTTTTCCAATTGTTTTTTCTTCGTTATAGCACGGAATAAAACTGCTACTTTATCCATTATTATATCTCCTCCTCATATAATCAAGTGTTTTTTATTGAAAATTCAAGGTTTTTCAACCTTTCATATCTCAGTGAATAAGCCACAGCTATGAGCATTTCGATGTATCAGGTACTGAAATAGCGGTTGAATTGTATACGAAATAAAACGTCATTGATTTTCGCTTTACTGGCCTTGCGTATACCCTTCCCTCTATGGCAGCTAACCTCCTATATCCACCAGGATCATCTCTGTCTCCAGAGGTCCTAACTTCCTTCGTTCTGCCTGCCCATAACCAGGGTGTCAGCTATGCTCCTTTACGGGTCATGCCCCTTGGTGATGATTTCTGCCGACTATTGGCTCATTCTTTGTATTATTGATTACTGACTCGCTTCCTGTTCCAGCACTATGATCAGTGGACGTTATCTGTTACATTCCGCTTGATTCAGTGGCTGTCCACATGACAGCCTCCATTACAGTTACTTGTCTTTCTTACGCAGCCTGTAGATAAACTGCTGGTCTCTTGATGTCACTGACCATCTTTTTCGGATCATAATCTACGCCTTTCGTCAGCATGGCATAAAAGACTCGTATCAGCTTGGCTGCAATTGCCATAAGTGACTGCATTTTCTTCAATGGATTTAGTCTTCTGGTTATGTAATAATTATGGAGTTCCCTGAACTCCTGGTTCTTCGACACAAGTGACATTGCAACCTCAAAGAGCAGATATCTGAGTCTCTTTCGACCTCGTCTGCTTATTGTTGTCTCGCCCTTGTGCTTTCCTGAACTATTTTCAACCAATGCCAATCCTGCAAGTTTCTGCAATTCCTTCGGATTGTTGAAGCGGCTGATATCACCTACTTCTGCAAGGAATCCTGACACTGTCCTGATTCCCACACCTTTGATCTCTAACAGCTTTTCAGCCATCGGAATCTTTCTTACCAGTTCTTCAATTAGAACTATAACTTCCTGTAGACGCGTATTTCTGGATTCATAGTCCTCCAGAAGCATTCGAATTTCCATTCTTGCAGACACCGCACCTTCTTTGCTTCCAACGCTGTGCTCAGCAGCTTCTATCAGGGTCTTCGCCCTCGCCTTTCCAACTGCTCTTAACTTCTCATCACGCCAGATTTGGTTCACTCCATCGATACCTAACGTCAGGATATCTTCAGGGAGTGGTGCTGCTTTAAGGATTAGCATTCCGCTCTTGGCATCCGGCTTTCCGTATACCGTCTTATATTCAGGAAAATATATATTGAACCAACGACTGATCCTGTTTTGAATTCTTGTAAGTTCCGCCTGTAACTGGAATCTTATGTTTGATGCTGTTCTAAGATCAGCATAAACACCATCCGGCAGATATGGGATCATGTAACGTCCCTCCCTAACTAATCCTGCTATAACTTTCGGATCCTTACGGTCGTTTTTAGTCGGATTATTGTCGTCGAGTTCTTTTGATTTTTTCACATGGTGAGGATTTACAAGCACCGGTTTCATTTCATTATCCTGTAGAAACTTTCCAAGATTGAACCAGTAATGCCCGGTCGGTTCCATACCTGGAATCACCTTATCCTTCTCATGTCTTTCTTTGAGGTCCAGGATCCATTCCTTAAATGTCACAAATCCAGCCTCTGTGTTGCTAAACTTAAATGGCTTCTTCGAATACTCGATTCCTCTGTAATCAAAAGCTCTGGCATAGTGCATTTCACTTCCGACATCAATTCCGAGTACCAAAGTTTTTTCTGTAATAGCTTCAATTTTTGCGTTCTGTGTGTTAGACTTCATTGTAGATACCTCTCTGTATAATAAGATTTTTACTAACCTGCCAGTCAGTAGTCTTATTGTACTCTGAGGTATTTTCAATTTTCAACGTCTACGCTTTTTATTATACAGGAAGCTCCTTTTACTTTTTGAAATAATTTTCTCGAAATCCTAACTGCATTACCAGGTCATTATACTTCGGATATGGAAAAGTATCGGGAGGTGTTTTCATGTATCGAAAAATTACAATATTTTTAGAATACTGGAAAAACAGTAAACATCGCAAACCATTGATATTGCAGGGGGCCAGACAGGTAGGCAAAACCTATTCTGTTCTCGAATTTGGACGTACCCATTACGAAAATACTGTTTACTTTAATTTTGATACAAATCCAAAGCTTAAGCAGACATTTGATGAAGACATTAGTCTGAATACTTGGTTCCGATTCTTTCTCATATATCCAGTCAGACGATTGTCCGCGAAACAACATTAATTGTATTTGATGAAAACAAGAAAATCGTGCCTCTGTATGCTGCTTTTTGTATATAAAATACTTTTTACAAAGATAACCAGAAATTTTATGTATTCTTCACAAAAGGAACACATCTTTGCGTTACACTAAAGCCATCAATTTTAAGGAGGCAATCGAGTATGACAGCTAATACAAAAACAACCTGGAGTGTCTGGGGAATCCTTTTTGGCATGGCGATTGTGCTGGGAATCGGAGTGGCATTTTTAGCATTTACTTTAACCAGAGATCCACAGATTCTGGCATTTTTATCTGAAAAACACAATAAAAATCTGATTATCCGCTAAAACACAGTATCTATCAGCATTTTCAAGGAAACAAACACATCAATTTACTACTTATTTACTACTAACGAATGAGCCTTGATACGCAAGTTTTCCTAGATATGCAAAGATATTATGGTACAACACATCAGTATTGAAACAAGAAAAAATTAAATATTTTATAGACTATGGAACGCCTAACATGACGTTCCTTTTCTATTTCCAGCCGTTCTTATTGGACGGCTATTTTATTACCCAAAATGAAAGGAGCATTAGATTTATGAAAAAGATGTTAAAACGATTGTGTACGGGCTTCTTAGCTCTTGCAACTGTCGTTACTGCTTTGCCGACTACACCCGTTCATGCAGAAAGTAAGCAATACTGGACGGAGTCAAAAGAGCGTGTCGGTATCGTTGAAAAAGTAATGAATGACGGTTCAATTGGTTCTACCTTTAATGAGGGACATTTGACCGTCGAGGGCGAGGACGCTTACTGTATCGACATTAACACAGACTTTAAGAACGGCTACAAGACCAGAGCTGACGCAAGCACCCGTATGAGTGCCGACCAGATAAGCGACGTTGCCTTATCTATCGAATATGTAAAACAGTACACAGACAGCCACAGCGGAATAAGTAAAAATCACGCTTACCTTTTAAGACAGCTTGTAGTCTGGCAGAGATTGAGCGTACATCTCGGCTGGCAATGTGATAACGTGCGAGCTTCTTATGATGAAATACCAAAGGCAACGCAGGACGAAGTTTTCGTTGGTGCAAAAGCCTTTGTCAAAGAAAATAAAGGACGCTATGAATGTGGCGGTTATATCTATCTGGCGAGGGGCAGGAATTGGGGCAATTCTGGGCGAAATTAAATGTTGGAAATGCGAAACTGCAAAAGGTTTCCAGTAATACCAGCATTACAGACGGTAACGGGAATTACTCTATTGCAGGTGCGACCTATGGTGTCTTTTCTGATAAGGACTGTACGAAACAGCTTGCCACCCTTACGACTGATGAAAACGGAAATACAGATGTTGTAGAGGTAAAAGCTGGCACAGTCTATATCAAGGAATTATCCGCACCAGCAGGATATAAAGTAGATAAAACTGTATATTCCTTAAAGGTTGAAGCTGGAAAGACAGCAACTTTGAAAGTATCTGATACACCAAAGGTAACGGACACTTTGATTGAACTTTTCAAGATTGATATGGAAACACAGAAAGACAATCCGCAGGGGAACGCTTCTCTAGCAGGTGCGGAATTTACATGGAAGTATTATGCTGGCTTCTATAACAAAGACAATCTCCCTGCCGAAGCTACTCGTACATGGGTTACAAAGACAATCGCTGAAACAGACAGCGACGGGACAACCCATTACATCACAAAATTAGCGGACACATACAAAGTATCTGGCGACAGTTTCTATATGCAGGACGGTAAAGCAGTTCTTCCACTTGGGACACTAACCGTTGAGGAAACAAAAGCTCCAAACGGCTACTTGCTTGACGGTGCATATATGCAGGCTGGCGATAAGTCCGAACAGATTAAGGGCTTATATATAACACAGATTACCGAGGACGGCGACCTTGCCGTACTATCTGGAAGTAACCAGTTTTCCGTATCAGACAAGGTTATCCGTGGCGGTGTGAAAATTCAGAAACGAGATTTAGAAACGGGCGATACGAAGCCACAAGGAAGTGCCACTTTGAAAGATACTGCTTTTGACATCATTTCATTAAATGATAATGCAGTATTGGTTGAGGGCAAGTTATACAAGAAAAATGAAGTGGTAAAGACAATTCGTACAGATATTGAGGGTGTCGCTTCTACTTCTTCTGACCTCTTACCTTATGGAAAATTCCGTATCGTTGAGAGTGAAGCTCCCGACGGTTACTTAACTGATGGTGCAAAACCGATTGATTTTACAATCACAGAAAATGGAAAAATCGTGGACTTAACCGACGAAGCCCATTCTATCTATAATCAAATTAAGCGTGGAGATATTGAGGGTGTAAAAATCGGTGCAGGCACACACAAGCGTCTTGCTGATGTTCCTTTTAGGATCACAAGCAAGACAACGGGCGAAAATCATGTTGTGGTAACTGATGATAACGGGCAGTTTTCCACTTCTGCTGACTGGGCTTCTCATAAGCACAATACAAACGCAGGCAAGACCAGTGAGGACGGTGTGTGGTTTGGGACTTCTGAACCAGACGACAGCAAGGGGGCATTACCTTATGATACCTATATCATTGAAGAAATGCGTTGCGATAGTAACAAGGACTTTGAACTTATCCCACCTTTTGAAATCGTGGTATCAAGAAATAACCTTGTGATTGATTTAGGAACGCTGACTGATGAATACGAAAAAGAAATCTCTATTCATACCACAGCGACCAGCAAAGACGGCGAAAAGACTATCCTTGCAGGAAAAGAGGTAACAATCGTTGATACTGTAAAATTGGACGGACTTACAAAAGGCACAAAGTATCAGCTCAAAGGCTGGCAGATGTTAAAAGAAGAAAATGCCGAGCTTATCATTGATGGAAAGCGTGTAGAAAATGACTATACCTTTGTCGCTGATGATGAGGAAATGAAAGCGGAAATTTCCTATACATTCAATGCGTCTGCTTTAGGTGGAAAGAACCTTGTTACCTTTGAAGAATTGTATGATTTAAGCAATCCAGAAGAACCTGTAAAAGTTGCGGAACATAAAGACATTGAGGACGACGGGCAGACGGTACTTATCACAGAGCGTATCATCAAGATACATACGACTGCTACCGATAAGGACGGAAACAAAGAGCTTGAAGCAGGAAAAGAGGTAACAATCATTGATACCGTAACCTTAGAGGGCTTAGAAATCGGTACACAGTACAAACTTGTGGGCTGGCAGATGTTGAAAGAAGAAAATGCCGAGCTTCTTATCAATGGAAAGCGTGTGGAAAGTGATTATACTTTTACTGCTGACAGCGAAACTATGAAAGTGGAAGTTGCCTTTACCTTTGATGCTACTTCTCTTGACGGCAAACAGCTTGTAACTTTTGAAGAATTGTACGATTTCAGCAATCCAGACGAGCCGAAGAAAGTTACCGAGCATAAGGACATTGAGGACGAGGGACAGACAATTACCTTTAAGGAAAACCCCAAAGTCCCAGAAGAACCAGAGAAACCCGAAACACCGCAGACACCAGATACACCGCATAAAACAGACAGTCCAAAAACTGGCGATAACACGAACCTTTACGGACTGCTTGCATTATTACTAACTTCTGGTGCTGGACTGGCAGGTATCTTCTTCTGCAAACGTCGTAAAATGAAGAAATCATAAGGCGGTAACGGTATGAGAAAAGAAAAATCACGCTCTCCGCCGAAGCTGTCAAACGGCAGACTTCCGCTTATTCTGGCTTGTCTGCCAACAACCTGCAAGAACACGGATAGTCAAGGGTGCGTAAGCATTGATTTTACCCTTTACTATCTGTGGGATTGCTGGTACTTCCCAAACCGCCAGAATAAGAAATCACAATCAATTTATTAAAAATAGAAAGAAACGAGGTAAAACAATATGGAAATGAAATATGTCGTGCCAGATATGGCACAGTCTTTTGGAACTCTTGAATTTGCAGGCGAAAGCGAGCCTATCTTTGAAAGAGATAAAAATAACCGTAGGGTCTTAGCCAGACGAAGCTATAACCTTTATTCTGACGTACAGAAAGGCGAAAATGTTGTGGTGGAAATTCCCGTGCAGGCTGGCGAAAAGAAGTTCAAGTATGAGCAGAAAGTAAAACTTGTCAATCCGAAGTTATACGGCAGAGGTTACGCAATCGGGGATATGGGACATACCGATTATGTATTAGTTGCTGATGATATTGTAGCAGTTGAAGAAAAGTAAAGGAGTGAAGAATTTATGAGATTATCAAACGGGTTTGTTATTGACAAAGAAAAAACATTTGGAGAATTAAAATTTACAGCGGTGCGTGATGTGTTCTTACAGAATGAGGACGGGACACCGAGTACCCAGCTTAAAAAGCGTATCTATGATTTGAAGTGCAGTCTGCATGGTGGAATTATCCCCGTGTCTGTACCGCCAGAAGTACCGTTAAGGGAATTTCCGTACAATGCAGTCGTGGAGCTTGTCAATCCAGTAGCCGATACAGTATCACGAAAAACTTATACGGGTGCAGATGTGGACTGGTATGTAAAGGCAGAGGATATTGTGTTGAAGAATAAAGGCAACCAGAACGCAGGCAGTCCACAGAACCATACACCGCAAGGACAGTCAAAAAAATAAATCTAGGTCATAGATTTTACTCTGAAATTACAGTATAATGAGCCAAAAGAGCCGTATTTAAGCTATGTAAAACAATTTTGACAAGGAAAAAAGGCTTTGTCGAAGATATTGGATAGACATTTGAGGGTTAATATATGACAATGACACCGAAAGGAGCAATCGAAATATGGAAATAGGTAAGAAACTTAAAAATGCACGAGTACAGTCTGGAATGACACAAGAAAATGTTGCAGAAAAAATCAATGTATCAAGGCAGACAATTTCAAACTGGGAAAATGAAAAATCTTACCCAGACATTATCAGTGTAATAGAGTTGAGCAACCTATATTCTATAAGTCTTGACGTATTGCTAAAGGGTGATGAAAAAATGATTGAACATTTAGAAGAAAGTACAAATGTTGTAAAAAGCAACCAAAAAATGATATGGGCAATTATTGTAAATATCATTGTCGTAGCATTGCTGATAACATTAAATATGTTTATACCAGATAACCGTTATTTCTTAGTTGGAATATTTTGTCTTATGGTTATCACTTCATCAGCATTACTTTACCAGATAATCAAAAAATTTTAAGGAGGATATTTTGTTATGGATTTGAACATAGTTTTAGCGGTAATTTGTGGAGCAGTTGCACTTGTAGGAGCGTTTTGTGTTGTGTTTCAGATTTATCATATGACTGTTATAGACGCAACAGCCAGAGGATTAAAGCACCCTAAATTTTGGGGAGTATTTACAATGAGTGGGAATAATTCAAGTGGTTTGCTTATGTATCTAATCGGAAGAAGAAAATACCCTATTGTAAATATGAGTGAAAGCAACTCAAAAGAATTAGAAAAACGTAAAAAATCAGCAGGTGTTGGACTGTTATTTTTGGCTATTGGTGTAATTGGCATTATATGTGCGACCTTAATATAACTAAAAATGCAGATTTATGATTATATCTTGCAACATTTACAAAGCAGTTAGTCTATACGATTGACTGCTTTTTTCATACCCAGAAAGGAGCGAATGATTTATGCGTAAGATTTGGAATAAAGGACATCGTATCAGAGCCAGCGACAAGCACCTTGTCTACCACTTTTCCATAGGGACGCTTCTGTTTGTGTTCGTGGCGGTTCTTCTGCTACTGAATATCAAACAGCTCATGTGTACCGATTGGGAGCATTTCAGCTTGTTAGAAAACGACTTGACGCTCTCCCCTTACAACTTCATAACCATACTGATAGCGACTGGTGCTTGTGTATTGGTCGCTTTTCTGTATTACCGCTTCTGTTACGACAGTTTCAAGAAGCTCCTGCACCGTCAAAAGCTGGCAAGAATGATACTGGAAAATAAGTGGTATGAAGCCGATACCGTACAAGACAGCGGTTTTTTTACTGACCTGCAAAGCAGATCAAGGGAAAAAATCGTCTGGTTTCCAAAGATTTATTATCAAATGGAAAAGGGACTGCTTCATATCCGCTGTGAAATCACATTAGGAAAATATCAAGACCAGCTTTTACGGTTAGAGGATAAATTGGAAAGTGGCTTGTATTGCGAGCTGACCGACAAGACCCTGCATGACGGCTATATCGAATATACCCTGCTTTATGATATGATAGCGAACCGCATTACCATTGATGAAGTACGGGCAGAAAACGGCAGTCTGAAACTGATGAACAATCTTGTCTGGGAATATGACGCACTCCCTCACGCTCTGATTGCTGGTGGAACGGGTGGCGGTAAAACCTATTTCCTGCTGACGCTCATTGAAGCCTTACTGCATACCAACGCTGTCCTTTATATCTTAGACCCGAAGAACGCTGACCTTGCAGACTTAGGGACAGTTATGGGAAATGTGTATCACACCAAAGAAGAAATGATAGATTGCGTCAATGCCTTTTATGAGGGCATGGTACAGCGAAGTGAGGAAATGAAGCGACACCCGAACTATAAGACTGGCGAAAACTACGCCTATCTGGGACTTCCACCCTGCTTTCTTATCTTTGATGAATATGTAGCATTTTTTGAAATGCTTGGGACGAAAGAAAGCGTGAGCCTGCTTAGCCAGTTAAAGAAAATCGTTATGTTGGGACGACAAGCAGGATATTTCCTTATCGTTGCCTGCCAGCGTCCAGACGCAAAGTATTTTTCAGACGGTATCAGAGATAACTTCAATTTCCGTGTGGGACTTGGGCGTATCAGTGAATTAGGTTACGGTATGCTGTTTGGTTCAGACGTGAAAAAGCAGTTTTTCCAGAAGCGTATCAAGGGGCGTGGTTATTGTGATGTGGGAACAAGCGTGATAAGTGAATTTTACACGCCTTTAGTCCCGAAAGGACATGATTTTTTGCAGACTATCGGCAGGCTTGCACAAGAAAGACAAGTTATGCCAGAACAACAAGGAAAGGAGAACTAACTCATGGAAATAAAAGAAATCAATAAAATAATACAATCAGAAGATAAAGACGAGAAATCTAAGAGCGTAAAATGTATCTGTATCAATTATGGAGATTTTCTAGCCGATTGCGAGGGATTTGTGCAGAAACGTTATCACGATTTTAAATGTAATCCAAAACATCAGTTTGAGAAAAAAGCTGATACTATTCTTGAAAATGCAATTCACGAAAAAAACTTCATGCCCGATTTGTTCTTGATACGCTTAAATAGAAAACAGTCGGCTTGCAACAGCCAGATTGATTTTGTTTTTGAATTGCTTGATAAGTCTTTTCTGGAAACAGACCCTATCCGTAAAAGTGAAATATCAGAAGAAACATTAAATTTATGTTTATCCGCTGATGTTTCATTCATCATGGTTTACATTGGTATGAACAGGTAGGATAAGTTCTGCCTGCACAACGGCAGGAACGGTCGGCGGAGCAAATACGACCGTGGAAGCCGTTTTGCAGAGCAGGGCTTGTCCCTGCTCTGCTGATGAACCCCTCGGTATCTAACAGAGGGGTACGTTTGCAAATAGACAATAGACAAAAAACATAGGAAACATAAGGCTTCTGGCATGGTTTTCTAGCAAAAATCGGCTGTGAAGTCGCCTTAAAAAACTTCACACTTTACAGATTGGGGGTATGGTTCTGAATGAAGAACAACGGATAAAAGAATTACGGGAGAAACGGATTGCTTACGGTATCTCACAAGGCAGGCTGGCGGTGGCTTCTGGTATCACAAGGGAATATTTCAACAAGATAGAAAGTGGAAAAATGAAGCCGTCAAAGGAACTTCTGGAAACTCTGCATAAGGAACTGGCAAGGTTCAATCCAGAAGTACCGCTTACCATGCTGTTTGATTATGTGAAAATTCGTTTTCCCACGCTGGATATACAGCACATCATCAAAGATATATTAAAACTGAATATCAATTATATGCTCCATGAAGATTACGGACATTACAGTTATACGGAGCATTATTCTTTAGGGGACATCTTTATCTATACGTCGGCTGACGAAGAAAAAGGTGTCCTTTTAGAGTTAAAGGGGCGTGGTTGCCGACAGTTTGAAAGTTACCTGCTGGCACAACAAAGAAGTTGGTATGACTTTCTCATGGACGCACTCATAGACGGTGGCGTGATGAAGCGTATCGACCTTGCTATCAACGACCATACGGGTATTTTGGATATTCCAGAGCTTGCGGAAAAATGCAGGAAACGGGAATATATCGGAAAGTCCAGAAGTTATAAGTTTTATCAGTCGGGCGAGCTTATCAAGCATAGAGAGGACGACAGAGAATATATGGGACGCACCCTTTATCTTGGTTCGCTAAAATCAGATGTGTATTTCTGTATCTATGAAAAGGACTATGAGCAGTACGTCAAGTTAGGGACACCGCTGGAAGAAGCCGACATTATCAACCGTTTTGAGATACGGCTTAGAAATGAACGTGCCTATTATGCAGTACGAGATTTGCTGACCTATTATGACGCAGAGCAGACTGCCTTTTCTATCATCAACCAGTATGTGCGGTTTGTTGATGAAGAAGCAGACAAGCGAAAAAATGACTGGAAACTCAATGACCGCTGGGCGTGGTTTATCGGCGATAACAGACAGAGCTTGAAGCTGACGACAAAGCCAGAGCCTTACACCTTAGACCGTACATTGCGGTGGGTACAACGGCAGGTAGCACCGACCTTGAAAATGCTGAAAAGGATTGATAAGGGAAACGGAACAGACTACATGAAAACTATCGAACAGCAGGCAAAGCTCACAGAAAAGCATGAAATGATAATCAAACAGCAGACGACCCCTGCAAAAGATTTAGTAGAAAGTTAGGAGTGATGAAAAAATGTGGGAATTATTGAAAGACTTCCTGCTGGTATCTGTTGGAACGGGTATCGGCGTAGCCTTGATGTGTATTTTAAGTGTTGGCAAAGGAGCTGACTATGAAATGAAGAAATTAAAAGAAAGCGAGGACAAATAACATGAATTTCGGGCAAAATTTGTATCAATGGTTTTTAAGCAACGCACAGAGCTTAGTGCTTATGTCGATTGTGGTTATCGGTATCTACTTAGGGTTCAAGCGTGAGTTTTCAAAACTTATCGGTTTCTTGGTAGTTGCCTTGATTGCTGTCGGCTTGGTATTCAATGCTGGCGGTGTGAAAGATGTACTGTTAGAGCTGTTCAATAAGATTATCGGTGCATAAAATTTTATTGTGGGGCTGATGTATGGGTGCTATAATGTGAAAAAAGAAGTAATCGAGGTGTTCTATTTTGAATGAGAGAGAAAAAATTATTCGTTTATGGTTTGATATGTGGTTGAAACAGCAAGACTTAGGAATAGATAAAATTTTTACAGAAGATGTTGTTTATACGGAAAGCTGGTGTCCTAAATATGAAAATCTTAAAACAGTAAAACATTGGTTTAATGAATGGAATACTCGTGGTAAAGTCATTATTTGGGATATTAAACAGTTCTTTCATAAAGAAAAATCAAACTGTCGTAGAATGGTATTTTAAAAATGAAATGAATACGGGAAGCGTTGAAGAATTTGACGGTATTTCCTTAATTGAATGGACAGAAGATAACAAAATCAAATCATTAAAAGAATATGGTTGCAATCTGAATAACTATAATCCATATCAACACAGCGATAACCCTCAATTTAGAGATGAAAAAACAAACTGGTTTTAAAACTTAATCAAATTATATCCATATACATAAAGCAGTTAGTCTTAGGATTGACTGCTTTTTTCTTACCTAAAATCAGATTGGAGTGATGAAATGAGCGATATTTTTAAGGATATGCAGGCAAACGTCGGCTGTGATTATATTTCTAACCTGCCCTCTTACAAGCGTAAAGTGTGGCATGAAATGAAGCGATTACCGCTTACGAATTATGATATAAAACAGTTAGAAGATTTTTCAAAGTATGTGTTTGGTATGTCGTACCAGAGCTTAAAAGATGTGATGAAGCAACAGAAAGGACGTGAGGAACAATGCAGGAAACAAGGGTGCTGGTGGAAACGAGAGGAACAACTGGCGAAGAAACAATATCATACTGGTTCGACCTGCCGATAGATGTTGCCGAGTTTGAAGAAAAGTTAGGTATCGGTGCAGAAAGTGGGGATTATCGTATTATCGAAAAGGTGTTGCCTTATGCTGATGAAGTCCACGAACACACCAGCGTGTACCAGCTCAACGAATTAGATTTTATGTACCGCCAGCTTTCAAGTGATATGCAGGAAGAATATGTATCACTACTTACGGTGTTTGAAAATTTAGAAGCACTTTATATTTGCAGGAACGTGATTATTGTTTATCCCGACTGTAAAAGCATGATAGATGTTGCAAGGCAAAAGCTGATGAACGACCCGATGTTCAAGCATTTATCCGAGGACTGTCAAGAATACTACTTTGACTTTGAAGCCTACGCTTCTCACTTGCAGGAACACGGGAAATTTTTAGTAACAGAACACGGTATCTTTGAACTGCCAGAGTAGGAAATGAGGTGGTGCTTATGATTGATGATATGGCGGTTTATATTGCTAATCTTGGCAAATACAATGAGGGCTATTTAGTCGGTGCTTGGTTCACGTTCCCCATTGACGAGGAAGATGTGAAAGAAAAAATCGGCTTGAATGAACAGTATGAGGAATACGCTATCCATGATACCGACAACTTTCCCATTGCGATTGGCGAGTATGTTTCCATTGAAGAACTCAATGAGATGTATGAAATGATAGAGGAACTTCCCGACTATATTGTAGAGTGTCTGGACGAATTTATCAGCACTATGGGACGCTGGAAGAAGTCGTGGAACATAAGGACGATATTTACTATTATCCCGACTGTGAAACCATGACAGATGTTGCCTACTACTACATAGACGAATTGCAGGCACTTGGGGACATTCCACCCAGCTTACAGAATTACATTGACTATGAAGCCTACGGGCGAGATTTGGATATGGGCGGTTGCTTTATTGAAACAAGCCGAGGTATGTGCGAGATACCATATTAACGCTGGAAGATCAGCGACAAGCATTGTTGCTACTGACAGCGTATTTCTCTTTAAGGGACAGTCTGAAAATGGCTGTCCTTTTCTATTTTGAAAGGAGCTGAAAGAACTTGAAAAAGATTAAAAGCTACACGGGTATCTGGAACGTGGAAAAAGTCTTGTATGCAATCAATGACTTTAACTTACCCTTTCCCGTTACTTTTACACAGATTACATGGTTTGTGATTACGGAATTTATCATCATTCTGTTTGGGGATATTCCCCCACTTTCCATGATTGAGGGAGCATTTCTCAAATACTTTGGTATTCCCGTTGCTCTCACTTGGTTCATGTCGCAGAAAACCTTTAACGGAAAGAAGCCGTACAGCTTTTTGAAATCACAGATAACCTATGCCCTGCGACCAAAAATCACTTATGCAGGAAAAGCCGTAAAACTGCATAAGCAGATATTGAATGAAACAATCACGGCAGTAAGGAGTGTGAACTATGTTCCCGATAAAATATATTGACAATAACCTTGTCTGGAACAAGGACAATGAGGTGTTCGCCTACTATGAGCTGATACCATACAACTATTCTTTTCTATCCGCAGAGCAGAAATTTATCGTGCATGACAGTTTCCGACAGCTTATCGCACAGTCCCGTGAGGGTAAAATTCATGCGTTGCAGATTGCCACAGAAAGCTCAATCCGCAGTATGCAGGAACAGTCAAAGAAGCTGGTAACTGGAAAATTAAAGGAAGTTGCCTGCCAGAAGATAGACGAACAGACCGAAGCGTTAGTATCTATGATTGGGGACAATCAAGTGGACTACCGCTTTTTTCTTGGCTTTAAGCTCATGGTTACGGAAGAACAGCTCAATCTGAAGAACATCAAAAAATCGGTGTGGCTGACGTTCACAGAATTTCTCCATGAAGTGAACCACACGCTGATGAATGATTTTGTTTCCATGCCGAATGATGAAATCAACCGTTACATAAAAATGGAAAAGTTACTGGAAAATAAAATCTCCCGTCGCTTTAAGGTGCGTCGCTTGGAAATCCATGATTTTGGGTATCTCATGGAACATCTTTACGGCAGGGACGGTATCGCTTATGAAGATTATGAGTACCAGCTACCAAAGAAAAAATTGAACAAAGAGACGCTGATAAAATACTACGACCTTATCCGTCCGACAAGGTGTGTGATTGAGGAAAGCCAGCGGTATTTACGATTGGAACATGAGGACAAGGAAAGCTATGTGTCCTATTTTACCGTCAATGCGATTGTAGGAGAGCTTGATTTTCCGTCGTCTGAAATCTTCTATTTCCAGCAACAGCAATTCACATTCCCCGTTGATACGAGCATGAATGTAGAAATCGTGGAAAATCGGAAAGCATTAACGACCGTCCGCAACAAGAAAAAGGAACTGAAAGACCTTGATAATCACGCCTATCAAGCAGGAAGTGAAACCAGCTCAAATGTGGTGGACGCTTTAGACAGCGTGGACGAGCTGGAAACTGATTTAGACCAGACAAAAGAAAGTATGTATAAGTTAAGCTACGTCATACGGGTGTCTGCACCCGATCTTGACGAGCTGAAACGCCGTTGTGATGAAGTCAAGGACTTTTACGACGACCTCAATGTAAAGCTGGTGCGTCCTGCTGGGGATATGCTGGGGCTTCATTCTGAATTTTTACCAGCCAGCAAGCGATATATCAATGACTATGTGCAGTATGTAAAATCAGATTTTTTAGCTGGGCTTGGCTTTGGTGCGACACAGCAGTTAGGAGAAACTACGGGTATCTATATGGGCTATTCTGTTGATACGGGAAGAAATGTGTACCTGCAACCGTCCCTTGCCAGTCAAGGTGTAAAAGGTACAGTTACCAACGCTTTAGCGTCTGCTTTTGTCGGTTCGCTTGGCGGTGGGAAATCGTTCTGTAACAATCTTCTGGTATATTATGCGGTGCTGTTTGGCGGTCAAGCACTTCTGTTAGACCCTAAAAGTGAGCGTGGTAACTGGAAAGAAACGCTCCCAGAGATTGCACATGAAATCAATATCGTAAATCTTACCAGCGATAAGGACAATGCAGGGCTTCTTGACCCGTTTGTGATTATGAAGAATGTAAAAGACGCTGAAAGTCTGGCAATCGACATCTTAACATTCCTTACGGGTATTTCTTCAAGGGACGGCGAAAAATTCCCCGTACTTCGTAAGGCAGTACGCTCCGTTACCCAGAGCGACAGTCGGGGCTTGCTCCATGTGATAGACGAGCTACGCCGTGAAGATACGCCCATATCAAGAAATATCGCAGACCATATCGACAGCTTCACGGACTACGACTTTGCACACCTGCTGTTTTCAGACGGTACGGTAGAAAATGCTATCAGTCTGGATAATCAGCTCAATATCATTCAAGTAGCCGACCTTGTACTGCCAGATAAAGATACCACTTTTGAAGAATACACGACCATTGAATTGTTGTCTGTGTCTATGCTGATTGTGATTAGTACCTTTGCCCTTGATTTTATCCATTCGGACAGAAGCATTTTTAAGATTGTCGATTTAGACGAAGCGTGGGCGTTCTTAAATGTGGCACAAGGAGAAACCTTATCAAATAAGCTGGTTCGTGCTGGGCGAGCTATGCAGGCAGGCGTTTATTTCGTTACCCAGTCTGCCTATGACGTGTCAAAGGAAAGTCTGAAAAACAATATCGGCTTAAAGTTTGCATTTAGAAGCACGGATATAAACGAGATAAAGCAGACCTTAGAGTTTTTCGGTATCGACAAGGACGATGAGAACAACCAGAAACGCTTGCGTGATTTGGAGAACGGACAATGCTTATTGCAGGACTTATACGGGCGTGTCGGTGTGGTGCAGATACACCCAGTCTTTGAAGAACTGCTACACGCCTTTGATACCAGACCGCCCGTACAGAGAAATGAGGTGGAGTGATGAAAGAAAGGATAAAAGGTGTGTTCACAAAAAAGAAGATTTTCCACTTTCTCAAAATGGCTCTGTTCGTGGTGGCACTCTCCCTTATCCTGCTTTCACTTTTGGGGACGGTGGCTCATGCGACGGGGCTTGTAGACGATACCATAAACGCAGAAAATCTTTATTCAAAATATCCCCTTTCCAACTACCAGCTTGATTTTTTCGTCGATAATAGCTGGTCGTGGCTTCCGTGGAACTGGCTCGACGGTATCGGAAAATCGGTACAATACGGGCTGTACTGCATTACCAACTTTGTCTGGACTATCAGTTTGTATTTGAGTAATGCAACGGGCTATGTGGTGCAGGAAGCCTATAAGCTGGACTTCATCAATGATATGGCAGACAGTATCGGAAAGAGCATACAGACCCTTGCAGGCGTTACCGAGAACGGCTTTTCTTCTACGGGCTTCTATGTTGGTTTCCTGCTTCTCATTATCTTAGTGGTGGGAATGTACGTTGCTTATACGGGACTGATAAAACGGGAAACCAGCAAAGCACTTCACGCTGTTATCAACTTTGTGGTGGTGTTCGTGCTGTCCGCTTCATTTATTGCTTATGCTCCCGACTATATCAAGAAGATAAATGAATTTTCATCAGACATCAGTACCGCTTCTTTGGATTTGGGAACAAAAATCATGCTCCCTAACTCCGACAGCGAGGGTAAGGACAGCGTGGACTTGATACGGGACAGCCTATTTTCTATTCAAGTGGAACAGCCGTGGCTCTTGCTTCAATTCGGGAACAGCAACGCAGAAGAAATCGGGACAGACCGTGTAGAAGCTCTCGTATCGGCAAGTCCAGAGGACGAGGACGGGAAAACCAGAGAGGAAGTCGTGAAAACAGAAATCGAGGACAACGACAATAACAATCTGACAATACCGCAGGTCGTGAACCGTTTGGGTATGGTGTTCTTCCTCTTGTTCTTTAACTTGGGTATCACGATATTTGTATTCTTGCTTACGGGCATGATGTTGTTCAGCCAGATACTTTTTATTATCTTTGCAATGTTTTTACCTATCAGTTTTTTACTTTCCATGATACCGAGCTATGAAAGCATGGCAAAGCAGGCAATCGTGAGAGTATTTAATACCATAATGACACGGGCAGGAATAACGCTCATTGTAACGGTGGCATTTAGTATTTCCAGTATGTTTTACAACATTTCCACAGACTACCCATTCTTTATGGTGGCGTTCTTGCAGATAGTATGTTTCGCTGGTATCTACATG
Source organism: Clostridium sp. AF21-20LB (assembly GCF_003478795.1). Classification (NCBI taxonomy): domain Bacteria; kingdom Bacillati; phylum Bacillota; class Clostridia; order Eubacteriales; family Clostridiaceae; genus Clostridium; species Clostridium sp. AF21-20LB. The sequence goes on along the minus strand of NZ_QUGD01000006.1, from coordinate 3,826 downwards.
AAGCTGGGCGACTTAATGAGTATGTTCTCACTTAATGCTGGCGACAGTCAAAGCATGGGACGACGCATATTCCGCAGACCGTATCTGTTTATGCGACATCGGGCTAGGCGTATGGAACACCGTATTGCAAGGGCGGTAAGTGCTGGCGGTATTTCGGGCGGTGTAGCTGGTGCGGTGGCTGGAAGTGCCGTTGCTGGCAAGAGAGCCGAAAGAAAAAATACGGCTTCTAAAGAAAATCGGGGCAATACCACTTCCAGCATGGGACAGCGTGCAGGTTCAAAAGTCGGTGCTGTTTTAGATACGAAAAATAAAGTGAAAGACAAGGCAAACGCTGTCAAAGAGAATATCAAGGATATGCCGACACAGACCGCTTATGCGGTGTATTCCGCAAAGGAAAAGGCAAAGTCCAGCGTGTCCGACTTCAAGCGTGGCATGGTGCAGGAACAGCAGTCCAGACAGACGGGACGCTTGGAAAAGCAGGAACAGCGTAAGAAAAATATCGCTGACAAACGTATGGAGCTTCAAAAGGCACAAGAAGCAAGGCAGGTACAGCGAAAGGCTGACGGATCAGCGACAACGGGAGCTACCCGTCCCCATGAGCGACCAGTCACAGCTTCAACCATTCCAAAGCCGAGTGTTGAAAAAATGCAGGAAGTCAAACGCCCAGCCACAGCTCCAACTCCGAAAGCAAGTGAGCCAGTCAAGACAAATGTTATCAAAGAGCGTCCGTTATCTTCTGGTGCTTCTGATAAGAAAGCACCCCAGCCTACACAGACAGTACATAGGCAGAATGTAGAAAAAGTGGTATCGCAGGAAACACGCCAGAATGACACCAAAGACCGCAGGATAAAGGTCAGCAGACCCAGAGCGTCCAGAAGAACCAGCAGACCATAGAGAAAACCCGTAACCTTGTAACGAAGAAAGGACAGAAGAAAAAATGAAACTGAAACATATCGCTATCATTGGCAGTCTGTTTCCTATCCTCTTTTCTCTGGTGCTTTTCTTTGGCGTCCTCATTAGTGCGGACAGCGACGACGAGAACAGCAATTTTTCTTCTGGCATTACGGGTATGAACCTATCCGCAGAAGTCTTGAAACATCAGCCTATGGTAGAAAAATACGCCAGAGAAAACGGTATCTCCGAGTATGTCAATGTGTTACTTGCTATCATTCAAGTAGAAAGTGGCGGTACGGCAGAAGATGTTATGCAGAGTTCGGAAAGTCTTGGTTTACCGCCTAATTCCTTAGATACGGAAAGCTCAATCAAGCAGGGGTGTAAGTATTTTGCGTCCCTGCTTTCTTCCTGCAAAAATCAAGGTATCGACGACTTGAATGTAGCGATACAGTCTTATAACTATGGCGGTGGCTATGTGGGATATGTGGCAGGAAAAGGAAAAAAACACACTTTTAATCTTGCAGAGAGCTTCGCCCGTGAGAAATCGGGTGGAAAGAAAGTAACCTACACCAACCCGATAGCCGTTGCTAAGAATGGGGGCTGGCGGTATGGCTATGGAAATATGTTCTATGTGGAAGTAGTCAATCAGTATTTAGCAGTTCCGCAGGTATCGGGAGAACTGGCACAAAAGGTAATGAATGAAGCGTTGAAATATCAAGGCTGGAAGTATGTGTATGGTGGCAGTAACCCGAATACTTCCTTTGATTGTTCGGGATTGACGCAATGGTGCTATGGAAAAGCTGGTATCTCCTTACCGAGAACAGCACAAGCACAGTATGACGCAACCCAACATCTGCCACTCTCGCAGGCAAAAGCAGGCGATTTGGTGTTTTTCCATTCCACCTATAACGCTGGTTCGTATGTAACACACGTCGGTATTCTTGTTTCGCCGACACAGATGTACCACGCAGGCGACCCGATAGGATATGCAGACCTAAGTAGTAGTTACTGGCAACAGCACTTAATCGGTGCAGGACGAGTAAAACAATAGAAAGGACTTGAAAAATATGTTTAAGAAGAATAAGAAACAGACAGAAACTATCAAAGAACCAAAAGAAAAAAAGGTGCGTACTGTCAAGGTAGGCACACATAAGAAAACCGTGATTGCGTTGTGGGTGGTGCTTGTCGCAAGCGTGAGCTTTGGGGTGTATAAGAATTTTACGGCTATCGACCAGCACACCACCCATGAAAAAGAAATCATTGAACTTTGCTTGCAGGACACCAACGGGATAGAAAATTTCGTGAAAAACTTTGCGAAGTCCTATTACACATGGGATAACAGCAAAGAAGCTATCGAAGCAAGGACGCAGGCAATCAGCGGTTATCTGACAAAGGAATTGCAGGACTTAAATGTAGACACCATTAGAACCGATATACCGACCAGCTCCACGGTTACAGATGTGATTGTATGGCATATCGAGCAATCGGGAGCGGACACTTTTTCTGCTACCTACGAAGTAGATCAGCAGATAAAAGAGGGAGAACAGACAAGCAATGTGAAAGCAACCTATACTGTAAAAGTCTATGTGGACGCAGACGGGGATATGGTAATCGTTCAAAACCCTACCCTTGCACCAGCAGTTGAAAAATCAGACTATGAGCCTAAGACACCAGAAGCAGACGCAAGCGTGGACGCTGATACGGTAAATGACGCTACCGCTTTTCTGGAAACATTCTTTAAGCTGTACCCAACAGCGACGGAAAAAGAGCTTGCTTACTATGTATTGGGAAATGTGATTGAACCTATCGGCAGGGACTACCTTTATTCTGAACTGGTAAACCCTATCTTTATAAAGGACGGCGACAATGTGAAAGTCAAGGTTGCGGTAAAATTCATTGATAATCAGACAAAAGCGACGCAGGTATCGCAGTATGAGCTTGTGCTACATAAGGATAGTAACTGGAAGATTGTAGGATAAATGATATAGCGTGCATTTCCTATCAGATTTGCACGCTTTTACAAAACGACAAGAAAACTGTGCAAAAATATTGACTTGTAATGACCGAATGCTATAATATAAATGACAAGTGTACTTGGTATTATTTGAAGGGAGCGTTATATAATGGATAAAGAAAAAATACTATCACAAAACAAAAAAGAGAATCTATATCTTGATGAATACGAAAAACATATTAAACTTCAAGGGAAATCTTTTGGCTTAATGTTTGTTTTATTTATCTGCATTTTTAATTCTTTTCATTAAAATTAAACTTCAAGGGAAATCTTTTGGCTTAATGTTTGTTTTATTTATCTGCATTTTTAATTCTTTTCATTAAAGCAGTTTGTAAAGAACCTTACTATGACATAATGACAATTATTGGGTCTGTGGCATTTGGCTCTATGGGTTATGAAGCACATATTTCAAAAAATAAATCCAAATTTGTTATTGCTTTATTCTTTTTTTCTATTTATGGGGTATTACTTTTATAAATTTTTAATGGTAGGTTTATAGAATTTTTTTTCTATTTATGGGGTATTACTTTTATAAATTTTTAATGGTAGGTTTATAGAATGGACGAACATTTAATTTTGCGAAACAGATTAAAAAACTGTACGAAAAGAAAAAAAATTATCACAAACAGAATTAGCTGAACTAGTCGGGGTTTCTCGGAATACAGTTAGTTCTATTGAAACTGGACAATTTAATCCAACAGCAAAATTGGCATTAGTGCTTTGTATAGCTTTAGATAAAAAAATTTGAAGAATTATTTTATTTTGATTAAGGAGAGAACGATTATGGAATTAGAGGAATTGATTGTTGAAACAGCAAAATTGGCATTAGTGCTTTGTATAGCTTTAGATAAAAAAATTTGAAGAATTATTTTATTTTGATTAAGGAGAGAACGATTATGGAATTAGAGGAATTGATTG
>NZ_QUGD01000059.1:0-1192 GCF_003478795.1 Clostridium sp. AF21-20LB | reverse complement strand
CACACTCGATGATCGGCTCCATCTGATTCATTTCCATGTACAGGTCGGTACCAGCCGGTGTGGTGATGTGAGCCATCTTATGACCTCTCCAGATCGCCTGCAGCTTCTCCCCGTCTGCGTAAACTGCTTCATAGTCTGCCAGAGCACCGCCGCGTGTGAAGTTATCGATACTTCTTAAGCAGATGGAAACCTCGCGAAGTTTCTTCTGGTTGATGAGCTCTTTCAGGTGGTTATTGTAAATAGCTGCACCGGATGCAGTGGTCATGCCGACAAATACATCGCAGGCATCCATGCCAAGTTCCAGAGATTTCGGGAAGATGGTTGCTTTGTCTTTTCCACGAATCGGCATCATGTATACGCCGTACTCAGCGCCGCAGTTTAAAGCGGCTGCTGCCATCGCCTGAGTCATTCTCTCGTCGGTTTGAGGGTCAACGACAATCAAAACTTCCTCGCCCGGTTTAACAGCCATCAGGTTGCCAAGAAGATACTGCGCACGTTCCATACATTCGATAATTCTGTTATCACTCATAGTTCATTCTCCTCACTTTTTATTATTCGACAGTTTCTGCATCCAGCCGATTTAAGCTATCTGCCTGTCATTGTTCTCTGTTTCATAGCTGTTTATTTAGTTTTCTGTTCCTCATGAGGTTTGACTATATACTATCAAACCCGCACACACTTATAAACAAATATACCCATTTGCGAATATGTTATAAATATTTCGTGATAAGGGGTTTACCATCCTGCTGGAAGCATTCCCAGTGCGCTGAAAATTGCGTAGAATACGGTACTGCCGTACAGCAGGATGATAATCGCCTGCATCGGCTTGCTTGCCATCCAGCCGCAGTTCCATACCGGCTCAATGTCACCTGTTTTTCTTGCTCGGGAGGCGGTGCTTCACATCCAAATCAGACTTAAAAATACCAAGAATCCCCGTTCAGCCGATACACTGGCTGAACGGGGATTCCTGGCGTCATACAAAACAGTAAGGTATATTTATATGGTTATAATTGGGGCGAACTGTCTAGTTGGATGCAATAGTTTTATTTGTCGCCCAAACAAACAACCTTGCCGTCTTTTACAATCAGAACCTCTTCTGGTGTTCCCTCGTCGAAGATAACGGTCGGATTGTACTGTACCATGTCGATATGTACGGTCGAGCGTGCCGGCTGTCCATAGTAGAAGCCGTTGC
>NZ_QUGD01000057.1:0-1273 GCF_003478795.1 Clostridium sp. AF21-20LB | reverse complement strand
CTAAATCAACGCTGCATATCACCTGCTCTTTTACATCTGTTTTTGATAAGCTTACTTCCTCTGTGTATGAAAACCGAAGGAAATATTTATGATGTTTCCTTTCCAAAGTAGGGGCAGATGCCTTTTTACCACTCCATTTTTTTCGCAGATATTCCATATCGGTATGAAGTAATTTTACCTGAAACCACTTCCACTCCCGCCCATCAAACAGCTTTAAATGTGCCGCATCTTCTCCCGGTTCTGCTTCCTTATACATGACATCCCGATAAAATACCGGCATCGCATGATTTTCACAGACCAGCTTCGGTTTTCCTCTCAGTTCTCCCTTTTCCCACAAACTAAGGCGTGTCTGATAGGAGGACACGGCTCCAAGTGCGTGTTGAATCGCCGCTCTTCTCAGATAAGATGGCATCTTAGGGAAATGACGGTCAAACAGAAATCTGGCATGATTCTTTTTTGTCTCATGTACCAGATGTTCCGCTTCATTAAAGCGTTTTTGTGGATTTCTGATTTCTGAAAGTTCTTCCCAGGTCTCTGCATACACCGGAATCAGATAGGAAACTGCCTCCGAAAAATATCCAGCGTAGAGCGGAGCGGTATATTCTTTTTTTTTAATTTCTACTCCATAGCTGGATACAATCTGCATAAAATTTCCTACTTTCTTTTTTCCTTCTCTTTTTGTCCCTCAATGTATGCCACTACCTGATCCCTGCTTCGGTCACTTACGGTGACTGCACAATACGATGGATTCCACAAATGTCCTCCCCACAGCTCCTGTTTTAATTCCGGATGCGAAAGAAACAACTGACGTGCCAGATTCCCCTTCATAATCTTTATCATGTCTGATATAAAAAATTGCGGTTTGCAATCCAGAAGTAAATGAATATGATCTGGCATAACCTCCATCGCCAGAATCTTAAATTTGTATTCCTCCGCAAGCCCATACAACATTTTTTTACATTCTGCGTCTATCCCATTTTTCAGGACCTGTTTTCGATATTTCGTGCACCAGACAAGATGATATTGCAAAGAATACACATATCCTCTACCATATGAAAGTGTATTTCTCTTAATAGTAAATATATCTTTTTCCATGTTTATATTATACCATATGCCCCCACACTTAGCAAACGCTAGTTCTGTATCTTGATAAAAAATTTGGCGCACCTAACTCATCACTACTACAATATACTTATGGGTAATCCCCTTACATCCAGTAAGGATTTATCCATCTCATTACTTAAACTGTTAGAATGTAGGATGCAATGGTATA
>NZ_QUGD01000056.1:0-1482 GCF_003478795.1 Clostridium sp. AF21-20LB | reverse complement strand
TACGGCACTTTCGGTTCCAAAAGTGCCTACCTGTGAACAGTAACATTTCATTCAGTAAAAGGAGAGCCATTATGATAAATCAAATGATTTCGTTCCATCCTGAAAATTGTCCGTCACCCACATCCAGGATTCATCCACCTGTCACCAATAAATGCCGCCATTTTTCCACCGGTTCCTGTAAACCTTCCCATCTATACGGTGGAACACTCCCGCATCTCGCCTTATGTTCCATGCTCTTATTTCTGCTTTTCTGCCTGCCTCTTCTTAGTTTTACCAGAAACCAGATTCAGCCGGAAGTCCTGGCGTACGCGATCGCCCCGCCGATCCTGCAGACTCATGTGATCGACAACTGGTGGGGTGTTCTCTATCCGCCGCCCGCCCTGTCCGGAGGTGTCATGCCAGAAGAAAACTCAAAAAATCAGAGCGCCGATTCCGTCTCTGATGCTCTGATTTTTGATAACGATATGAACTGGCTGTCGCAAAAGAAACATATCATTTTTGATGTAAACAAGAAATCTACTTCTCTGATTTCCTCTAAAGCTGACCCGATGACTTGCTCCAATCACTCGAAACGTTCTGGAACAGCTTCAGCTTCCAAAACAACCACCGAACCGACAGAATCTTCTTCGAACTCAAAAATAGCAGCCACGCACGCCGTTTCCGCTGACAGCAGTCTGCCGGATAAAGCTCATGCTTCCTCCGACAATTCGATTACTCTTCGGGTAACGTGTCGTTTTTTATCTTTCCTTCCCGGAGGCTCGGAGTGATGAAATTCTCATAGGAATAGTTCCACAGCGTCTCCGAGCCCTTGGCGGTATTCTTATTTCTTCCAAGAATCTGGCTCAGGTGCACGCCGCGCGTCGCCCACGCCTTTCCCTTGGAAGCATCATTGAGCATCGTCGGCTGGATGTTGTCCATCGTATGTGCAAACCGTGCTTCCGGCGTCTCCCCGGCTTCAAATTCATCCCAGAGAGCGCGCAGTTTTTCGCCCTGATCCGGCGGCAGCATTCCGAAAATGCGCTCTGCACCCTTTAATTCTCTCTCCCGCTGGGTTTTCTTCGCCTCCTCATCATAGGCATATGTGTCGCCGGCGTCGATCTCGACCAGATCGTGAATCAGAAGCATGGTAACCGTTTTCAGCACATCGATCGGCTCATTGGAATACTCCGCCAGAAGCACCGTCATGATCGCCATATGCCATGCGTGCTCCGCGTCATTTTCCTTCCGCTCGCCGTCTGTCAGATATGTCTGGCGACCGATAAATTTCTCCTTATCTATCTCCCGGATAAATGCAAACTGCTGCTCCAGACGTTCTTTCTGTTTCTGATTTATATCCATTGTTTCCGCCTCCCTGGTCTATTTCACCACATTTCTAGTTACTGTTCACGCATACGTGCCCAGTAACGGAATTTGCCGTGGCTTCGCATTTAAATACGGCAAATTCCTGCTGCCACCACGTTTTCTTACGGCACTTTCGGTTCC
>NZ_QUGD01000055.1:0-1526 GCF_003478795.1 Clostridium sp. AF21-20LB | reverse complement strand
CACCTAACTCATCACTACTACAATATACTTATGGGTAATCCCCTTACATCCAGTAAGGATTTATCCATCTCATTACTTAAACTGTTAGAATGTAGGATGCAATGGTATATCGACTTCATCACTAGACTTAGCGTCCGTACTTTAGACTGATAACCAGCTCCTCATTCACAGTGTTCGTTTTATGCAGGTTGAATCACATTAAGTGCATTCGTGTCACACACAGTAGTTTGAGCAGGTAATGAGTAAATCTGGTATTTATCCATTGTAATATTTTTAAGGAGTGACAAATTTATGAACGCAGTAGGTATTGATGTTTCAAAAGGTAAAAGCATGGTTACAATTCTAAGACCATTTGGTGAGATTGTATCCTCTCCTTTTGAGATCAAGCACACATCCAGTGATATCCTTTCACTAATTAAACTTATTCACTCTATCGAAGGTGAATCACGAATTGTAATGGAGCACACCGGACACTATTACGAAGTACTTGCTCAGCAATTTTCAGCAGCTGGTCTGTTTGTCAGTGCTGTTAATCCTAAGCTAGTCAAAAACTTTAATAATGACTCTCTTCGCAAAGTTAAATCTGACAAAGCTGATTCCATCAAGATCGCCCGCTATGCTCTTGACAAATGGCAAAATCTTAAACCATATAGTATTGTGGATGAATTGCGCACACAACTAAAGGCCATGAATCGTCAGTTTCATTTCTATGTGAAACAAAAAACGGCTATGAAAAATAATCTTATTAATCTCATTGACCAGACATACCCAAATGCAAATACTTATTTTAATAGTCCACCCCGCAGTGATGGCTCCCAAAAATGGGTTGATTTTGTCTATACGTATTGGCATGTAGATTGCGTTCGTAAAATGTCTCTAAATTCTTTTGTTAAACACTATCAAAACTGGTGCAAGCAAAAAAAATATATCTTCAATAAATCAAAAGCCGAAGAAATTTATACCAAGGCAACGGAACTTGTCCCGGTATTTCCTAAAAACGAAATAACCAAACGCATCATTAGACAAGCTATCGCTCAGCTTAACAGCACTTCCGCTACCGTCGAAACAATACGCATTCTCATGAATGAAACCGCCTCAAAACTTCCAGAGTACCCGATTGTTATGCAGTTTAAAGGGATTGGTCCATCTCTTGGTCCACAGCTTATGGCTGAGATCGGTGATATAACCAGATTTACACATAAAGGAGCCCTTACTGCTTTCGCCGGGGTAGATCCTGGCGTAAACGAGTCTGGCTCCTATGCACAAAAAAGTGTTCCAACATCCAAACGTGGGTCTTCAAATTTAAGAAAGACTCTTTTTCAAGTAATGGATGTTCTTATTAAAACAATGCCGCAAGATGATCCTGTATATCAATTCATGGACAGAAAACGTGCCCAGGGTAAACCGTACTATGTTTACATGACTGCAGGCGCTAATAAATTTCTCAGAATTTATTATGGACGAGTGAAGGAATATCTCTGTATTCTTTCTGAGTCAAGCTAATTCAAAACTTTTATTTGCAGACC
>NZ_QUGD01000054.1:0-1720 GCF_003478795.1 Clostridium sp. AF21-20LB | reverse complement strand
TTCTCTGCGGCCACATCTCTGTGGCACCCTTTATCCCGAAGTTACAGGGTCATTTTGCCGAGTTCCTTAACAATGCTTCTCCCGCCGGCCTTAGGATTCTCTCCTCATCCACCTGTGTCGGTTTACGGTACGGGTACATATCACACAATAGCGGCTTTTCTCGACAGCTCGAATCCCGGACTTCGCTACTTTAATTCGCTCCGCATCACGTCTTCGGCTTACTAAGCGGTTTTGCCAGCTTAGCACCTACCTCGCTTGCCCTGGTATCTTCATTCCCAGGTTCCGGTATCTCTCTGTGTCCCCACAGTTCTGATGATATGCAGTACAGGAATTTCAACCTGTTATCCATCGACTACGTCTTTCGACCTCGCCTTAGGCCCCGACTTACCCAGAGCAGATCAGCTTTACTCTGGAAACCTTAGATATTCGGCCTGGAGGATTCCCACCTCCATCTCGCTACTCATTCCGGCATTCTCTCTTCTTAAAAATCCACAGCTCCTTATCGGTACTGCTTCGTCTCTTTAAGAATGCTCCTCTACCAATGTATAATTACATTCCTAAGCTTCGGTGTTGTGTTTTAGCCCCGGACATTTTCGGCGCAGGACCTCTCGACTAGTGAGCTATTACGCACTCTTTGAATGTGTGGCTGCTTCTGAGCCAACATCCTAGTTGTCTTCGAAATCCCACATCCTTTTCCACTTAACACACACTTTGGGACCTTAGCTGTAGGTCTGGGCTCTTTCCCTTTTGACTACCCAACTTATCTCGTGCAGTCTGACTCCCGTACATCATTTATGCGGCATTCGGAGTTTGATATTCTTCGGTAGACTTTGACGCCCCCTAGGAAATTCAGTGCTCTACCTCCGCTAAACTAATACGAGGCTAGCCCTAAAGCTATTTCGAGGAGAACCAGCTATCTCCGGGTTCGATTGGAATTTCTCCCCTATCCACACCTCATCGCCACCCTTTTCAACGGATGTGCGTTCGGTCCTCCATTCCCTTTTACGGGAACTTCAACCTGGACATGGATAGGTCACCCGGTTTCGGGTCTGCACATGCTGACTTTACGCCCTATTAAGACTCGCTCTCGCTTCGGCTCCGGAGCTTTACTCCTTAACCTCGCCAGCATCCGCAACTCGCCGGACCGTTCTACAAAAAGTACGCGGTTGCACCTTAACGTGCTTCCACAGCTTGTAAACACAGGGTTTCAGGTTCTCTTTCACTCCCCTCCCGGGGTCCTTTTCACCTTTCCTTCACAGTACTATGCGCTATCGGTCACTAAGGAGTATTTAGCCTTGGGGGGTGGTCCCCCCGAATTCCCGCAAGGTTCCACGTGTCTCGCGGTACTCTGGATCCTGCCGCTGCTTATCGTTTTCATGTACGAGGCTTTCACTCTCTCTGGCCGGTCTTTCCAGGACCGTTCCATTAACGAATCAGCTCACTTATGCAGTCCGTAACCCCAGAGTGCACGCACTCTGGTTTGGGCTCTTCCCATTTCGCTCGCCGCTACTTTGGGAATCGATGTTTCTTTCTCTTCCTCCGCCTACTTAGATGTTTCAGTTCAGCGGGTTCCCTTCCATACGTTATGTATTGGCGTATGGATGACTGAGGTCTTCTCAGCCGGGTTTCCCCATTCAGATATCTCCGGATCAATGGATATTTGCTCCTCCCCGAAGCTTTTCGCAGCTTATCACGTCTTTCATCGGCTCTTAGTGCCAAG
>NZ_QUGD01000053.1:0-1746 GCF_003478795.1 Clostridium sp. AF21-20LB | reverse complement strand
GGCACTTTACTGGTTAGTATTGGTATTCTTGTTATGCCGATTATCAATTTAATCTCTCATTCTGAATTAGGCTATTACATAGGTCTTATTTTGATTGTTGTAGGAGTGTTTATATCATATTCATCATTGTAAAATACAATGGAAAACTTATTAGCTTTAAAAAGTAGAATTGAGGTATGAATATGATAGGACTGAACAAAAGAGATATAAAAAAGGCATTGAAAGCTGGTGCAAAAGCTGGCGGTGTATCATTGGCTGATGTTCGGGCGGATATTGAAGCTACGATTGATGAAGCTATGAATAGCACCGACCCAGAGGTGCAGGCAAATTTCAAAAAGTATTTTGGGAATAAACGCCCTACACCAGAAGAATATATTTATATCATTACGAAAAAGACAAAGGCAAAATTATAATAAAAGGGTCGTGGAAATGCTTCACAAAATTGTGATCTGCATTATCACGGCTCTTTTACTCTCTGTTTACTTTCAAAACTGTAAGTGTAATTGAATACTGCCCTTGCTATAATTTAATTGTATTCCAAAACAAATAAATGTGGCAGGAAGAAAGGAGCGATTTTTAATGGAACACATTTTAAATTTAGAGCAAGTAAAAAAATACTACGGGGGTAACTCTGGAAATATCACAAAGGCAGTAGACGGTATTTCTATGTATGTAGATAAGGGCGAATTTGTCGCAATCATGGGAGCTAGTGGTTCTGGAAAGACTACCCTATTAAACTGTATCTCTACGATTGATACTGTAACCAGCGGACACATTACAGTCAATAATCAAGATATTACCAAAATCAAGGATAAAGATTTTGCTGATTTCAGACGTGAAAATTTAGGGTTCATTTTTCAAGATTTCAACCTTTTAGATACTTTAACGATTGGAGAAAACATTTCTTTATCATTGGTTATCAACAAACAGAACCCTACTGATATTGAGAAAAGAGTTCATGCTATCGCCGATAAATTGGGTATTCGTGATATTTTATCGAAATTTCCTTATGAAGTTTCTGGCGGACAAAAACAGCGTTGTGCTTGTGCTAGAGCCTTAATCAATGAACCGAAACTGATTTTAGCTGATGAACCGACGGGAGCTTTGGACTCAAAAGCTTCCAGATTATTACTGGAAACAATGTCTGAAATCAACAAGAAAATGCAGGCTACTATTTTAATGGTAACACATGACCCGTTTAGTGCGTCTTTCTGTGAACGTATTTTGTTCTTGAAAGACGGTAAAATATTCAATGAAATTTTCAGAGGGGAAAAAAGCAGAAAAGATTTCTTCAATGAAATACTGGATATATTAACCTTGCTCGGAGGTGAAGTGGGAAATGTTAGGTAAGTTAGCGTATAGAAATACAAAAAGAAATATTAAAGATTATTTGATTTATCTGATAACCGTTACTGCATCCTTTTCTCTTATATTTGCTTTTAATTTGGTGGCAAATTCTGATGAAATTGTAAAGTTATGTTCCAGTATGGATGCATTTAAGAATTCATTGTTCGCTGTAAATATTCTTATTATTTTTGTGATATGCTTTTTGATCAACTATACAACGAAATTTATGTTTGAAAAAAGAAGTAAAGAATTAGGAACATATATGCTTCTTGGCATTAAGAAAAAAGAAATTATTATTTTTGTGATATGCTTTTTGATCAACTATACAACGAAATTTATGTTTGAAAAAAGAAGTAAAGAATTAGGAACATATATGCTTCTTGGCATTAAGAAAAAAGA
>NZ_QUGD01000052.1:0-2114 GCF_003478795.1 Clostridium sp. AF21-20LB | reverse complement strand
ATAATGAAACACCAAAAAGCGCCAAAATCTTGAATTATATCTAACGGGACTGCAAAAAAGAAATCTATTATTTTTTTTACAATCCAATTAGGATTATAAAAGCCTCCCAAGTGATCATATAAAATCATAACCACCCAAGTGATCATATAAAATCATAACCAGTGCAATTACACGTAAATAATCAAACGCATATATTTTTGAACCGTTTGACTTATCTGAATATACATCTACTTTTTCCACCATACTACTTCCATAACTCCTTCGGGTATGTACCATCTTCTATCATAAGATGAAACTTCTCCTGCGCCGGTTCTATATCTTCCTTATACGTAATTCCAATCCACCGATCCGATGTATTCAGAACTTTTACAGAAGCCAAATTCTTTTCCAACAATTCAGCTACAATGTTCGGTAGAAGATATTCTTTTTTCTCCGGATTTTCTCCTAATGTATCAAGGAATCTGGTAAATCCTTCGTCTATGTACTTCAAAAAGTCCGGATATCCCGCCCACATATTCATGGATACCATCGTATCCAGTGTGATCCATTTGCTGACTTCCGCATTATCGCACTGGATTTTTCCATCCACTATCTGAATTCCCGTTGTCTCAATCACTTTCTCCAGATATCCATTTTCATCTGCCACACAGACACCTCTAGTTACAGCTCCGTTCTCACTCAGCGTGTTCTTCAAAGAAAATCCAGCCATGGCAAGGTTCATCTTCTCTTTATTCTCATTCTCGGAACTCAAGAAATCATGAAGCTTTATAAATGCTTCTTTTCCATAATAATCATCTGCATTAATAATCACAAATGGCTCTTTGACCACACTCTTGCAAGCCAAAATTGCCTGTCCAGTTCCCCATGGTTTCACGCGCCCTACAGGGACTTCATATCCATCCGGCAAGTTTTCCAATTCCTGATAGACATACTCTACTGGCATAACTTTCGATAAGCGATTTCCAATCACTTCTTTAAATTCCGCTTCGATTGCTTTTCGAATCACAAAAACAACTTTGGTAAATCCAGCTGCTTTCGCATCGTAAATCGAAAAATCCATAATAATCTCCCCATTGGGAGCCATCTTTGCAAGCTGCTTGATACCGGTTCCGAAGCGGGAACCGATGCCAGCAGCCATGATGATTAGGGTTGTATTCATATTTTTCTCCTAAAAGTACATTTTACTTAGAACAAATGCCATCTACAACGTAAGCATTTTTTCGCGTTTCATATTAGGCTATACCGTCCATCTTATAAATAACTATTCCATGTCCTGCCCTTCGCCACATTTCACGGCTTATCCACATCCAACATTTTCAGAACACCCACATAATATCCCAAAAGCTGTATATTCTAACACCAACGATTCTATCAATAGCTTTCACTATCTATTTAGGGTTATAGGCACCACAAGCATTTTTCAGTAAGATTTTCATCAGTTCACTATTACCCTTAAAAAAACTTATTTTCGTTGGAGTCTTTCCTGTTTTAGGATATACTCTCGCAACAGGAATTTCACAAGCTTTCATGCCGATCTGTGTTGCTCTGACAGACAGATATGCCAAAAGCTCATAAGTCATAAAAATATCTCTCAACGGCTGAACCCTGTTATCCTTCAGATAACGTGCTGAGTATGCCCTGTAAGCATTTGTCGTATCTGTAAATTTATAATTCGCTGTCAATGAAATTATTGATGCAAAAATCAAAATCTTTATTGAATCTCTCAAAATATCCTGCTGATTTCATAGCTGTAGATATTGATCTGGGATAATGATACCCTTGATGAACTCTTGCCTGATTTATGTATGTCGCTCTTCTAAATGGTGTAGGATCACATTCAAGGACCAACACCTTCTGTCCCTTTTCTCCACAAAATAGTGCAGAATATAATCCATACAATCCTGAACCTATAATAATTTTATCATAGTGCTCCATACTTTCCTCCTTAAGTTTATACTTTTTATAAAAAAGAAAAAGGCTACAAAAAGCCTTCAAACATTCTTGATGCAGAATATAATCCATACAATCCTGAACCTATAATAATTTTATCATAGTGCTCCATACTTTCCTCCTTAAGTTTATACTTTTTATAAAAAAGAAAAAGGCTACAAAAA
>NZ_QUGD01000051.1:0-2139 GCF_003478795.1 Clostridium sp. AF21-20LB | reverse complement strand
CTATGTTTTATCTTACTTTAGTAATGAAAGATGGTTTAATTGATAAAACAGTAGTCGAATTTTTTGAATGTGATGAACTTTAATAACTGTTCATTTCCTTGTGATTTTTCAGAGTTTATGGATGAAGAAGTATCAAAGAAATTCCGCTTTTAAACCATTTCCTAAATAATCTTTTTAATCAAAAACGGAAATCCTCATTTATAGGGGATTTCCGTTAAAAGTATCAGCAAGAGCCTGTAATGGTATGCTCAGTAATAACAATACACTCAAAAAGAGTGATACAATTCTTTTGTATATTCTGATCATTACAATCTCCTATATTTAATTATACACACCATACTTTGTAAATAAATCAACAAAACTAATCTTTCCATTCTCAGCATCAGCTAACTCACTATTGGGAATATAAACATAATTACCACTCTTATTCTTTACTGGTGTAGTATTAGCCGGTGCTGTCTTTGCGGCATCCATACTCCAAACAGCAATATCGCTCATGCTTGTGGATGAGCCAGTACAATAGTTAGCAGATACTAACCCACCACCACAAGAAAGTTCAGTGTAGCCTGGAGTCATTCCTAAAATCCCAACAACTCCAGATTCATAGTTGGTAGGATCGCTGTAATACTCGCTACCGTTAATTGTCACCTTTACCATATTATGCTCCACACCATTAAGCGATCCTTCTGACATTACAGCCTTAATATTGCACTTCTCACATAATGCTAATGTTAAAGCTGTATAATCGCTGCAGACGCCTTTCTTGTCTCTGATCGTATAGGCAATATGAGGATTCTTGTAATTTATATCGTAAGTGAGGAATCCGCAAACTTTGTTGACGATAGCCGTATATCTAGCCATCTCATCCTGTATGCCAACAATGTCACCCTTATTTGCTTCCGCCCATGCTCTGCAATCAGCGACACCTTCAGCTACGTACCAAGTAGAAGTACCATACGTACTCTGGTACTCACCTGCAGATAATCCTTTAGGAACGATCCAAGTCGGCTCCTCAGCTGCGAAAGATGTTAAACTCATTCCAAGTGTCATGGCTGCTGTTAAAGCTGCTAATGCTAATGTTCTTTTCTTCACACTCCATTCCTCCTTTACATTTTATAGTTTGTAATATGCAAAAATTATTCACTGCTTTACATCTCTTACTATATCATAAAATCACGTAATAGTCAAACACAAAGTCGCAATATTGCGACCAAATATTTGATTGAACATTTTATAATGCATTCAATCAAGTATTTGGAGGTGCTACGTGGCTACCGATTCTAAAGTAAAATCCGATAACGCAATTTCATTAGGCAGTAATATTAAAAAGCTGCGTCTTGAACATTCCTATACTCAGGCTTATATGGTTCGTCAGATGCAGCTTCTTGGATGCAGCACCACCAAACAAAATTATTCAAAATATGAAAAAGATTTAGCTCATATTTCTGCCAGTGAACTCGTCGCTATTACTCATATTTTAAATACATCACTTGATAGTCTTTTTGAATAACTTCTTATTTTTTACCTAGTTTTTTATCCATTTCATTTTGGATAGTAAGAGGTAATTTTTCTGCACTTTCAAAAGCATAGAAATACAAACAAATTTCCTTAAAAAATTCTTCCGGTTCCGGGGACAAATTCATTTGTATTAATCCAGTTTCTTCTGCACATCTTTTAAATGCGATTAACATAGCATTCCACAACTTTGTTTTATCTTCATTTTTATACGTTTTTTTCAGATGACTTGTAAAGCATATTATCTATATCATTCTTAAGATTCGTTTCTCCCTGTTCGCCGTCATAATATTTCCATGATTCAATTTCTCCGCTTTTTATCATCTCTGAAATGCAATTTGTTATTGTTATATTTTTTATTGCGAGTGCTTTTAATGCACCATTAAAAGCTTTTCCTTTATTTTTACCTTCTGTCATGTAATCTTTGAATATAAATTCAACATCACCCGATACTTTAGGTGTTAATGCTTCTGCGCACTTTCTCAGTGTATTCAATATCCCAATCGATAATTCGTTCCTTTCACATTCTCTTTTTAGATTGTCATATTCTTCTTGTTTCGCTTTTGACTCTATAGGTAAAAGCTTTTTTCATTTTTTTTCTTATTTTTCTTCTATCTTTTTTTT
>NZ_QUGD01000050.1:0-2283 GCF_003478795.1 Clostridium sp. AF21-20LB | reverse complement strand
CAAGTTTCTATACTTAAACTCTCAGCTATTTCCAAAAATCTGAGGAGTTCTTTAAATATTTGGATTTATAATATATGTTACCCAAAACACCTTTTCATCATTTGTAAGAAAACAATTTGTCCTATAATTATCCTCAATGAATGCTTTTCTTTCCAAACCACTCCTAAAATCGCTAAACATCTTTTCAATACCAGCAAAGAAATGTTTGTAAGAAAACAATTTGTCCTATAATTATCCTCAATGAATGCTTTTCTTTCCAAACCACTCCTAAAATCGCTAAACATCTTTTCAATACCAGCAAAGAAATGTTCTAGATAATTAGGAAGTACAATCTCACCACTATGACCTGTCACTTCGTATAAATATTTAATATAACAGATAGACTTAATTGGCACAGATTCATATTTTTGTTTTTTCACATTTAAATCATAACAATAAATGGTATATCTCGAATTAGGATAACTCTTGCTTCCTTTTTCATACTCTGGTGAAAAACCTCTCAAATATACTTGTGGAATATAATGTTGATTTTTTGTCATTACATCATTTTTTGACAATTCATCTTCACATCCTTATCATCTGGTATTAGGTCGTCATCCGATAGTTTATCTTTTAACGATTACTCTAACAATTTAACGATTTACCCCAACCTTTTAACGATTGTTCTTAACAATTTAACGATTTTCAGAACCCCCCAAAAATAAGGATTCTTTAGATATTAGCACCATTTACAGCATAATAATCATCAAACCTTTTAAGAATACCTCTGAACCCACAATGAATCTATCACCATGACATTTTCATTTTACATTCCGTCATTCGTAGTAATACCGTAGTCAAAGTCTTATTCGCCTGCCACGATTTGCCAAATTTTGCCGCGATACAGGCAAATAAAGGCTTTCAGTCCTCCGTCCTGCCGTGGCAGATGAAAAGTACTCGAATGCTCATAATTTCTCCTTTCAAAAGGCGCTTTCCTGCTGCCATTTGCAGCGTTTTGCGCGGTGTTAATTTTTCTTTATGTATTGGTCATTTCTGTACATAAAATGTAAATCTTAGCAAAATTTTGCAAGATGTGTACAGCAATCGTAGTATAAACGGAGTAAAAAGTGGGTTTGGGTACTACTCAATTTTGACAAAAATCTCATATCCTTTTTCAAGTTCTATATCGGTTACTATTCCAACCTCACCATTGTCTACTTGATCTACATCCTTATCATTAAGCTGTATACTTACAATAGAAGTACAAATCCATTTTCCATCTTTTTTTGCATATATCATTTTTCCAACTTCCAATTTAACATTGTTAAGTGTCAATATACCTGCTTTAGGTTTCTTAAAATATTCCTCATAAATCCCCACTCTAATTAAATTCTTTGGAAGCAACGAAATAAGCCCCCATTTATCTAGTGATTCTCTTGTTTCTTTTTTCGTAAATATACCATTTTCTATCAACTTATATTGATTGTAAAGCTGCCATGTAGTAAGAAGACCTCTTTCATCATTTTTAGCATAATCTATTTGATTATCACTAAATGGAGGATTTTGTCTTAATGAAGGCCTTATATACCTTTGATGATTCACAATATAAATTGGCAATATTTGTTTGTCACGGTGCTCTTTTTCTCTTCTTCGTCTATGTTTTGCCACCTGTGAACATTCTGCATCTGTAGATGTTCCCCCAATACCTTTAACTTCAATAATAAATAATTTATCATCTTCCAAAATCTGTATATCTTCTCTTAAAATATCTTCATTTCCATCGATTGCTTCTACATTTGCAAAACCAAGCCACTTGAAGTATGTACATACAGCTTGTACTAACTTATCCCCTGTTTCTATCAACAAATCATTCAAAAATTTATACTTCTGGTCAATAGCATTTCTTCTCTCATTCAATGACTTAATTTTCAAATTATATTGTTCTTGAATTAAAGTCCGTTCTTTCTCAAGTTCAAGTATTTCTTTAGGTAAAAAATCTTGTTCTTTTATCCATTCAAACTCTTTTGATTCAGGGAAAAAACCTGGCAATATTTCTGGCAATACAGATGATACTAACCTTTCAATCAATTCATCCTTCTTTTCACAAAACGGAAGCAACAGTTCATAGCCTGAATTTTCTGAATATCCTATATACGAAACTATCTCTCCATCTTGATTTTTTAACAATGGTAAGAAATTAGGATCTGCAATTGATTTTTGAGAAGTTCTATCCCATTTTGTTGGTAACTCAAAAATTACATTATATCCTTTAACATATTTTGCTATTAAATTTGCAAGATTGCT
>NZ_QUGD01000005.1:0-150403 GCF_003478795.1 Clostridium sp. AF21-20LB | reverse complement strand
ATCAGGAATTTTCTCACGTGAGGGAGAGAATTATCAAAGAAATTATCCAATGGTGTTAAATTTTATTGATCTATTTTATAAAATGTTGATGCCAATATTGTTTGCTCTAATTAACATAGTACGGATTCATGAGGAGTGGATATTATCACAAGAACCATCATATTTTATAAAATGTTGATGCCAATATTGTTTGCTCTAATTAACATAGTACGGATTCATGAGGAGTGGATATTATCACAAGAACCATCATAGCACTTGTATGCGATACAATTTTATGTGCTGCAATTATAGTTATTGATTGGTTTTATTTTTTTGAAATTTCACACAAAAATAACGGATTTTGCAAAAGTCATCTTCCTTTTATTAATTCAATTGCTAATGGTTTAAGGAAAGTACTGAAGGAGGTTTAAAATTATGGCAAAGAAGAAAGTATGTTGTTCTTTTGATTATGAACACGATAGAATATATTATAATTTATTAGAGGCTTGGAATGAAAACGATGATATTGATTTTTCAATTAACGATTGTACACCAAGTGAAATTCAAAGTGAATCGGTTTCGACTATTAAGCAGGTGTTGAGTACCAAAATAGGTCAAGCCAACTATATGATTGCAATAGTTGGTAAACATTCAAATGACAAACATCCGGATAGTGAGGAAATCGGTTATAGAAATTGGCAAGCATATGAAATTGCAAAAAATTATGAAAAAGGAAATGGCTTAGTTGTAGTCAAATTAGATAGTTCATATGAGGCACCAGATGAAGCATATGGAATTGGTGCAGAATGGGTATATTCATTTAATTTGGAGAATATCTTGAATGCTTTAAATGAGTTGGCAAAATAGAAGCTGAGCTTTAAGAAAATAATCTATACATAACTATTGGAACAATACAAAAGAGGTGGGCATATATGAAAGTGTTTATTAGTTGGTCTGGAAATAAAAGTCATAAAGTTGCGATGATTTTTAGAGAGTGGTTGCCATCAGTAATTCAGTCGCTGGAGCCTTATGTATCTTCAGAGGATATTGACAAAGGTGCTAGGTGGAGTAGTGATATTGCAAAGGAATTGGAAGATTCCACATTTGGAATTTTGTGTGTGACTAAAGATAATTTACATGCACCATGGTTGTCTTTTGAAGCAGGTGCATTGTCTAAAACTATGGATAAATCTTTTGTAACACCATTTCTTTTTGATATAAAACGTTCGGAAGTTAATGGACCTATTTTACAATTTCAATCAACTGTTTTTGAAAAAGAAGATATAAAGAAGTTGATACATACATTAAATAAAGCATGTGGTGAAAACGGAATATCAGAAACTATGCTTGATAAGGCTTTTGAAGTATGGTATCCGACATTGGAAGAGGAACTAAACGGCTTAAAAGAGGATAATGAAAATGATTTGGAAAAAAACATCCAAGAAGAGAATCATTCGACTGAAATTATAGAAGAAATATTGGAATTATCAAGAGACAATCAAAAGCTGTTGCGAAATCCCGACTCTAAATTGAATGATAGCATTGATGAATTAAAAGAACGGTTAGATTTAACTTTATCCAAAGTTGAGAGAAATATAGATTTTGAAGAACGAAGAATGCCTAGAAAATATAAATCTATGTTCATGGAAGAACTTATTCACTCCATTTTGCCAGATTGTCAAAAACAATATGCTTTTTTGATAGTGTTAAGTATGGTTCAGGACAAATTACCATGGATATATAACATAGGAAAAGAATTATTGGAGATGCTTTCGTCAGAAAATAGTATTGATGTAAAAAGGGAATCAATCAATAATTTTAGAAGAATCATGGAGGTTTCTTTTGAACATCCAATGATGAGGGAAGTTTATATGCGAAAAAAAGACGATTATATATTGATGCGTGATATGGAACATATGCTAATGGAATTAGTAGGGGCATTAGAAAAGGAGATAATTGATTAACAAGATAGACTGGCAACAAATTGGCAACAGAAAATCAGCGAGCCAAAATAATATATGCAACAGAAATAAAATAACGGCAAAAAAGGATACAGAACTTAAACAAATATATTTAAGAACATCTTTGGATTTGCCGAGTTTGAATAATTTGAAATGCTTTAAGAACCCAGTATTTATGCGGGTTTGCAGCACTTTTAAAAGTCTTTTGATAACAATTTGATAACGGTTGCATGAGAGCCATTATTCTTGTAATCCAGTGGTTTTAGGGTTAGAGAATGATTGACAGGTGGTTGTGCAACAAATAAATTCATATTTATCTAAAAAGCCCTTAGCTGTGGGTATAAAACTCATAGCTAAGGGCTTTTGTCGTGCTTATTTATCTGGTTTGAGTTTGTCTTGGAACATTTCGACCGTAAATGGTAAACCACACATCTCTAGAACTACACCTCCAAGTTTGAGATAATGTTGGAAAAGTTGTACAATACACTTTTCCCATTTTTCACACTAGGAGGTCAATTATGAACACCAAACTTGACACAGCACAGATCCGTGTAAAAAACTGGGCTGCTATTATTCAGGAGCGCAACGAATCTGGTCTGTTTGTCAAAGATTATTGTGCACAGCATCAGCTTTCATGAGACTCTTATTATTACTGGCTCCGCAAAGTGAAAGAGGCCCTGCTTGTAGAAAGCGGCTTTATTGAAGTAACGCAGCCAAAGCAGTTCCCTGTGCAGAGGTCTGTAACAGCTGATCCAAATGAAATGTTAACGCTCAAATTTTGCGGAATGCAGCTTGAGATTCCTATTTCCATTCAAAGGGATACCTTGTCCATGATCATTGAGGTGACCGCCCATGCTCAATGATGCGGATATTTCACGTTTCTATCATGTCTATGTTTTTGTCGGGAAGACCGATCTCCGTAAAGGCATCGATGGCCTGTCAACGTTGGTGAAACAAAAGTTTCAACTGGATCCTTTTCACGCTGGAGACCTGTTTCTCTTCTGTGGTTCCAGTAACCGGAAGATCAAAGGGCTGGTCTGGGAGGAAGACGGCTTCCTGCTTATTTATAAGCGGCTGGAGGCGGGAACTTTTCAATGGCCCCGATCGGAAGCGGAAGCCCGGAACATCACTTCGGAGCAGTATCATCTGCTCATGAGCGGATACTCCATAGATCCATCTGTCCATAAGATCGATCCAAAACATCCAGTGTGACTTTTGTACAAAACAGAGAAGTTTTCTGTTTGATTCGAAAGCCTGTATGGGGATAAAAAGTTCTGTTTTTTATCCGCTTAACATGAATTGTGGACAGTCTTCTCTGCCACATGAAAAGTAAGCCGGATCCACCTGTTTTCAGGCAGCCTGGAAGGTATTCTCTACAGAAAGAACTGCTTTTGGAGCAGGAGTTTTCCACCGTCAAAATACCGAAAAGATATCGGTCTGATTTTTGTGTTTTTTCGCTTCTTCTGTTATACTGGATCCATAAAAGCGAAGGAGACTGATCGTCCGTATGGCACTTGCGTTATCAAAAGAACAGCTGGCAAAACTGAATAAAAAAGATATCCTGCAGCTCTTGCTTGAAAGCATGGAGCAGGAAAAAGAATTACGTAGCCAGCTGGCTGTTCTTACGGATGAGTTGAAACGGACAAACCAGCAGATGCAGGTGATCCTTGAAAAATGGAACCTTGCGCAGGCAACTCGCTTTGGACGTTCTTCTGAAAAAATGACATATGATACCGGAGCCTGCCAGCAGTTGGAACTAGCCATCATGTACGCGGAATGTTTCAATGAAGCAGAAGCATGTTTTTTACGGCAAATCTTGCTAATACCCCCAGGTTTCGCCTATAATAGGATTCAGTATGAATAATAGAAAGAAGGGGGTTAAGCAATGCAGGCATATACATATATTTCTAAGGGAAAGTTTGAATTAGTGGAAAAACCAAAACCGGTGCTTATGCACGAACGGGATGCGATTGTAAAGGTAACACTGGCCAGCATCTGTTCCAGTGATCTGCATATCAAACACGGAAGTGTGCCGCGGGCGGTCCCTGGAATTACAGTCGGTCATGAGATGGTAGGAATTGTGGAAGAAGTTGGGTCAGCGGTGACCCATGTGAAGCCGGGGGACAGAGTCACTGTAAACGTAGAGACCTTCTGCGGTGAATGCTTTTTCTGTAAAAATGGATATGTAAATAACTGTACGGACGAGAATGGCGGCTGGGCCCTGGGATGCCGTATCGACGGCGGGCAGGCCGAATATGTGCGGGTTCCATTTGCAGATCAGGGATTAAATAAGATTCCGGATGGAGTGACGGACCGGCAGGCACTGTTTGTGGGAGATGTGCTGGCGATCGGCTATTGGGCGGCGAGAATCTCTGAGATCACGGAGGAAGATACGGTTTTGATCATCGGTGCCGGTCCGACGGGTATTTGTACCCTTCTCTGCGTAATGTTAAAGAAACCGAAACGAATCATTGTCTGCGAGAAAGATGAAAACCGCGTCCGCTTTATAAAGGAGCACTATCCGGATGTATACACCGTTTTACCGGAGGAATGTCTGGAATATGTTCAGAAAAACAGTGATCATGCGGAGCCGATGTAGTCCTTGAGGTGGCAGGAGCCCCCTCTACTTTTCGGTTAGCCTGGGAATGTGCAAGGCCTAATGCAATCGTCACAGTGGTAGCGCTCTATGACGAAGCCCAGACGCTGCCGCTTCCGGATATGTATGGCAAGAATCTTACCTTTAAAATCGGCGGTGTAGATGGATGCGACTGTGAGGAGACGCTTCGCCTCATTGCAGAGGGCAAGATCGATACGGAACCGCTTATTACCCATACCTATCCGCTTAGCCGGATCGAAGATGCATACGAGCTTTTTGAGAACAAGAAAGATGGAGTGATTAAGGTAGCGGTGGAGTGCTAGTTGGATAAAGAAAGGTAAGAGATACATGCAGAACATCAGATGGGCAGTTCTTGGAACCGGAGTGATTGCAAATGAAATGGCCGTGGCCTTAAAGAAAAACGGGCGAAACATCGATGCGGTGGGTAACAGAACCCATGAGAAAGCGGTTGCATTTGCAGAAAAATATGGGATAAAAAAGGTATATGATAATTATAATGACATGTTTACAGACCCGGATATTGATGTAATCTATATCACAACTCCCCATAATACCCATATTAATTTTATGCGCAGGGCAATTGAGAATGGAAAGCACATTCTGGTCGAAAAATCTATCACCTTAAACAGCCGGGAACTGGATGAGGCAATTGCTCTGGCGGATAAAAAGGGTGTTGTCATAGGTGAGGCCATGCCGATTTATCATATGCCGATTTATAAAAAGCTTAAAGAGATTCTTGAGTCAGGGAAACTTGGAAAGGTGAATCTGATCACTATGAATTTTGGAAGCTTCAAAGAATATGATATGAACAACCGCTTTTTTAATAAAAACCTGGCAGGAGGTGCCATGCTGGATATCGGGGTGTACGCGCTTTCCTTTATTCGGTGGTTTATGGATTCCAAGTCGGATCAGCTTTTATCCCAGGTAAAACCGGCACCTACAGGAGTGGATGAACAGGCAGGATTGCTGCTGATGAATCAGGAAGGCCAGATGGCATCTGTCATGTTGTCGCTGCATTCCAAGCAGCCGAAAAGAGGCATGGTATCCTGTGAAAAGGGATATATAGAAATCATGGAATATCCGAGAGCCTGGGAAGCGAGAATCACCTATACAGATTCCGGAGAAACGGAAGTGATTCAGACCGGTGAGCATGCAGATGCGCTGGCCTATGAGCTGGCGGATATGGAGAAAGCCATCCGTGGGGATGCAGAATGCATGCATTTGGATTATACAAAAGATGTGATGGATATGATGACGGAATTCAGAAAAGAATGGGGATTTCAGTATCCGGAGGAGATGTAAATTATGGTACGAAAACATATCTTTTTTTCCGGCGATGTCCAGGGAGTCGGCTTCCGTTACCGCTCTTTTTATATCGCCCAGTCCCTTGACCTGACCGGCTGGGTGGAGAACCTGTGGGACGGAAGAGTGGAGATGGAAGTGCAGGGAAGAGAAGTTTCCATTCGGGAAATGTTAGCTAGGATTCAGCAGCAGAGATGGATCAACGTGGCGGATATGGAGATCACAGAGATTCCCTGTGAAGAAGAACGGGGATTTAAGATAAGATAAAAACGAGGGGGATGTTACTATGTTTATCAATTTTTCCAATCATCCAAGCAAACTTTGGGCAGAGGATGAGAGAAATGCGGCTCTTCAGTATGGCACGATTGAGGATCTGGCCTTTCCGCAGGTTCCGGAAGGCGCAGTCTAATCACTGGCTAAGCCAGTGGTCATGATTTGCATTACCAGAGCCAATTCCATTTTTGGGTGTATAAAAATACAGGAAAATGACAAAAAACATGTAAATTTTTAGTTGGCTTTTTAGCATTCTATGGTAGACTAATATGGTATATCAAAAAAATGGGAAGGAGACTCAAAAATGAGCCAAAAAGAAGAAAAAGGGCTAAAGTCCTTTAACAAGGGATTCCAAGTGCCAGATACCTACATTATCATCTTTTTAGTAGTCGTTATCGCAGCACTTCTGACATTTCTTGTACCAAAGGGATTTTACGAAACACAGGATATTTCATATATGATCAATGGTGTTGAGAAAACCCGTACAGTAATCAAGGACGGAAGTTTCCAGTATCTGACAGATGATGCAGGAAATGTAGTAACAGAAGGAGTAGCACTCTTTAGCGGAGATGGTGGAACAGGATTCTTCAACTATATGTATAACGGAATCGTAAATAGTTCTGCAATCGAGATTATCGCATTCCTTATGGTAGTAGGTGGTGCATTTGGTATCATGATCCGTACAGGTGCGATTGAATCTGGATTGATCGGATTGATCCGTAAGGCCAAGGGAGCAGAAAAACTACTGATTCCGATACTTTTCGTACTGTTTTCTCTTGGTGGAGCAGTTTTCGGAATGGGAGAAGAAGCGCTTCCGTTTACTATGATTCTTTGTCCGTTGTTTGTAGCAGTTGGATATGATTCAGTTATCGCAGTTCTTGTTACTTATGTTGCCACACAGATTGGTTTCGGTTCATCTTGGATGAATCCGTTCTCTGTAGGCATTGCACAGGGTATTGCAGGTATTGACGTATTCTCCGGTGCAGGATTCCGTATGGTAATGTGGGTCGTATTTACAGCACTCGGCTGTGGAATGACTATGTTCTATGCATCAAAGATTAAAAAGAATCCGACAATCTCAATCGCATATAAGACGGATTCATATTTCCGTGAGCAGAATGAAACAACAGGAATTGACGAAGGACATTCATTTGGTCTTGGACACATTTTAGTCCTTCTGACACTGGCTGTTACAGTAGTATGGGTAGTTTGGGGAGTTATGACTCAGGGATACTACATGCCGGAGATTGCAACACAGTTCTTTATTATGGGAATTGTTTCCGGTGTGTTTGGAGTTATCTTTAAACTGAATGATATGAAACTGAATGATATTGCAACATCTTTCAAAGATGGAGCAAAAGACCTGATCGGTGCTGCCCTTGTCGTTGCTATGGCACAGGGAATCATGCAGGTTCTTGGTGGTTCTGATCCGACAACACCTACAGTTATTAATACAATTATGTATAATATTTCAAATGCATTGTCTGGAGTTTCCGGAGCAGTTGCAGCCGTACTTATGTATCTGTTCCAGTCCGTATTTAACTTCTTCGTTGTATCCGGAACAGGACAGGCTGCCATCACAATGCCGATCATGGCTCCGCTGTCAGACCTGTTAGGTGTTTCGCGTCAGACAGCTGTAGTTGCATTCCAGCTTGGTGATGCATTTACAAACCTGATTGTTCCTACATCCGGATGCTTGATTGGATCTCTTGCAATTGCAAAGATTGAGTGGTCTAACTGGATTAAATTCATGTGGAAATTCCTTGGTGTCTTAATGATTGGTGCAATCATTACAGTTCTTGTTGCAGTTGGAATTGGATTCTAAAATATGTATTTTATCTCAGTCGAGAAGACTCCCACCTCTTTTGGTGGCGAGTAATAGCAAATTTGTCGCAGTGGGAGTGATTTGTGATGAAATTAATTCAGAATATTGATGTTTATGCTCCACAGCATCTGGGGAAAAAAGATGTACTTATAATCAATGATAAGATTGTTAAGATTAAAGATGCGGGTTCTATATCCGCAGACGGATTTCTTTCTGAGACAGAAAGGATCAATGGAGAGGGGCTACTTTTAACTCCGGGATTCATTGATAGTCATGTTCATGTACTCGGAGGTGGTGGCGAAGGCGGATTCGCCAATCGTACTCCGGAAGCAACCATGGAAGGACTTACGAAGTTTGGAGTGACAACCGTTGTTGGCTGCCTTGGAACAGATGGAATCGGTCGTGATATGTGTGCACTGGTTGCAAAGACAAAAGGATTGAATGAGCAGGGAATGTCTGCATACTGTTATACCGGAAGTTATCAGATTCCGGTCCGCACGTTGACTGACAGTATTGTGAAAGATATTATGATGATTCAGGAAATCATTGGAACGGGAGAAATCGCGATCTCTGATCATCGTTCTTCACAGCCGACTTTCGAGGAATTTGCACGTGTCATTGCGGATACAAGGATTGGTGGTGTTCTTTCCGGGAAAGCTGGCATTGTAAATGTTCATCTGGGCGATAGTCCGAGATGCTTAGATCTGATTGAACGAGTAGTCGATGAGACAGAGATACCGGCAACTCAAATACTGCCAACACATATCAATCGAAATGAGATGCTTTTTGGCAAGTCGATTGAGTATGCACTGAAAGGCGGAGCAGTAGACTTTACTGGAAATGAAGATATTGACTATTGGGAAACTATCTGTGATGAGGTACGTGTATGTAATGGTATCAAACGGATGTTAGATGCAGGAGTAAATCCTGACCGCATAACAATTTCTTCTGACGGGCAGGGAAGCCTTCCGATGTACAGTAGTGATGGCAAATTCCTTGGAATGGGCGTTGGACAGTCCAGCTGCCTTCTGAAGGAAGTAAAGGAATGTGTATTTAAAACAGAAATTCCTTTAGAAATAGCAATTTCTACAATTACATCGAATCCAGCAGATATTCTTTGTCTTAAGGGAAAAGGTAAGGTTGAAGAGGGCTATGATGCGGATCTTTGTATTCTCGACCAGGAACTTCAGCTTGTTGAAGTGATTGCAAAAGGGAATACAGTTTATAAAAAATAAAGGATATCAGATGTGAGAAGCATCAGTCACTTAGTTGGCTGGTGCTTTTTTGCGTGCTTATACAGTTGATAAAATGATAACCTTGCATAAAAAGAGATGCTGTCGGCTGGTAGAATTAAAAAGAAAAAAAGTTGTTGACATACACCACAAATATAATAACAATTCTAAATGTTTGAATTATAATTATTCTATATGATAGAAGAAGGAGATAAATAATAAATGGATGATTCCTTTCACTACTTGGGAGAGTTATTCTTTTATCTATTTAAGCGACCAGCTTAAGGCAAAGTTGACGGTATATCGGACGTTTTGTCCGAAACCATAGCCTGATCCCTTCTTTTACATACGACAGTATGCCTGAGATACCTTTAGCCAGCCGATAATAGCTGAAATGGATTTTTTCTTTTATAGGGTCTGCTTTCTGTATGATTGCAACCTTCAGGGCATGCGTTTCTGATTTCATGGACATATGTGCCAGAAATGCCATGCACAGGGGAATATAAAAATTTAGGGCATTGATTGCAGTGAGCTTCCTTACGCGGAAGTTTTCAAACTGAAACATCTGCTTTTTTAGAGGTTTCTGGGCTTTGTGCTTGCAAAATGCTTGCAGTAAGTAAAATTTCTTATAATTTGAAAATACCAAGATGAAAATATCAATGAAAATATCAAGGAAAGAAATCTCTTGACATTTCCCACCAACATGCCTAAAATAATAAACAGATTGCATACATGAAATCAATCAAACCAAACAAACAAACCAAAAGCTATGATCGTGTTCTATAAGATACTGTTTCCGGTCAGAGAGAAGAGGTCAGCGGCTGTGAGCCTTTTCCCGTTCAGACAGATATCCGAATTTCCCACGGGAGCTGCATTGCTGAAATTTAGAGTAGGCATTGCCGTCTGGTGTACGTTACATACCGGAAAGTGTCTGTGGCAGACGAAAAAATGACCTGCCGACAGGAAGCTGGGTGGTACCGCGGTATAGATATGATCGTCCCTTTGCACGTTTTGTGCGAAGGGATTTTTTTATGTCATGTCGCAAGCGACCGCGCGAGACGCCCGAATGTGCCAGAGAACATCCTTTATGCACAAATTCGTGTCCACAAGTTAAAGCAATATCAAGATAAAAAGCAACAAAAGTAATAGAAGGAGAGAAATCATGCAGGATTTAAAAGAACTGAATGAAGTGATCACTGCGATCAAAGAGGAAATCCGCCAGGGTGCGGATGCTCTGACGACTTCCAAGAGTGTCTATGAGTTTAAGAAGACCTTTCTGGATAATAAGCAGGGCAGAATTGGTCTGCTGATGAAAGAAATGCGTAATGTTGCCAATGATCAGAAAGCGGAATTTGGTAAGACAATCAACGGCGCCAAGGAGTGGGCAAACAATTTCTTTGACGAGCTGGATCAGAAATTAAAGGAGAAAGAGCAGCAGCAGCGCTATGAATCAGAGAAGATTGATATTACGATGCCGCCGGTTAAAATCCGTTACGGCAAGCTGCATCCGGTTACGACGGTCCGCAATCAGCTGACGGATATCTTCACCTCTATGGGATTTGAGGTATATGAGGGAACCGAGATCGAGACCGATTATTATAACTTTACGGCTTTAAATACACCGCAGGATCATCCGGCACGCGATATGCAGGATACATTCTACCTGTCTCCGGAGTTCTTGCTCCGTACCCAGACATCGGCTGGACAGGTTCATGTCATGGAAGCGAAAAAACCGCCGATCAAGGTTGTTTCCCCGGGTAAGGTATTCCGTTCTGATGATGATGCGACCCATTCTCCGATGTTCAGCCAGATGGAAGGCCTGGTTGTTGATGAGGGCATCACCCTGTGTGATTTAAAGGGTATGCTGGATATGTTTGTTCAGAGAATTTTCGGTGAGCAGACAAAAACGAGACTTCGTCCGTCCTATTTCCCGTTCACGGAGCCGTCTGTCGAGGTCGATGTAAGCTGCTTCCAGTGCGGCGGAAAGGGCTGCCGTCTGTGCAAGGAAACTGGCTGGATCGAGGTTCTCGGCGCTGGTGTGGTAAATAAGAAGGTACTGGAAAACTGTGGCATTGATTCCAATAAATACAGTGGATTCGCATTCGGATTGGGTCTGGAGCGTATCGCAATGCTGAAATACGGCATCAACAACATCAAGATGCTTTTTGAGTCTGATCTGCGTGTGCTGGATCAGATCGATGACTGATCAGGACAGGAGGATTAGAAATGCTTGTACCGTTAAGCTGGTTAAAAGATTATGTAGATATTAATATTTCCGCAGATGAGCTGGAGAAGAAGCTTTTTGACTGTGGATTTGAGGTAGAAGAAAAATGGCAGGTTGGCAAGGATATCAGCGGCATCGTCGTTGGTTATGTTGACTCCTGTGAGCCGATTCCGGAAACACATCTTCATGTGTGCCAGGTCAATGTAGGTGGTCCGGAACTCTTACAGATCTGCTGTGGCGCTGACAATGTAAAAGCTGGTGGAAAATTCCCAGTTGCCATGATTGGCGCGAAAGTATATGCAACTGCAAAAGATCATGTGACGATCGAGGGCGTGGCTACCATTAAAAAGGGTAAATTGAGAGGTTATGAGTCCCAGGGTATGCTGTGTTCTGGTACCGAGCTTGGCTTAAACGAGGATCTGTATCCGGGTGCTGGTTACAACGGATTGCTGGTTCTGCCGGAGGATGCGGAAATTGGTTCGGATGTCAAAGAGCTGACCGGCTTAAATGACTGGATCTTCGATGTTTCTATCACGCAAACCGTCCGGATTGCCAGAGTATTTTCGGTCTGGCAAGAGAGGTTGCTGCCGCACTGGGCGAGCCGCTCAAGACGCCGGCACTGGATTACACTGAGACAAAAGTTGAGAAAGAAGGCTTCAACGTAACGGTAGAGGCACAGGATCTTTGCCCGCGTTACATTGCACACTATGTATATGACGTAAAACTGGGTCAGTCCCCGGCATGGATGAGACGACGTCTGGCTTTGGTAGGGAATAATTCCATTTCCAATATTGTTGATATTACAAACTATATCATGCGTGAGTTAGGTCAGCCGCTTCATGCGTTTGACTGCGATTATCTGGAGGGCAATGCGATCAACGTAAGACGCGCGGCCGAGGGCGAGAAGATCGTGACGCTGGATGAGAAAGAATTTACCTTAAATCCGAACAATCTGGTTATCTGCGACGGCAAAAAGCCGGTAGCACTTGCCGGAATCATGGGTGGTTTAAATTCTGAGATCCGTGATACCACGACGGAAGTGATGTTTGAGGCAGCTAAATTTGCCCGTGACAACATCCGCAGAAGCTCCCGTGCATTAGGACAGGGATCCGACGCGAGCCAGCGATATTCTAAGGGGGTCGATGAGTACACAACTGAGATGGCGATGAAACGTGTCCTGCACCTGGTTGAGGAGCTGGGAGTTGGTAAGATTTCCAAGACCCATAAAAATGTAAATACCGGAAACTCCTTAGAGCCGACTACCTTCAAGACAAGTGTTAAGAAGGTAAACGCTGTTCTGGGTATTACCGTTCCGAACGAGGATATTTTACGCATCCTGACTGGCTTAAACTTCCAGCCGGAGATCAACGGCGACGAACTGACCATGCATTTCCCGGCATACCGCGAGGATATGGAAGATTATCCGGATGTTGCCGAGGAAGTGATCCGTATGTACGGCTACGATCACATCACATCGACCTTCATGCCGAGTGCTAAGGTGACGATCGGTGGAAGCAACCTGCGTCAGAGAACAATTCTGAAAGTAAAGAGAACGCTGTGCAGTGTTGGCGCATTTGAGGGAATCCACTATTCCTTCTTCTCCCCGTCGGATCTGGATGAAATGGGATTTGCAGAGGACGCGCCAGAGCGCAGGGCGATCCGCATCATGAATCCGATCAACGAGGATCTGTCCCTGATGAGAACAACACTGGCACCGCAGATGATTCATGCGATGGGACGCAACCAGAAGAGAGGCATCTTCGAGGGACGTATCTTCGAGATTGGAAATGCATTTATTCCGAAGTCCTTGCCTCTGACGGAATATCCGGAAGAGCGAGAGACGCTGTGCATCGGTGCATTTGGCAAGGAAGAGTCCTTCTTTACCTTAAAGGGAATGGCAGAGGCAGTTGCCGATGTTTTAAATATTACTTTTAACTATGAAAAAGCAGAGAAACCGTTCCTGCATCCGTATCAGACCGCAGCGATCTTCTGCGAGGGCGAGGAGATTGGTTACCTCGGTAAGGTAAAATATGAGATCATGAAGGAAGAGGCAATGCGCGAAGATGCGTATGTGTTGGAGATCAGCATGAAAGCGCTGGAGAAATGGTATGGAAAAGCCAAAGTATTTGAGCCGCTTCCAAAATTCCCGGAGGAAAAACGTGATCTGGCGCTGGTTATGGACAAAGACATCACCTGCGGACAGGTTGAGGGCTGTATCCGCGAGGCTTGTGCTTACGTCAAGGATGTTAGCCTGTTCGACGTATACGAGGGCAGACAGATCGCAGCCGATAAGAAATCGATGGCATTTACCGTTCTCTTCACTCCGAAGGAAGAGGCGTTCAAGGCAGATACCGTTGACGGATATGTCAAGAAAGTGCTGAAACAGCTGAATAAGACGTATGGAATTGAGCTGAGAAGCTGATTTTGAAGGAAAGAAAAGGCTGCTGCCCAGAGAGAGAAACTTTGGACGGCAGTCTTTTTGTGTAATAGGAAATTCCTTGGAATTCCCTATTACACAAAAAGACACTAACGTGCCAATGATGCGCACTCGCGCGAAGCAGAAACATGTCGCAAGCGACCGCGCTCGGCGC
The DNA here is from genome assembly GCF_003478795.1 of Clostridium sp. AF21-20LB. Classification (NCBI taxonomy): domain Bacteria; kingdom Bacillati; phylum Bacillota; class Clostridia; order Eubacteriales; family Clostridiaceae; genus Clostridium; species Clostridium sp. AF21-20LB. The sequence continues at coordinate 136,399 of NZ_QUGD01000005.1, read as the reverse complement.
GAGAATGTGCCAAGGCACATTCTTTTTCACGTTCATAAAAAAATGTTTGATGATAAGTTTGATTACGCTTCATTTTCTATTCGTATAATCACAATATCATTTAATTTCAAAACCATATTTTTCTGCGGAAGCACCGACAGATCATCGCGCAGCACCAGAAATATCTTGATATTCTGCTCTTCTTCCATCTCTTCAATGGTTTTTCCGGCATACCGTTTATCGACGAAAACCTCGGCAATTTCCTGAATATCCGCGTCCTTCATGCTGGACAGGCTGCTCTTGCGCTGGTACTGTTCGACGAATCCGGCGCTGATGATACCGGTTGGGATCGCGACGGCACCGACACCGAGGTAGGCGATGCAGATCGCCATCACGCGCCCAAGCGTTGTGACCGGGTAAATATCGCCGTAACCGACGGTCAGCAGCGTGGACATACTCCACCAGATGCCGCTGAATGCATTGCGGAAAATGTCCGGCTGAGCGTTGTGCTCGACACTATACATGCACATGCTGCTCGCCAGCATCAGCACCATGACGATGAACACAGAGGAAATGATCTGGTTCCGTTTTTCATAGAGTACGGTGGTAATGATGTTGAACGAGTCGTATTTCGCATTGAGCCGGAACAGATGGAAAATCCGCGCCACGCGCAGCATACGGAAAATGATGAAGCCCGACAGAAAAAAGACCGGGATGATCGTCAGCAGATCCACCACTCCATCAAAGGAAATGAGAAAGCAGAACCGGGCGCGTCCCGGCGTTTTTTCTGGATAGAGATAGTCGGCAGTCCAGATGCGCAGCGCGTATTCAATACAGAAAATCAGGACACTGGCATGTTCCAGCATGGTAAACAGACCACCGAAGGATGTTAATTGATCGAATGTTTCCAGAAACGTGACAATGATATTGCAGATGATCGTGAAGGTGATGAAAATATCGAATGCACGGCTGATACGGTTGCTCTTGTCGCCGATCTGGATGATGTTAAATATTTTTTCTTTCATAGTGGATATTTTTATAATAATTTTTGGGTGAATGTGTTTCCCTGTTGGTATAAAAGAGGGGGGTATCTCAGTCGAGAAGATTCCTACCTCTTCAGGAGGTGAGTAATAGCAAATTTGTCTCAGTGGAAGCCTTGTCTCCGACTGAGATAAACGCTCCGCGAGGATGCGCAGTGATCCTGATAGGAATATGTCAGCTTCGCTGACCAGGATCACGCGCCAAGTCTCACGGACGTTCGACTTGAATATAGTTACAGATATTATTATTGTATCATTTTCAGGCATCCCTTGCAATCTTTCTGGTGTCTGGGTATAATTTCTGTAGGTAATTTAAAAAGGTAAAATGCTTTGTTTAGAACGGCCGCATTTAAAATAGAAGGTGCCGTATAATAGCAAGCATGCTCACAAAGGAGGAATACGATGCTGTTTATTTATTATCCAAAATGCAGTACCTGCCAGAAAGCGAAAAAATGGCTGGATGCACAGGAAATTTCATATACAGAGCGCCATATCGTGGAGGAAAATCCGACGTATGAGGAATTGAAGAAGTGGCAGGCGAGAAGCGGGCTGCCGATCAAGAAATTTTTCAATACGAGCGGGATGCTATATAAGGAAATGCAGTTAAAGGATAAGCTGCCGCAGATGAGCGAGGACGAACAGTTGAAGCTGCTTGCCACCAATGGGATGTTGGTAAAACGCCCTGTCATTGTGGATGGAGATACTGTTTTAACGGGATTTCGGGAGAAGGAATGGGAAGAGAAGTTGCGGTGATGGACTGGGAGCAGAAGTTTCCTTTCTTACGTGAAAAAGGACACGTGGTTTCGCTGATTGGCGGAGGCGGAAAGACGACGCTTCTGTATGCGCTGTCGGCGTACTGCACGGCGAAGGGATGGCGGGTGCTGACGGCGACGACGACGCATATTCGGAAGCCGGTAAATGTGCCGTGGATTGTGGTAAATGAGGAAGAAAATACCGCGTGGGAGAATGCCAGAAAAGAGCGCGATCGTCTCTGGCAGCAGGGAACCTATGTCGTAGCCGGAACCCCAGCCCCACACGAAAAATTGACAATTCTGCCAGAATCGATTCGAAGCGAGTGGATTTCGGATGCAGATATCACATTTCTGGAGGCGGATGGCGCGAAATGTCTTCCGTGTAAATTTCCGGCGGCGTATGAGCCGGTGATACTGCCGCAGAGCGATATCGTGCTGGCGGTTGCGGGGCTGAGTGCCCTGTATCGTCCGCTGGGGGAGGTGTGCTTTCGGGCGGAACTGGCGATTGAGGCGTGGAACAGGGATGTGTGCGAGTATGGGGACGCAGCTTATCCCAAAGAAGGAAAAAGACTGCTCAAAGAAGTGCCCATTTCGAAAGATACGCCTTTGACCCCAGAACTTCTGGCGTGGCTTCTTGGTAGCGAAAACGGTGCCAGAAAAGATATATCGGGGCGTTCGTTTTTTGTGGTTCTGAACCAGGCGGACACGTCAGAGCGCCGGAGGATGGCAGAAAGGTACTGGATATCCTGAAACATAGCTACGGAATTCAGGGAATTTTAACTTCCTTTTCAGAAACAGAACGAAATCAGGGGTGAGAAAAATGAGTGAGAAAAAGGACATTGTATTTTGTACGGGCGGCGGCTGTACGGCGAAGCTGGGAGCCGGTGTTTTAAGCCGCATTTTGGAAAAACTACCGCGCGGCGAGAAGGATCCGAATCTTTTAGTCGGATATGACAGCCGGGACGATGCGGCAGTGTATCAGGTTACGGAGGAGCTGGCGCTGGTACAGACGGTTGATTTCTTCCCGCCGATGGTGGACGATCCGTATATTTTTGGACAGGTTGCAGCGGCAAATGCGCTGAGCGACGTGTACGCGATGGGCGGTGAGGTCAAGACGGCGCTGAATCTGGTGTGTTTTCCGGAATCAATGGATTTGAATGTTCTGGGACAGATTTTACAGGGCGGCGCGGAGAAGGTGGCAGAAGCAGGCGGCATTCTCGCGGGCGGTCACTCGATTGCGGACACGGGCGTGAAATACGGTTTGTCCGTGACGGGACTGGTAAATCCGAAAAAGCTGTACGCCAATGATGCCGGACAGCCGGGCGACCGCCTGATTTTGACAAAGGCATTGGGTGTTGGGCTGATTTGTTCGGCAAACCGCGTCGGAGAAGTGACAAAAGAGCAGATGGACGGAGCGGTACAGTCGATGACGACGCTCAATAAAACAGCGGCGGAAATCAGCCGGAAGTACACGGTTCACGCGTGCACAGATGTGACTGGGTTCGGTTTCCTGGGACATCTGCATGAAATGATGGGGCGCGGGCTGTCGTGCGAGATTGATGTGAAGCATATCCTGGTGCTTCCGGGCGCACGTGAGTCGGCAGATGCGTTTTTATACACGGCGGCAGGACAGAGAAACCGCAACCATGTCGGGGCGGCGGTGCAGTTTGAAAATGTACCGTTTTCAATGGAAGAGGTCTTGTTTGACCCGCAGACCTCCGGCGGACTTCTGATGGCAGCTGCCCCGGATGAGGCGGAGAAACTGGAACAGGAGCTGCAGAACGCCGGGCTTCCGGCGCGGATCGTGGGAATGATCACGGAACCGGGAGAGGTTGAAATTTTTGTACGAGGATAGGAGGAAACAGAAATGAAGAAAGTAGATGCAAGAGGAGACGCATGCCCGATTCCGGTCGTAAAGGCAAAACACGCGATAGAGGAACTTTCGGGTGCCGGACAGGTGGAAGTGCTGGTGGATAATGAGATTGCAGTTCAGAATCTGACGAAAATGGCGGAGCAGAAGGGCTATCAGAGCAGTGCAAAGAAGCTGGCGGATCAGGAATATCAGGTTATCTTTACGGTGGGTGAACAGACAGAAGAGGAAAAAGCACAGGCAGGAGCCGGATGCGAAGCCTGTATTCCGGACAGCCGTACCGATACCGTGGTTGTGATTGCCAATGATAAGATGGGCGAGGGCAGTGAGGAACTTGGAAAGACGCTTTTGAAGGCATTTACATTTGCCCTGACCCAGCAGGACAACTTGCCGAAAACCATTCTTTTCTATAACGGCGGAGCCAGTCTGACCTGTGAAGGATCTCCGATGCTGGAGGATCTGAAGACACTGGAGGCAGAAGGTGTGGAGATCCTGACCTGCGGCACCTGCCTGAATTTCTATGGTCTGACCGAGAAGCTGGCAGTCGGCGGTGTAACCAACATGTATGTCATCGCTGAAAAAATGCTGGGCGCTGGAAATGTGGTAAAACCATGATTTATATGGACAATGCGGCGACTTCGCTTCAAAAGCCGCTGCAGGTGGAACAGGCAGTCCTTGAGGCGCTTCGCACCGCAGGAAATCCGGGGCGCGGCGCGCATGAGGCAACCTTACATGCTTCAAGACTGGTGTACGGGGCACGTGCGGCAGCAGCAGAATTGTTTGATGCGGAAGAAGCGTCGCGGATTGCCTTTACGGCAAACGCAACGGAGGCGCTGAACATAGCCATTTCCGGGCTGATTCGTCCGGGCGATCACGTGATCACGACGGTCTGTGAGCATAATTCGGTGCTGCGTCCTCTTTATCGTCTGCGTGATCAGGGTTCGATGCTTAGTTTTGTGGGTGTGGATGCGCGTGGAAATCTAAAATATGAAGAGTTGGAAGCATTTCTGCGCCCAGAGACGCGTGCGGTGGTAATTACCGGCGCCTCCAACGTGACAGGAAATGTGACGGATCTTTCCTATATTTCTTCGTTTGTTAAACGGAATGGACTGCTTCTGATTGTGGATGCGTCGCAGACTGCAGGGGAAGAACTGTTTTCCGTGCAGAAGCTCGGAATCGACGTGCTCTGTTTTACCGGGCACAAGGCGCTTCTGGGACCACAGGGAACCGGCGGGCTGTATGTGAAGCCGGGACTTTCGGTGGAACCACTTCTGGTTGGCGGCAGCGGCATTCACAGTTATGATGAACACCATCCGAAGGAAATGCCAACGGCACTCGAAGCCGGGACGCTCAATGTCCATGGTCTGGCGGGGCTGGCAGCAGGCATCCGTTACCGGATGGATCAGGGGATCGAGAAATTGCAGAAACGGGAGCGGGATTTAACACGCCGTTTTTACGAACAGGTAAAGGAAATTCCGGGCATCATTGTGTATGGAGATCCGGCGGCAAAATGTCATGCGCCGATCGTCTCCCTCAACCTTGCCGGGGAAGATTCGGCACGTGTGGCGGATGCACTCTGGGAGGAATACGGCATCTGCGTCCGCGCGGGGGCACACTGTGCGCCGCTCATGCACCGGGCGCTTGGAACGGTCGGTCAGGGAGTGGTGCGGTTCAGTTTTTCGCATTTTAATACGGAAGAGGAGATTGAGAGGGCAGCAGAAGCAGTTCGGGCACTGGCAGAGGAAGCGTAGGGGAGAAATTGGTAGTATGAGAGAAAAACATCCATTTATCGTACTGTCCTTTCAGACAACTGTGGCGGCGATGGAATGGGAAAAACGATGTATGGAAACGGGCATTCCGGGACGTTTAATTCCACTTCCGAGGGAGATTTCTGCCGGCTGTGGTCTTGCGTGGCGGATGCGTCCGGAAGAGTGGGAGCAGTGGAGCGGACGGGTAGACACTTCTGTTTATGATAAGGTGTCGTGTGTGTGGCAGTAAAAAGAATTACTCTAAAAGCAGAAAACACAATCAAAGGAATTATTTGAAGAAGAAGCTGCATAAACAGGTAATGGAAATAATAGTAACAAAAGTGAGATAGGAGAAGGCATCCTCATGAAACGAGATGATTTAATTATTGTGCGCGGCGGCGGTGACCTGGCAACTGGAACGATTCATCGGCTCTGGGCGGCAGGGCTTCGGGTGCTGGTGCTGGAGATTGAAAATCCGGCGGCGATTCGGCGACAGGTAGCTCTGTGTGAGGCGGTTTATACAAAAACAACTGAGGTCGAGGGGCTTCGTGCTGTCCGGATTGATCGATATGAGGAGGCAGAAGCGGTCTGGCAGGAAAATAGCGTGCCGATTTTGATTGATCCGAAAGGCGTGTCGATTGGAGCGCTGAAACCGGCTGTTGTGATCGATGCGATTCTGGCAAAGCGAAATCTTGGAACCCGCCGGGATATGGCACCGCTCACGATTGCACTTGGTCCGGGCTTTACGGCAGGTGAGGATGTGGATGTTGTGGTGGAGACAAAGCGCGGTCATCGGCTGGGGCGAATTATCCGCGAGGGTGCGGCAATCCCGAATACGGGGATTCCGGGCGTGATCGGTGGATACGGTGCAGAGCGGGTGATTCACGCGCAGGCAGCGGGTATTTTCAAAAATGTGCGTGTGATCGGTGATATCGTTGAAGCCGGGGACACGATCGCGGAGATTTGGCAGGAGGACGGAACGAAACTTCTGGTTCAGACACAGATCACGGGCATTCTGCGAGGTCTTTTGCGGGATGGTTATCGGGTGACGGAACATTTCAAGGTAGCAGATGTCGATCCGAGAAAAGAGGAACTTTCCAACTGTTTTCTGATCTCGGACAAGGCGAGATGTATCGCGGGAAGTGTACTGGAGTTGGTGTGTGCCCAGTTATGGAAGTAAAAGAGAGACTATAGCAATAGTTCCTTTGAGAAAAATTCTAAGAAATTTCATCCTAATCATTGACGTATAGCAAAAAAACAGCGTAAAACTTTCTGGATAAGCTCCTTTGGCAGGCAGCTTTGATAAACATCAGGATCTGGTTTTGGAAGATGATCTCTATGATTGTTAGAATCTTCATGTCATAGGAAACTTCGTCCTATGACACAAAAAATGCTCCGCGGAAAAGCACAGCGAACTATAAAGACGCTGTGCCTTCCGGGGTTTCTTCACCTTCATTTGCTTCCTCCATGGTGACAATCGGCTGGATGGCCTCATCGGTGTAGCGGACGCGCAGAACTGCCTGGGGCCAGTTAAGCTTAATGAAAGCTGTTTTCTGCCGTTCTTTTCCGGCTTTTTCGATTAGGTCGAGCAGTTCACGCAGAACTTCCTTTGTCAGATAGCCGCCGCGCCAGTGAAACGTCAGTGTTTTTCCTTTTTTGGCCGCCTGTAAGGAGCGCTTGTAAACGTCCTCTTGTTTGGTAAAGGAGAGCTTCTTTTCTTTATAATAGAAATGGTCGCTGTCCGTGCAGGCAGGCGCCGGGGCGATGAGCGGTTCGTGGTCGCGGAAGATCGCCTTGTCGTCGAGATTGAAGTAATCGTAGCGGATTTCCTCGCCGGTCTGGAGGCATTTGCCGAGACTGTTGTCGAAGGTAGCGTCCAGATGGTAGTACGTTTTCCCGATCTTGACGATGTTCCAGGTATGGCGGTATTTGATGCCCTTTTCAGGGTTATTGCCGCAGAGCGCGATCATGCACCAGATGCCGAGCGTATCACAAAGAATTTTGACCGATTTGGCGATGCCTCGCAGACGCCGACGCCCTGTCCCAGAGGTCCGATGATCTCATGGGAGTAGGGCTTTTTTAATTTGTCATAGTGAACGTGTTCGCAGATAAAATCGTGGATATAGCGTTCTTTTTCCAGTTCAGTCAGCCTCATTGCTGGGCGGGCAAGTTTTTCGACGCGGGCGCCATCGCTTTCTGATGTTCGCGGATCTTGCCCTTGTCAAAGAGGTATTCCGGTATCAGGATCAGATTCGGGGAATCTGGGTAATACTTATATTTAAAGCCGGAAGCCCAGAAAATCTCCGGGTGATCGAGCCGCAGTTCAAAAAATACATTGCTTAAATCCTTTCCCTCCAGGCGCGGAATCTGAAATTCGTCGGAGAGATTGGTAAGCCCCTGCTGCATGGCGCGGTAGGCGGCTTGCTGGTTCTTGTTCATGTGATTATAGTAAAATGGTTCCATTTTGATATTCCTTTGTAACTCTTTATATTTTAGTGTGATTCAGCCGCTTTCTCAATCTGCCCGGATTCCGGGTCAAACCAGACGCGATCGCCCTCATTGATTCCGGCATCATAGAGTGCCTGATCCGCGGTGCGTATCGTGTATTCTGGATGCTCTGAGAGGTTTGCATTTTCAGTTGTGTCCAGCAGACGGACACAGACCATCGTTTCCTGTCCGTCCGGGCGTTCTTCACAGCCAAAATCGGCTTCGTATATTTCTAAAACCCGGCAAAGACGCGGGAATGTTTGATTGCTGTTCATTGTGTATATGCCTCATTCCATGGGAAAATTCCTGTTTTTGTCTTTTTAATTTTAGCAGAAGATGATAAGGCAGGCAAGTAGAGATGAAGGGGGGGAAAATAAATTAAATGCGAAGCCACGGCAAATTCCGTTACTGGGCATGATGCGTGAACAGTAACGATGGGGCGGCTGGGAAGAAAAGCGGGAGGGGGAGAAATTTGAGGAGAAAATTGCCGGCAGATACTTGTAATTCTAATAAAAACAGGTAGAATAGAAGCTGTCTATGTCCTCGGGAGACGGACATAAAAGTTACAATCACGGGGGTTATAAGTAAATGGCAAAAAAGAAAAACAGCTTCAGCGGTTCGCTGGGGTTTGTGCTGGCAGCAGCCGGAAGTGCCGTCGGTGTAGGAAATATCTGGCGTTTTCCGTATTTATGTGCGAAAGACGGAGGCGGACTGTTCCTGCTGGTGTATCTGGTGCTGGTGGCGACATTTGGATTTGTACTTCTGACGACGGATGTGGCGATCGGCAGAAGAACGAAGGAGAATGCGCTGCAGGCGTTTGGAACGCTGCATCCGAAGTGGAAGTTTGTCGGATACCTGACGTTTCTGGTTCCGATGTTAATTATGACGTATTATTCGGTCATCGGCGGATGGATCACGAAATATTTCTTTGAGTATTTGACGACATCCGGCAGGGATGTGGCGGAGGACGGATATTTTACATCGTTTATCACGGAAAAGAATGCGCCGCTGATTTTCACGGGAATCTTTCTGGCGCTCACAATCTGGGTTGTATACAGAGGTGTGGAGAAGGGAATTGAGAAATTTTCCTGTTTTATCATGCCGGGACTGATCCTGTTAGTCATCGGAATCGCGATTTTTTCATTGACGCTTTCCTACACGGACGCGGATGGGACGGTCCGGACGGGAATACAGGGATTCCTCGTCTACGTGCGCCCGGATTTTACGGGACTGACGGTAAAAGGATTTCTGGAAGTACTGCTGGATGCGATGAGCCAGCTCTTTTTCTCACTGAGTGTGTCGATGGGAATTATGGTAACATATGGTTCTTATGTCAAAGATGAGATCGATTTGAATAAGGCGACCAACCAGATTGAATTTTTTGATACAGGTGTGGCGCTTCTGTCCGGTATGATGATTATTCCGGCGGTCTTTGTATTTTTAGGACGCGATGGCATGGCGTCCGGTCCGAGTCTGACCTTTATTTCGCTTCCAAAGGTATTTCAGGCGATGGGCGGCGCCGGTCATATCGTGGGACTTGCATTTTTCCTGATGCTTGGCTTTGCGGCGCTGACATCCTGCGTTTCTGTCATGGAAACGCTGGTTGCCAACTGCATGGAAGTGTTTGGAAAGACGAGAAAACAGATGTGTGTGATGGTCGGAATCTATTCCCTGATCACGGCAGTTCTCATTTGTCTGGGCTACAATGTTCTGTATTTTGAGTTGAAGCTGCCGAACGGTTCCACCGGACAGCTGCTTGATGTGATGGATTATATCAGCAACAGCTTCCTTATGCCGATCATTTCCTTCTTAACCAGCATCCTGATCGGATGGGTGGTCGGACCGAAGTGGATCGTGGAAGAAGTCGAGAAAAATGGGGAACATTTTTCAAGAGCAGGTATGTACAGCTTCTTAATCCGGTATATTGTGCCGGCTGTCATGCTGGTTCTTTTCCTGGTATCGACGGGGTTTATTAATATGCTGTAATGAAAAATGGTTTTAGCCGATTTTCACGGAAAGTGCGAGAATTGGTTAAAACCTTTTTTATAGAAAAATGCGTCCCATTATTCTTCACGGTCATCCGACTCGATCTCATAGGTATATCCGGCATTTTCGATCGCCTGAATTGTATCCTTGATGCCCTGTCCGCCTGCTTTTTTTATAGGATTCAATAAAAACAGGAATCTGTTCGGAATAAAACATATTAAAGATGTAGGAAAATAGGAACTATTAAAACCGATTTTATCATTTTTACCGGCTAGTGTCAACTTATAAAATTGTAAAAGTTTACAATCAAAACTGGACAATAGATCGATTTTTTGCTATGATAAGCAAGTTAGAAAAAACTAACTTGCAGGGAACGTGAAAACGAAGTAAACTAGGTGCATAGGTGTGAAAGCTAGGTAGCCTGATTGGATAGAGTGGAGAAACAATGCAGTATTTGTGGATAAATCCGGTTTCTGCCGGGATGTGTGAGGAAGATTCGCTGAAGCGTTTTTTAGAACGGCATGGTCTGACGCGGGTCGAGTGCCGGGGCGATTGGGGACGGATCGTCCGGGAAAGATATGAAGCTAGTCTGCGGGCGAGAGTGACGCTTGCGGATGCGCGCTGTCCGGAGGCGGTTCGGCTGCTTGAAGAGATACAGAAGGAGCCGGAAAACGAATCTGGAATTGAAAACCTGAAAGTTGCCCCGATCGAGCCGATTTTACTTCACTGTGCGCGGGAATTAAGCACGCGTCCGGATCTGGCGGATGGGGAGAAGATCATCACGACGCCATGCCAGAGTCTTGCGGTGCTTGGAAATTCGCTGGGATTTGAGAATACGCGGTTTATCGCATGGAATCGTCTGGCAGGCGGTGAGGTGCGCGTCCGGGCGATCGAAGACAGCCCGATTCCGCCGGGGTATTTTGCGGGAATCTGCCGGAAAGATGGACAGGCGGCGAAGGTAGAGAGTGTCAGCAGTCCGGAGAAAATCCGGGCATATGTGGAGAGCGGAAGCTGGAAGCAGGCGGATCTGCTGGAACTTTTGTATTGTAAGGATGGATGCCATCACGGGGATGGCGTGCAGACAGAGTGAGAGAAATCTGCGGTTCATGGAAAACGCTTGAGGAAGCGGAAAATGCATGAATTGCGGCAAAAGAATGGGAAGAATGAAAGAAACGAAGAAATTCAAGGATAATTGGCAGAAATACTTCGGTCCGGCGCTGGGAATCGGAGCGGTATTTCTGATCTGGTGTTTGGTCTGCCGCATGGAGATGGTCAGTGCGTATGTGCTGCCGTCCCCGGCGCGGGTGTGGATGAGCTTTTTAAAAATGGTGAAAACCGGGGAACTGTGGGGGGATATTTCAATCAGTTTCCTGCGTGTCATGAAGGGATTTGCGATTGCGTTCCTGTTTGCCTTTGTGCTGGGAATGTTCCGGGCGCTGTTTCCGGGCAGCAGCGTTTACTATGAGTATATTGTGCAGTTTTTCCGCAATGTCCCGCCGCTCAGCATGATTCCGCTGTTGATTCTCTGGTGCGGAATCGGAGAGATGACGAAGACGGTGATTATTGTGCTGGCGTCCTTTTTCCCGATGTACTTAAATATCGTGAAGGGATTTACCGGGTGCGATTCGAAACTTCTGGAAGTGGGCGATATGTTCGGCTACTCGAAGCGCCGCAAATTTTTCCGCATCATTCTGCCCTATGCGATGGCAGATATTCTGGTCGGAATGCGGATCGGGCTTGGCTATAGCTGGCGCGCCATTATCGGTGCGGAGATGGTGGCGGCGTCCACCGGGCTTGGACATATGATTTTATTTGCGCAGCAGATGTCGCGGACCGACAAGGTGATCGTGGGGATTCTGGCGATCGGGGCAGTCGGATATGTGACGGATCGCCTGTTTGGATGGATGATAGGATTTGTGCTGAAAGGATCCGGGGAAAATGGCTGGAATTGAACTGATTGATATTCATAAAACATACCTGGTGGATAACCGGGAGATTCCCGTTTTAAACGGGATCAACCTGTCGCTTCCGGCGGGGAGAATCACTGTGATTTTGGGGCAGAGCGGATGCGGGAAAACGACGCTTCTGCGGCTGACCGGAGGACTGGAGACGGCGGACAGCGGAGAGATCCGCTGGGAGAGCGCCCACAAGACGGCATTTGTCTTTCAGGAACCGCGCCTCATGCCGTGGTTGACCGTCTGGGAAAATGTGGTGTTCGGGCTTTCAAAAAAGGAGACAGATCCGGGGAAAATAGAGGCGGTTATCCGCACGGTCGGATTATCTGGATTTGAAAAAGCATATCCGGCACAGCTCTCCGGCGGAATGCAGCAGCGGGCGGCGATCGCGCGGGCGCTGGCGTATGAGCCGACCTTTATCATGATGGATGAGCCGTTTGCCGCACTTGACTATTTTACAAGGGAACAGATGCAGAAAGAGCTTCTGCGCGTCCAGCAGGAGCGCAGTGCAAGCATTCTGTTTGTGACGCACAGCATCGATGAGGCACTGATTCTGGGAAGCCAGATTTCGGTCATTGAAAAGGGCATGGTCAAGGCGCTCTATGAGGTCAAGGCGCCGCAGGAAGAGAGGAATCTTTTGGAGGATGAGATGATAACCCTGAAAAGGGATATTATAAATAATTTACATTTTATTTAGAGGAGGAACGATTATGATGAAACGATGGATGGCAATGGGAATGGCACTCTGCCTTACCGCAGCTTCCCTGGCAGGCTGCTCCGGTACAAAAGATGCGGCTGAGAGCACGCAGGCAGAGGCAGAAACCAGCGCAGAGGAGGAGACAGCGAAAGAATCTGATCTGGATAAGCTGACCTTTACGTATGTAACTTCTCCGCTCAATGTGCCGACGATCATCGAGAAAAATCAGGGTATTTTTGAAAAAACATTTGGCGATATGGGGATTGAGGTTGATTATGCGGAGCTGACCTCCGGGGCAGATCAGACACAGGCGCTGGCTTCCGGCGATGTGCAGGTTTTGTATGCGGTTGGCGGTACTTCGGTGATTCTGTCTGCAGCAAATGGAGCGGATATCAAGGTATTAAATATGTACAGCCGTTCTCCGAAGGCATTCTGTATGTATTCTAAGGATGAGTCCCTGACGACGCCGGAAAGTCTGAGAGGAAAGACAATCGCAGGACCGACCGGAACCAACCTGCATGAGCTTCTCGTTTCCTATCTGGCAACGGCTGGCATGACGATCGACGACGTTAACTATGTCAATATGTCGATCCCGGATGCAAAAGCAGGTCTGGACGGCGGCAGTGTAGACGTGGCTCTGGTTGCTGGCGCAACTGCTTACAATGCAGGGCAGCAGGGTTACCACCTGGTAGCCGACGGCGAAGGCCTGATTAAGGCGATCATTGCAGTGGCAGTGACACAGAAATTCTATGACGAGCACCCGGAGATCATCGAGAAGCTGGAAGAAGCACAGACCGAGATTGCTGATTTCATGGAAGAAAAATCGGATGAGACGATGCAGATCGTAGCCGATGAGCTGGATCTGGACACCGATGCAGTCAGAAGCATGTACGATCTCTATGATTTCTCTACCGAGATCACAGATGATGACAAAGAAGGCTTCCAGAAGACCGCTGATTTCATGTATGAATCCGGCATGATCGACGAGGCATTTGATGTAAAACAGTTATTTATTGAAAAATAATCAGTGAACATTTGAGAGGATAAACGATTGAAAAGCAGCTCCCGGAGTGTGGATTCCGGGGGCTGCTTTTACGATTGCATATGCAATTATGAAAATACGGAATGTTTACGCTAATACCTTTTTAATCGCTTCTAACAGCTCATCATACGTCTCATAAGCCGGAATCTGCGGATATTCTGCCTTGATCTCCTCCGTCGTGCGGAAGAGGAAGCCCGCCTTGCTTGCCTCAATCATGGTGAGGTCGTTGTGGCTGTCGCCGCTGGCGATCGTCTCGAAGCCGCAGGACTGGAGTGCTTTGACGGTTGTATATTTGGATTTCTCACAGCGCATCTTAAAATCGGTAATCTCACCATTTTCGCTGACAACCAGAGAGTTGCAGAAGATGGTCGGATAGCCAAGTTTCTTCATCAGAGGTCCGGCAAACTGGGAGAAGGTATCGCTGATGATGATTACCTGAGTGATTTCTTTTAATTTGTCTAAAAACTCCCTTGCGCCCGGAAGCGGATCAATTTTAGAGATCGTTTCCTGAATTTCCTTGAGTCCCAGTCCGTGCTCGCGCAGGATGTTTAAACGGTAATTCATCAGTTTGTTATAATCCGGCTCATCGCGGGTGGTGCGTTTTAACTCCGGGATTCCGGTTTCTTCAGCAAATGCGATCCAGATTTCCGGTACTAATACACCTTCTAGATCTAAACATACAATATCCATGTTTCCTCCTGTCTGATACAACGCCTGTCAGCGCTGTGCTCGGTTGAAAAATTTGCTTCCTATTATAGACGAAATGCAGGGGAAATACCAGAGAAATTTGAGAAAAGATGAAAGAATAGAAAAAAGTGCGTTACTGGGCACGTATGCGTGAACAGTAACAAAAGTGCCAATTATTCGCGGTGAGAAAGATTCAGAAGTGAAGAGTTGGCATCATATAGCAGCAGAGTGGTTATCAATAGAATTAAAAAATACCAAAAAAGGGAGTCTCTTTTCGTGAGCGAGAGACTCCCTTTTTGGCACCTATAGTCGGGTTATAATTTGATTTTGATGAAATCATTAGCAATGCGCCGGTTTATTCATTTCAGATCTTTTATCGTTTTCTGTCTTCGAAGCAGTCGATTTCGAAAACAGTACTTTACCGGAATGAACCACAATAATGACACCCAGAACCATCAGCAGAACCGCGATGATAAGCTGCAGTCCTTCTACCATAAAGACAGCGGTTCCGGCATTGTAAGCCTTTACCAGTGCGATGCAGCGCTCAACGAGTGCGGTGAAGGTAACGCACAGCATAACAACCAGCGGAACCAGCAGCGTGCGGTTTTCGCGGCCGGTGACGCGTAAGAAGACGCACAGGGTGATGAGAACCAGAGCGCTTAACAGCTGGTTGGCGCTGCCAAACAGCGGCCAGATGTTGGAGTAGCCAATCTGGGTTAAAATATAGCCGCATACCAAGGTGATAACAGTTGCAAAATATTTGTTGCAGAGAAGTTTTCTCCATCCTTCGGCGTGTTCCATGTCATCGACACTGAACAGCTCCTGGAAGGACATACGTCCGATACGTGCAACGGAATCCAGGCTTGTCAGGGCAAGTGCGGAGACGCACATCGTCATAAAGCACTGGGCAGCGTAAACTGGGATTCCGAACATCTCCAGGAATCCGGCAACACCGGAGGAGAAGATAGCAAACGGAGTACCGGTTGCAGGCGTGCCATCAGCGGAAGCGGCAGCACCGGCAACGCACAGAGCCAGGACAGCCAGTAAACTTTCCAGAAGCATAGCGCCGAAGCCAACTTTCGGCATATCCTTTTCATTGGTGATTGCCTTGGAGGAAGTACCCGAGGAAACCAGGCTGTGGAAACCGGATACGGCGCCGCAGGCAACGGTTACAAACAAAATCGGGAACAGGTCACCGGATTTCTCATTGTGGAAACCAGTGTAAGGCGCCAGGTTCATTGCCGGATGTGCGACAAGCAGTCCAACGACGGCACCGATAATCATACCGGCAAACATAAAGGTTGTCATCAGGTCACGCGGTTCCATCAAAAGCCACATCGGAAGAACGGCTGCGAGGAAAATGTAAGCGAATACCATGTAGGACCAGTTCGCCTTGGTGGTAATGAGCGGGCAGTTCATGCCGATGACGAAAGCAGCTACCGTGCAGACAAGTCCGAGCAAGGTCTGTTTCCAGCCATGGAACTGAGCCTTTTTCTGAATCAGTCCAAATACAACGGCAAAGGCAATGAACAGAAGGGAAATGCTTCCGGCTGCGCCGTTGACAGTTGCGGCAGCGGATAAGCTGGTCACGCCGTCTACCGTCTCATATGCATTGAATGTACCAGCAACCATGTCGGCAAAAGCGGCGGTTACAATTAAAGTAAAGAGCCAGCAGAACAGAAGAAACAGCTTTTTACCGGTTTTGCCAATGTACTGTTCAATCAGAAGTCCCATCGATTTGCCTTCATTTTTAACGCTGGCGTACAGGGCACCAAAATCGGTAACAGCGCCGAAAAAGATGCCGCCGAGGATGATCCAGAGAAAGACCGGAACCCATCCAAAGACAGCCGCCTGAATAGCACCGGTGACAGGACCGGCACCGGCGATGGATGAAAACTGGTGGGCAAATACAACCCAGCCATCGGTCGGAACATAGTCCTGACCATCTTCTTTTGTGACGGCCGGTGTTTTGGCGTTTGGATCAATGCCCCATTTATGGGCGAGCCATCTGCCGTAGAGCAGATAACCAGCCGCCAGACAACAGGCTGCGATAACTACGATAACTAATGTGTTCATAAAGATACCTCCATTCCCATAGGTCAAATGGTTTTTAGTGTCCCGGCAGTTTGCCGGAGTTTCGGGAGCGGGGAAACAAAAAAGCCTCCGTCCTCCTGAAACTTTTAAAAGTTCAAGAAGACGGAGGCATAAGCATCCGCGGTACCACTTCTTTTACCGGCTGTAAAGCCGATCTCTCAGCCATATCCATCATTCTGAATATGTTCCTCTTTAACGGTAGGAATCCGGACCGGACTACTGGTATCCTGCATGCGTTTGTCCGATCAGCTCACAGGGGATAATTTCCATCGGCGTTACTGTCTTTCATCGCCCGGCAGCTCTCTGAAAACGTGGAGAATTGGAAATCGTGTCCTGCTCAATGCTTTTTACAAGTACGAATTATAGACTTTTTTAAAGGAAAGTCAATCGAAAAAATAGCCGGAAGTTTGTGACAGAAATTTTACAAATCCGTCATTTTGACAAAAAAATCACAACTAAGAAATTTAACAACTGCTTATCTAGAAGTCTGAGTTACTGTTTACGCATACGTGCCCAGTAACAAGTCGGAAACATTCCTGTGTTAAAACTTCGAAAGAACTGGACACACCCTTATTTTGCTGTATAATAGGTAATTGTCGGTTCTTTTTAGGGCTGGCAATTACTTTTTATTTAAATTGGGAAGAAAAAGGGAGAGTTTTGGGTATGGAAAAAATACGTCCAATGTTGTTTACAACATTGAAGAAGTATTCCGGCGCACAGCTGATGTCAGATGTGGTAGCGGGTATCATCGTGGCGATCATCGCGCTGCCGCTTTCGATCGCGCTGGCGCTGGCTTCGGGGGTAGGTCCGGAACAGGGTATCTACACGGCGATTGCAGCCGGATTTGTGATTTCATTTTTAGGGGGCAGCCAGGTACAGATTGCAGGTCCAACGGCGGCATTTGCAACGATCGTGGCAGGTATCGTGGCGAAGAGCGGCGTGGAAGGACTGGCAGTTGCGACGATCATGGCAGGTATCATCCTAGTTATCATGGGATTCTGCCATTTTGGTTCACTGATTAAGTTTATTCCGTTTACAATCACGACCGGCTTTACCTCCGGTATCGCGGTGACGATCGTCATCGGTCAGTTGAAGGATTTCTTTGGCGTAACCTATCCGGCAGGCATGGAGACGATCGAGACGATGCAGAAGCTGAAAGCGTTCGCGGCTGGATTCGGAAGTGTCAACCTGCACGCGATCATCGTCGGCGTGGTGTGTCTGGCGATTCTGATCGTGATGCCGATGATCACGGAAAAAATTCCGGGATCGCTGGTAGCGGTTATTGCAGGTATTTTAATGGTAAAATTCCTGCCGCTGCATGTGAATACGATCGGCGACCTTTACACGGTCAGCAACAAGCTTCCGGCGTTCCGTCTGCCGGTGTTTAGCTACGATGTGATTCAGGGTTCCCTGTCGGATGCGTTTACGATTGCAGTTCTGGCGGCGATTGAGTCTCTGCTTTCCTGCGTGGTAGCGGACGGCATGATCGGCGGAAAACACCGTTCCAACACGGAGCTGGTGGCACAGGGCGCGGGGAATATTATTTCCGCCCTGTTTGGCGGTATTCCGGCGACGGGCGCGATCGCGCGTACCGCAGCCAATGTCAAAAATGGCGGCCGTACCCCGGTTGCAGGCATGGTTCATGCGGTTGTCCTGCTTCTGATTCTGGTAGTTCTGATGCCGTGTGCAAGCTGGATCCCGATGCCGACCATCGCGGCAATCTTGTTTATGGTTGCCTACAATATGTGTCAGTGGAGAACCTTCGTCCGTCTGACCAAGACGGCTCCGAAGAGTGATATTGCGGTTCTGGTGATGACCTTCTTCTTAACCGTTATCTTCGATCTGGTTGTAGCGATCGAGATCGGTATGCTGTTATCCTGCCTGCTGTTTATGAAGCGGATGAGCGATGAGACGGGCGTCAGAAGCTGGCTCTATGTCGAAGAAGTAGAGGAGCAGAAGCGCAAAGAGCAGGAAGTAAGAAAAGCGAAAAAAGCCGGAAAAGAGCTTTCAGTGGAAGAGGCACAGCTCTTAGCGGCAGCTGCAGAAGATGAAGAAGCAGCCATGAAAGAACAGGCACGTTTGCGGGAGATTCCGAGAGAACTGGCTGTTTATGAGATTACGGGACCGCTGTTCTTCGGTGCAGCAGACCGCATCAACCAGATTGAAACCCGCGAGGAGACGAAATGCCTGGTTCTTCGTATGCGTGCCGTTCCGGCGGTTGACAGTACAGCGATGAATTCGATGGTTGCCCTCTATGAGCGCTGCCAGAAGAACGGCGTTACATTGATTTTGTCCCATGTCAACGAGCAGCCGATGCACGTGATGGAGAAGGCAGGATTTGTGGATATGATCGGACTCGATCATTTCTGCCCGAATATCGAGGCAGCACTTGATCATGCGGACGAGGTGCTGGGGAAATAATTATGGATATCTATCGGAGAATGGAAGAAGTATTTAGGCGCATTCCGGACGGCTGCGTGACGACTTACGGTCAGGTCGCGCTCCTGTGCGGTGCGCCGCGCCATTCCCGCCAGGTGGGATATGCACTCCGCACCAACCGCCTGGGCGATGTCCCGGCATTCAGGGTGATTAATTCCAAGGGCTTTCTAAGCGGCGCGGCGGCATTCGACTATCCGGGACAGCAGAAAAAACTGCTGGAACAGGATGGAATACGGGTGGACTCCACCGAGGACGGCGACCGCGTCGATTTGAAACAATATGGATGGAAACCTTCGATGGACGAGGCAGAAGAATTGTATGCGTTGTTTCGGAAGTTGGGGATCTGAGTGGGAATCAAGGAAAATGCATCTGAATGAGATGTTGGTAAGCTAAAGAAGTGAAATGAGATGGATAAGATGGCAGACGATAGGGGCTGCATCTTATCCATTTTTAATAGACATTTCTGACCGTTTATTATTAAATTGCCTCCGCGATTTGCCGTGCCACATAGACACCGCTGGCAGATGCATGGGAAAGGGAATGGGTAATACCGCTGCCGTCACCGATGACGTAGAGTCCATCATGACAGGTCATCAGGTTGTGATCCACTTCCACCTCCATGTTGTAGAATTTTACCTCCACTCCATAGAGAAGCGTGTCATCATTCGCCGTACCCGGTGCCACCTTATCCAGGGCATAAATCATCTCGATAATACCGTCCAGAATCCGTTTTGGGAGAACCAGGCTCAGATCACCGGCAGCCGCATTGAGGGTTGGAACCGTAAAAGATTCATTGATTCGCTGCTGCGTGCTTCTTTTTCCGCGGATCAGGTCTCCAAAACGCTGCACAATTACGCCACCGCCCAGCATGTTGCTGAGTTTTGCAATACTCTCTCCATATTCATTGGAATTCTTGAAGGGCTCTGAAAAATGTTTCGCTACCAGAAGGGCAAAGTTCGTGTTATGGGTCTGCTTTGCAGGATCCTCGTAGCTGTGACCATTTACCGTTACGATGCCGTTGGTATTCTCATTTACCACAGCTCCCTTGGGATTCATACAGAAGGTGCGCACGTAATCTTCGTATTTTTCCGTGCGATACACGATCTTGCTCTCATAGAGTTCATCCGTAAGATCCGAAAAGATCTCAGCCGGCAGCTCAACCCGGACCCCCAGATCCACGCGGTTGGAATTCGTATGGATATCCAGATCCCTGCATACCTTCTGCATCCACTTACTGCCGCTTCGTCCGGCGGAAATGATGCATTTCGTACCCTCAAAGGTTGTATCATCGCTGTAAACCTTGTAACCCTTCTCGGTCTTCTCCACGGTTTCGATGGCACAGTCAAAATAGAAATCTACCTTATTCTTCAGATGATCATAGAGGTGCTCCAGAACAATATAATTAATATCTGTACCCAGATGGCGGACCGAAGCATCCAGAAGATGCAGGCCGTGCTGCATACAGGTTTTCTTGAATTTTGTTCCCGCAGTGGAATACAGCTTCGTGCCCTCCCCGCCAAAACGGAGATTGATTCCATCCACATATTCCATCAGTTCAATGGCTGTCTTTTTTCCGATATACTCATAGAGAGTGCCGCCGAAATCATTGGTAATGTTGTATTTTCCATCAGAAAATGCACCGGCTCCGCCGAATCCACTCATGATGGAGCAGCATTTGCAGTGAATACAGGACTTGATTTTATCACCATCAATGGGACATTTACGGTGCTCCAGCGGATGTCCTACCTCAAAAACAGCGATCTTTAAATCCGGTTTACGTTCCATCAGCTCATAGGCAGAAAAGATACCGCCGGGACCGGCGCCGATAATTAACACATCATACATATTGAAATTCTCCTTATTTTCCTGAAATTTTATTCCCTCTTTCTGTATTATAGCATAAATTCGAAAAAATAGGCAGCACGTCATGCGCTGCCCCGAAACATCATCCCCCATGTCGTCATGGCATCTTCCGTTATTATATCATCACCTCAGAATAAAGATTCTTTTATGGCTGTAACCATCAGCCTGATTCCCTTTGTAAAATTACCGGAGGTGTTTTCGAGCTTGATGACCTCTCCGGCGCTTCTTGGCAAAGGGCTGGCGCTGGGACTTATATCTACCTTTTTTCCGTTTGTAAGCTACACACTGGGACTCCGCCAGATGGAGGCAGGAAAAGCCTCGGTTCTGGCGTTCTCTGAGCCGATGGTGGCAGCTGTGGCTGGGATTGTGGTATTTGGAGAAATGCTGCGGGTTGGAAATGTGCTGGGCATTCTTTTGATTTTTACGGCATTGGTGGTGTTGAACAGCCGGAACGTAAAACGGTAAAATCAAGGGCTAATCGATAATGGAACTGTGACGAAAACACGGATCACAAATCTTAAACGGATATCCAACCGGCAGCATCCGTCCGCAGCGCTGGCAGCGGGCGATGTAGCTTTTTTTGCCTTTGGACAAATACTGCATGATCGTGCCTTCAGTGCGGCTGCGTTCCTGTTCGAGCCAGTCCTCATCGATGATCTTGTCAAAACGGTGGGAGAACTGGTAGTAGAGGTCGAGCTTGCGGTAATATGTTTCGTATTTCTGCAGCCCCAGCTTGGAGCCGGCGCCTTTGTCCGGGTGTTTCAGGCGCTTGTCCGCCGGGTAATCCTTGCAGTAGCGCAGCCATTGCAGGACAACCTGATGATCCTTGATATCGATGGGACAGCTGATCATGCGGTAGAGAATCCGTTTGTCATCGAATCCGTAGATATCGTCTCTGTGGCGTTCTGCCTGTGCATAAAGGCTTAAAATCTCATCGACGCTGACCTTTTCAAACGGAGGTGTCGGCTCAACGGATTTCCAGACTTTGATGATAACGTCCAGCGGCTCGTCCAGATCGAGGAGAATCTGCGGGAAACCGAGGCTGACTTTTTCGATCGGTTCCTCCTCCTGAGTAAGCTGTTCCCGGATATAGTCGAGGGATTCCTGCCCCATCGCATTGACGTAGCCGGTGTCAAAGAGTCCGAAGCGTCCGGCGCGTCCGGCGATCTGCTTGATCTCCGGTACGGACAGACCGCGCCGGGTGGTACCGTCAAATTTCTGGGTCTGTACAAATACGATACGCCGGACAGGCAGGTTGAGTCCCATGCCGATCGCGTCGGTGGCGACGACCACCTTGGTTTTGCCGCTGGTAAAAAGCTGCATCTGGCGGCGGCGGATCTCCGGCGGCAGGCTTCCGTATATAACACTTGCCTTGATACCTTCTTCTTCCAGACGTCCCGCCACATCCAGCACGGATTTTTTGGAAAATACGACGAGTGCATCGCCGGGAAGAACACTTTCCGGGAAGGAAAATGGCGTGTCCTCACAGATGAGTGCAGTTTTGCGCTGATAACGGCAGATGGCAAGGCTGTCGCCGCATAGATGGATCAGGTGTGTGACAGCAGATTCAGCGGCGGGACTCATGCAGACATGGATTTCGTGAGCTTTCAGCCCCAGAATCGCCTTTGTCCAGCAATGCCCGCGGTCTGGATCGGCGGTCAGCTGTGCCTCATCAATCACGGCAATATCGTATTCCTCCGAGAAATCTGCCATCTCGATCGTCGAAGCTGTGATCCGGCTGTCATCGTCGGCGATACACTCCTGACCGGTCAGCATGGTGCTGGGAACGCCGCAGTCGTGCATTTTTTCATATACCTCAAGCGCCAGAAGGCGCAGCGGACCGAGGTAAGTGCCCTTTTTCGCTGTTTTTAAGCGTTCCAGCGCGTGAAATGTTTTGCCGCTGTTGGTCGGTCCGATGTGGAGAATGAAACGGCGGTTCATCGCCATAGTCTCCGGAAATTCCAGCTCTGGGCGGGATGGGACGAGATCCATGATTTTATACTGGATGACGTAGCGCTTATAGATCTGGTAAAGCTCCAGAAGTGTCTGCGTGCAGAGCTGACCATCCAATTCTGTTTCCAGATAATTCAGAAAATCCACGGAAATATCATCGCGCTGGGCGGGCAGAAACATTGCCTCATCCAGGCGGATGAGCTGTGGCAGCAGGCTGGTTTCAATGAGCTTTGTGACAGCATCGTTGTGCGAACGGTACGCAAAATAAGCCAGATTTTTGATCTGGCGGTGCCATTCCTCCAGCGAGAGGCTGGTGACCTGTGTCGGTTTGGTGCGTTTCAGTGTTTTAAACAGCCGGTTGGTCCGCTCGCTCAGATCGCGGGGGCGGGAACTGGTCTTTCTTTTTTTCTTGCTTGCCGCCTGATACTGGCGGATATATGTCTGAAGAAGCTGGTTTGGCTCGATCATTTGAAAGTCTCCTCTTTATGTAAATATCCTGTCCGATAAATCTTCTGGTTTAAAGCTTCATTTGATATAGGAATGTTTCTATTATCGCAGAAGTTGCATGGATGTGCAAGAACGGGAAATCAGATTGCAGAAAAATATAAAAATATTTGATATAATAAGAACACTTAGTTAAAACAGAAAGGTCAACATTATATGGCATCAAACTATAAAACGGGCGCCAGCCTGAATTTAACTCCCTTCGAAATGCAGCTTCTAAGCCGCAGCCCCCTGTTTCGAGGCGCGGGCGAATCCGGAATCGGGGAGATGCTGTCCTGTCTGGGGGCGGAGGAACGCAGTTATGAAAAAGAAGAAATGATTTATCGCGCGGGGAATACGGTCACATCTCTGGGTGTGGTGATGCACGGAAGTGTGATGATTGTCAACGATGATCTGTGGGGCAACCGCAGCATTCTAGACCGGGTAGAACCGGGACAGATTTTTGCGGAGACATATGCGTGCGTGCCGGGGGAAAAGCTGCTGGTCGATGTGTTTGCAGCGGAGGTGACGGAAGTGCTGTTTTTAAATGTTGGAAAAATGCTGTCGCAGTGTCCCAATTCTTGCGGACATCACACGCAGCTTATCCGCAACCTGCTTGCAATCTCGGCGCAGAAAAACTTGCAGCTGTCCCGCCGGATCTTCAATACATCGTCGAAATCCATCCGGGGACGGCTTCTGTCGTACCTCTCCGATCAGGCGGTAAAAAATGAGAGCGAGAGATTTGATATCCCATTCAACCGCCAGCAGCTCGCCGACTATCTGGGCGTGGACCGGTCGGCGCTGTCGGCAGAGCTGGGGAAAATGCAGCGGGAAGGGCTTCTGGAATTTAGAAAAAATCACTTTCATTTATATGAAGAGGTTAGAAGCTTGTAGATTACAAACAAAAATACCCTGTCAGGAGCATTAAAATCCGACCGACAGGGTATTTTTAGTGAAAATCCCTATGGGTGTAACAAGACCGGCTGTCCATTCCCTATACTTTCCTGCACCGGCTGTTTCAGCATATCCAGAAATGCCTGTGCCGCCGGCGTCAGCGGGCGCATCGGGTTTTGCAAGACGAGGATCTGGCGCTTCGGGATAGGAATATTTAGGTGAAGCTGGAACACGCGGTAGTTGAGCAGGTAGTTCCGGGCAAATTCCGAGGGAACAAAGCCGATTCCCAGATTGTGGGAGACGGTCGGGGCGATCAGGTCGTTGGAAGAAACTTCGATGCTCGGGTGCAGATCCAGCCCCTGTTCCTCAAAGAGATTGTCCCAAAAAAGCCGCGTCGTCGTGCCGGACTCCATGCTGACAAGTGGGTGCATACAGAGCTCTTCAAGGGAGAGTGTGCGGTTCTGCAGCTCGGAAAAACGGTTTCCGGCGATGACGATGTCCTGGAACTCGGAAACCGGCATCACGTGAACCAGATCCAGCTCCTTCATGATCTCGTGGATCGGAGAAATGATGACGGCAAAGTCATTTTCCCCGGCCTTTAAGGAAGAAGCGGTGATCGGCGCAGAGTTGGAATGAATCTGCACGGTCACATTCGGAAAACGCTGCTGGAATTGTTCAATATAAGGAAGCAGAAAGAAGCGCATTGTCAGCTCGCTCGCACCGATCGAAACCTTGCCGCTCTGACTGTTCGTGTATTCTTTTAAAAGCTCTTCTGCTCGTCCCATCTGCTGGCAGGGACGGTTGATCTGGCGGAACAGGATCCGCCCTTCATCGGTCAGGGTCACGCCTTTTTGGGAGCGGTTGAAAAGTTTGCACTGAAGCATATCTTCTAAATTATGAATGTATTTTGTTACGGTTGGCTGCGTGAGGCAGAGATTCAAAGCCGCCTGGGTAATATTCTGGCATCGAGCCACCTCATAGAAAACCTTGTAGTAGTCGAAACTGATGTCCATGTATGTAGTTGAAATCCTTTCTGTATGTCGGACTGTTTCTGCCTGATTGAAACAGTGTTTATCTGATTTTATATCTGTACGTGTATTTACCAAATATAGTCACACTTTATCGTATTTTTCCAGAAATGTCCAGCCACAATAACGATTACCAATAACTATCACCATTCATTTTATCTATGGATATAGGAAAAAAATATAATTTTACCATTTGTATTTCTGGGAGTAAGATCGGGAACAGACGGGAAGAATGTGGAGACACAGGCGAAAACGTTACTGGGCACGTATGCGTGAACAGTAACTAGAACACGTGGCGGCATCGGGAAATGAAAGAAAAATAACCGGGGCAGCCGCGGGAGAACAACCCGGAGAGAGGAAGTGACAGTATGGGAGATCTGGGTGCGACCCTGATCAAGGAATTGAACTGTGAGACAGCCTTTACAATTGGCGGGATCGGCATATCAGAATCCGTTGTGGTTACATGGATCATGATGGCAGTGGTGCTCGTGGTTTCACTGATTGTGACGCACGGTCTGAAAGTTGAACATCCCGGACGCGGACAGCTCCTTCTGGAGAACGCTGTTACGTGGCTGCAGGGCATCGGCGAGGGAATCCTCGGAGAGGAAGGAAAAGGCTATGCGCCGTATCTGACATCCGTGCTGATGTATCTGGGCGTGGCGAACCTGCTTGGTATACTGGGATTCAAGCCGCCAACCAAGGATTTGAACGTCACGGCAGCACTGGCGCTGATGAGTATTGTGCTGATTGAGACAGCAGGGATTCGGGTCAAAGGTTTAAAAGGATGGTTAAAGAGCTTTACAGAGCCGATCGCCATCGTGACACCGATCAATATCATGGAGGTATTTATCAAACCGTTGTCGCTGTGTATGCGACTGTTCGGAAACGTGTTGGGCGCGTTCGTCATCATGAAATTGATTGAATACATCCTTCCGGTAGGGCTTCCGGTATTGTTCAGCGCTTACTTTGATATCTTTGACGGTCTGATTCAGGCGTATGTATTTGTCTTCCTGACAGGGCTTTTTATCAAGGAATCAATCGAGTAATAGAAGAGAAATAGAAAATTACAAAAAGGAGACTTTATTATGGGTACAATCATTGCAATCGGAGCAGGTCTGGCAGTCCTTGCAGGCGCAGGAGCCGGAATTGGTATCGGAATCGCCACATCTAAGGCGACTGAGGCAGTCGCAAGACAGCCGGAGGCAGAGGGAAAAATCACAAAGATTCTATTGTTAGGTGCGGCACTTGCCGAGGCAACTGCTATTTATGGTTTCGTTATTGCCCTTTTGATTATTATTCTTTTAAGCTGATACGATAGAAAACGAAAGGTGGGGCAAGGCTATGTTACGGTTGGACATCAACCTGGTTTTTACGATCATCAACCTTTTAATCTGGTATGCAATTATCCGTATTTTCCTCTTTAAGCCGATCAACAAAGTGATCGATAAACGGAATGCAGCCATTCAGGAAAAGTATGATGAGGCAAAAAAGATGCAGGAAGAAGCGCAGGCGGAGAAAGAGAAATACGCAGCCTGCCAGGATGAAATAGAAGTAGAGAAAAACAAGGTGCTGGATGCGGCGCGTGCGAGTGCACGTGAGGAAGGACGCCAGCTGATTGAAAACGCCCAGAAAGAGGCAGATAAAGTCATCCGTAAGGCGGGCGAGGATGCACGCCGGGAGAAGGATAAGATGCTCGAACAGGCGAAGCATGAAATTTTGTCGCTGGTTCTGGACGCGGCGGCTGGTTCGATGAACAAGAAGTCGGATGACAGCGCTCTTTATGATGAGTTTTTGAAGAAAGCGGGTACGACGGAGAATGAAGAAACTTGATGTCTATTTACAAGAAATAAAGAGGCAGAAGATTTCTGTCGATGATCTGCAGCATGCGGCTGAGATACTGGCTGCGACACCGCAGCTTCCGGCAGAGCTTGAAAATCCGGATTTGACCCGTGAGAAGCGGGAAGATCTGGTTCGTAGCCTGTTTCCGCTGGCAGTCCGGGGAATCATCGAGGTGCTGGCACAGGATCAGACAATGAAAATGATGCCGGATCTGATTAAGGAAGCGGAGACGTTTGAAAAGCCGGATAAATATCTGCGCTGTGTGCTGGAATATGTCAAAGAGCCGGATGAAAAACAGGCAGCCGGAATCCGGAAATTTCTCTCGGAGAAATATCCGGGACGGGAACTCCGGATTGTGAAGGAAGAAAAGTCGGAGCTTGGAAGTGGTTTTATCCTCCGGGTCGGAAGTGAGGAATATGACTGGAGCACGGAGGGAAGAAAACGGGCACTGGCAGATAAATTAAAGAATCTGGTAAAAGAGCCGGATTCGGGTGATTTCCTTACCCAGAAGGGAATCATCGGGATTCTGAAAGGAAATCTGGATGGAATCGACATTTCAGCCCGTGAGATCGGTACGGTCAGCCGGGTGGGCGACGGCATCGCCTATGTGGATGGAATCGACCATGCGATGTACGGTGAGATTGTGGCGTTTGACGGCGATGTGAGAGGCATGGTACAGGATATCCGGTCGAAGGAGATCGGCTGCATCCTCTTTGGACATGCGAACACCATCGGAGAAGGAAGCCGCGCGATGCGGACCGGCAAGATGGCAGGTATCCCGGTTGGCGAGGGATTCTTAGGGCGTGTTGTAGATGCGCTGGGCAATCCGATCGACAATAAAGGGAGATTGAGGCAGCCGGATACCGTCCGGTGGAATCACCGGCGCCGGGTATTATCGAGCGTCAGTCAGTTGATACCCCGATGGAGACCGGTATCCTCTCGATCGATTCGATGTTCCCGATCGGACGCGGACAGCGTGAGCTGATCATTGGTGACCGCCAGACCGGTAAGACCTCGATCGCGGTAGATACGATGCTGAACCAAAAGGGAAAAGACGTGATCTGCATCTATGTGGCGATCGGTCAGAAGGCTTCAACGGTATCGAGACTGGTTCATACACTGGAAAAACACGGGGCGATGGAGTACAGCATCGTGCTGGCAGCGACGGCGAGTGATCCGGCGTCCTTACAGTATATCGCGCCGTATGCAGGAACGGCGCTGGCAGAATATTTCATGCATCAGGGAAAAGATGTTCTGATTGTCTATGACGATTTATCGAAACACGCGGTTGCGTACCGTGCACTGTCTCTTCTGATGGAACGTTCCCCGGGACGTGAGGCATATCCGGGCGATGTATTCTATCTGCATTCCCGTCTGCTGGAGCGCTCGGCGCGGCTTTCGGATGAACTGGGCGGTGGTTCAATCACAGCGCTGCCGATTGTCGAGACACAGGCGGGTGATGTGTCGGCGTATATCCCGACCAACGTTATTTCCATCACAGATGGACAGATTTTCCTGGAAAGTTCGCTGTTCTTCGAGGGCATGCGCCCGGCGGTCAATGTAGGGCTTTCGGTATCGCGTGTCGGCGGCGCAGCGCAGACCAAGGCGATGAAGAAGGCAGCCGGAAGCGTACGTATCGACCTGGCACAGTACCGCGAGATGGAAGTATTTACACAGTTTAGCTCCGATCTGGATCCGGCAACTAAGGCACAGCTTACCTACGGCAGCGGTCTGATGGAGCTGTTAAAACAGCCGCTTGAGCATCCGCTCTCGATGGAAGAGCAGGTTGTGATTCTGTATGCGGCGACGAGCCATCTGCTGGCAGATATTCCGAAGGAAAAGCTGAAGACATTCCAGGGTGGTCTTTACGAATATATGAGAAGCTCCTACCCGCAGGTGGGCGATGCACTCCGCACGACGAAGACACTCAGCGAGGATATCCAGCGCGAGATTGCGAAGGCGGTGGGCGAGTACAAGGCAAAATTCCTGAAAGCACAGGGAAATGCGCTGGAGGCAGCCACAGCGGATGCAAAACTGGATAAGCAGTAAGGCGGTGATGGAAGATGGCAGGACTCAGAGAGATCCAGAACCGGATCCGGAGTATTCAGGATACGCGCAAGATCACGAACGCGATGTACCTGATATCTTCGACGAAATTAAAGAAAGCCAGAAAAGAACTGGCAGAGACGGAGCCGTATTTCTATGCATTGCAAAATGTCATCCGGCGTATCCAGAGGCATCTGCCGAACATGGAAAGTCCCTATTTTGAAAAAAAAGGGCACCAGTCAAAGAAAACGGGGCTGCTGGTTATTTCCGGCGATAAAGGGCTGGCGGGTGCTTATAACCATAACATCATGAAGATGGCGGATACATTTTTAAAGGATCCTTCCCGCGAGGTACATTTGTTTGTCATCGGTGAGACGGGGCGGCAGTTTTTTGCCTCCCAGCACATCCCGATTGAAGAAAATTTCCAGTATACGGCGCAGGATCCGACGTTTAACCGGGCAAGGTGGATTGCTGGAATACTTCTGGAACGATATTTGTCGGGTGATTTGGATGAGATCCATGTCCTGTATACAAGAATGGAAAATGTGATGCAGAGTGTGGCGAAGGATAAAAGGGTGCTTCCGATTACCAAGCCGGATATGCACGGAATGGCGATTCCGGTCGATGTGCGGCTGGAGGAGTTTTCCCTCCGGCCAACGCCGGAAGAAGCGATGAATGCGATCGTTCCGAACTATGTAGCCGGATTTATCTACGGCGCGCTGGTTGAGTCGTTCTGCAGCGAGCAGAATGCCCGTATGATGGCGATGGATGCGGCGACGGATAATGCGGATGCACTTTTGAAAGATTTGAATACGATGTACAACCGGGCGCGGCAGGCGGCGATCACACAGGAGATCACCGAAGTATGCGGCGGCGCGGCTGCACAGAGACGAGAACGAGAAGAGGAGATGAGAGTGTGATGGGAGAACAGGCGGCAGAGACAAAAAAGACCGAAACCAGCCTGCCGGAAGGCAAGATTGTCCAGGTTTCCGGTCCGGTTGTCGATGTGAAATTTGAGAGCGGTCCCCTTCCGGAGATCCGGGACGCGCTCACAGTAGAAAATCAGGGAAAGACGTGTGTGATGGAAGCTGCCAAGCACATGGGAAATAATATCGTCCGCTGCATCATGCTGTCGGCAAGCGAGGGCTTGAGCCGTGACATGAAGGTAACACCGACGGGAGAAGGCATTTCCGTTCCGGTTGGCGAAAAGACGCTTGGACGTTTGTTTAATGTTTTAGGTGAGACGGTAGATGGAGGAGAAAAGCTGGATGGTGAGGAGCACTGGTGTATTCACCGGGATCCGCCGCCATTTGAGGATCAGAGCCCGGTCGCGGAGATTCTGGAGACGGGCATCAAGGTTATTGATCTTTTGGCGCCGTATTCCAAGGGCGGAAAAGTCGGTCTGTTTGGCGGCGCGGGCGTTGGAAAAACAGTCCTGATTCAGGAGCTGATCCGGAATATTGCGATGGAGCAGGGCGGTTATTCTATCTTTACGGGTGTCGGTGAGCGTTCCCGTGAGGGCAATGACCTCTGGAGTGAGATGAAGGCATCCGGTGTTCTGGAAAAGACAGCGCTCGTGTTTGGACAGATGAACGAGCCGCCGGGAGCTCGTATGAGAGTTGCAGAGACCGGGCTTACGATGGCAGAATATTTCCGTGACAAAATGCACCGGAATGTGTTACTATTTATCGATAATATTTTCCGTTATGTACAGGCAGGTTCGGAGGTTTCAGCGCTGCTTGGGCGTATGCCGTCGGCGGTTGGTTATCAGCCAACGTTAGCGAATGAGATGGGCGAGCTGCAGGAGCGGATTGCCTCGACGAAAGATGGTTCGGTCACTTCAATCCAGGCAGTCTATGTACCGGCGGATGATTTAACCGATCCGGCACCGGCGACTACCTTTACCCATCTGGATGCGACTACGGTTCTTTCCAGAAAGATCGTAGAACAGGGTATTTACCCGGCGGTCGATCCGCTGGAATCCTCGTCCCGTATTCTGGAACCGGATGTGGTCGGAGAAGAACACTATGAGACGGCCAGACGGGTGCAGGAGATTTTGCAGAAATACAAGGAATTGCAGGATATCATTGCAATTCTGGGTATGGACGAGCTGTCTGAGGAAGATAAGCTGACCGTCGGCCGCGCAAGAAAGATACAGCGTTTCTTATCCCAGCCGTTCCACGTGGCGGAGAACTTTACCGGTGTACCGGGCAAGTATGTGCCGTTAAAGGATACCGTCAAGGGCTTTAAGGCAATTCTGGATGGTGAGATGGATGCGTACCCGGAGGCAGCATTCTTCAATGTCGGAACGATCGAGGATGTAGTGGCAAAGGCGAAGGCTTTAGAGAAACAGGAGGCGTAGGAACGGATGGCAGATTTTCATGTAAAAATCATATCCAGCAACCGGACATTCTATGAGGGAGTCTGCCACTGTCTGATCCTTCCGGCGGTGGACGGTGAGATGGCTGTCATGGCGCACCATGAGAGCGAGATCGTGGCAGTCAAAGCGGGAGAAATGCGTTTCCAGGCGACAGAGGACGGTCCGTGGGAGGCGGCAGTCGTCGGGCAGGGCTTCTGTGAGATCGCCAACAACCGTGTTATGCTGCTGGCAGATACGATCGAGAAACCGGAGGAGATCGACCGGATCCGGGCGCAGGAGGCATTAGAGCGTGCGAAAGAGCGGCTGCGCCAGAAACAGAGTATTTCCGAGTATTACAGCACCCGTGCGGCGATGGCGAGAGCGCTGGTTCGTCTGAAAGAGACGGAAAAATTTGTGGACTAGGTGCGTTAGAGGCGGATTTGAGCCTGATGTAATTTTGTGGCAGATGCGGTTCAGAAAGAAATGACAGAAAATCAGTAAGAATGGAGAACAGGGCATGACATTACTTCAGTTAAAATACGTGGTGGAGGTGGCGGCAGCCGGAACCATCAGCGGGGCGGCAAAAAAACTTTATATTGCACAGCCGAGCCTCACGGCGGCGATCAAGGAACTGGAGCATGAGATTGGATTTTCCCTGTTTACCCGCACGAACAAGGGCGTGGTGATTTCCCCGGACGGGGAAGAATTTCTGGGGTATGCGAGACAGGTGATCGAGCAGGCAAACCTGATCGAGGAGCGCTATTTTGGTGCTGTGCCGCAGAAACGCCAGTTCTGTGTCTCCACCCAGCACTATTCCTTTGCCGTTGAGGCGTTTGTCGATCTGATCCGCGAGTACGGCGGAGAAGAGTACGATTTCCGTATCCGCGAGACGCAGACGTATGAGTTGATTGAGGATGTGGCGAAGCTTAGGAGCGAGGTTGGCGTGCTGTATCTGAACCGTTTTAACGAGACGGTGATCCGCAAGACGCTGCGGGAACACGACCTCAAATTTACGCGGCTTTTTATGGCAAAACCGCATGTATTTATCGGTGCGGCCAATCCGCTTGCAAGCCGCAGTTCTATCACCCTGTCGGATTTGGAACCTTATCCGCGTCTGTCCTATGAGCAGGGCGAGCACAATTCCTTTTATTTCTCCGAGGAGATCCTCAGTACGCTGGACAGCCGCAAGGACATCCTGGTGTCCGACCGCGCGACCCTGTTTAATCTTCTGATCGGGCTGAATGGGTATACGATCTGCAGCGGTGTCATCAATGAGGAACTGAACGGACCGAATATTGTAGCGATTCCGCTTGATGTGGACGATTATATGGAGATCGGTTACATTACCCACAATCGCGTGACACCGGGACGGTTTGCGGGGCTGTATATTGAGGCGTTGAAGCGGAGAGTGGGAGTGCCGGTTCCCAAAGTGTCTACCCGTGAACCAATAACCAGAATTCCTGTTTCCGACAGGTGATTTTTTGGTTTGACTTTTTTAAAACAGGAAATATAATAATACCGAAACGAGTAGCAAACGAGTGTAAATCCAGCTTTTGCTGCTCTTTTTTTATTATTTCATAAAGAATGTGCCAAGGTGCATTTTTTATTAAATTTCATAAAAATGCCATTAAAAAGTGTGTTGCAAAATAAATGCTTTTGAAATAAAGTCTTCCGGAACGGGAAAACATGAGTCAATCCGAGAGTTTTACAGAAAATATTCAAGGAATGTGCATAACCTATATTTGCTGTCACAGAAAAATGTGGGGAAAGAGGAAAATTTATTGTTGAAACCGTTTTATTTGCTGCCATTTTTAATGTGACAAATCGCAATCTTTTGCCGAAGATAGATTTATATGGAAATAGGAACGAAATCGGAAAGAGGATGATAGAATGCGGCAGAATAGAGGAATGATTTCATGTCAGCGTCTATAATCGGCACTTCCTTTTTGTAAGAAATGTGGTATACTCGATAGAACATGAAAACCATATTAAAAAAAGGTGAAAAGCAGAATGAATCATATTTCAATTACAACCCTGGAAGCGCCGGAGCTGGATATCTACGCCCGGCTGAGCGAGGGGCAGTTATTTCATTATAATGAACCAAAGGAAGGTCTTTTCATTGCGGAAAGCCCTAAGGTCATCGGGCGGGCGCTCGACGCGGGATATGAGCCGGTTTCTTTTCTGATGGAAGAACGCCATATCGAGACAGAAGGGCGGGAGATTCTGGAACGCCCGGTGTGTGCGGGAGTGCCTGTGTTTACGGCACCATTTGATGTGCTGACGCGCCTGACCGGCTTTAAACTGACGCGCGGTATGCTGTGTGCGGTGAAACGGAAGAAAACGCCGGGGATCGAGGAAATCTGTGCAGGTGCCAGACGGATCGCGATTCTTGAGAATGTAGAAAATCCTACGAATGTGGGGGCGATTTTCCGGTCAGCGGCGGCGCTCTTTATGGATGCGGTGCTTCTGACACCGGGATGCAGTGACCCGCTGTACCGCCGCGCAAGCCGTGTCAGTATGGGAACAGTGTTTCAGGTGCCGTGGACGTACATTCCGAAGGGCGACTGGGCGGAGAACAGTATGGAAACGCTTAAGAAGCTGGGATTTCGCACGGCGGCGATGGCGCTCAGTGACCGTTCCGTGAGTATCGCGGATCCGGCGCTTTTGCAGGAAGAAAAATTAGCGATCATTCTCGGAACCGAGGGTGACGGGTTGGCGGCATCGACGATCGCGGCGTGCGATTACACCGTGAAAATCCCAATGTCACACAGCGTGGATTCGCTCAACGTGGCAGCAGCGAGTGCAGTGGCATTCTGGCAGCTGGGCATGGGAAACAGGAAATAAAGTTCTGGCTGTGTAAAAAAATGTACATTGTTTAAATGCGTTTCAAATGCCAGAAATGAGTGCGGAAATGGATGGAAAGAATCGTTTGGAGGAAGGAGAAAATAGAATGAAGTGTCCAAAATGCGGACAGGAAGCAGTTGGAAATTTTTGCAGTAACTGCGGAACTCCGCTTGTAAATGATACAGTACGCCGAGAACAGGAAACGGTGGGAAGAAAGCCAGAAAATAGCTATGACGACGGTGATTCAGAACAGCGGAATCCAGCTCGGATGGAATCGGATGAGAAAAAGGCGGAATCCGGCTCTGGATCGAAACGAAACAGTCAGGAAAAGAGGAGCAGCCAGAGTCAGGACGCACAGAAGCGTGAGGAAGAGCGCCGCGACAATGAACGCTGCCAATCCCAGGCACAGGAGGATGCCCGCCGTGACCGTGAAGCGGCATCGCGCAGACGACAGGACGCGAGACGTTCTTCTTCCAGCGCGAAAGAGGATAAGCGGGATGCAAAACAGCAGAAGCAGATGGAAAAACGCCTTCATGCTCTGGAGTCGGAGCGGGAGCGCTCAGAGCGTCAGAAAAACCGGATGGAGCGCAGCCACCAGCGGGAACTGGAACGCCAGTCCCGGGAGGCAGAGCGCACCAGACGGGCGGCGGAGCGCAGTGAGGCGCATACGCAGAGTGACTCTAATGACGGTCCGTCCGTGCTGGATGTGACGGCAGCCGGAGTAACCGGCGTGGTTGTGCTGATGGCGCGCGTGATGCAGGCAGCCAGCTTTCTTCTGATGGCGGGAATCACCTGGGCGAATGCGAAGGCATTTCGGTATGGCGGCGACGATCTGGGCTATATCGGAACTATGATTACCGAGGAAAATTATGGTCTGGGGCTGTATGTAGGGATTGGCGTATTTCTGGTACTGATGGGCGCGATCTGGTGCCTGTGGATTCTGTCAGGCAAGCACGCGGGTGGTAAAGTACGGCTGCAAAAATACGATACGGGGCGCGGATTTATCCCGTTTATAATCATCCTTGTTCTGGTATTAGTAGCCGGTCCGGCAGCGTACCTGATGCCGAAGAATGCGGGCAGCTTACAGCCGATTGTGGACGGCGTCTATGCGGCGCTGGAGGCGATCAATGCAAACCACGGATTTCTGCTGTTCTGCAGCATCGGAGGCGCGATCCTTTCGTTTATCCGGAAAATGCTGCTGGTATAATTTTATAATTCATCTAATTGCCCGAACTGATACCCCATTTCCTCCCATTTTGCCAGAAGTTCATCGAGAATCTGAGCGTTGGTCTGCGAAGTGCTGTGCAGAAGGACGATCGCGCCGGGGTGGATGCGCGTCAGAAGCTTGGAAAATGCTTCTTCTTTGGATGGCTGCTGATCCTGCATCCAGTCCACATAGGCGAGACTCCAGAAAAAGGTCTTGTAGCCGAGCTCCTTTGCCATCTGCAGGTTCGATTCACTGTATTTGCCCTGCGGCGGACGGTAATATTTTTTCATTGTCTGCCCGGTGACGGACTGGTAGAGTGTTTCCAGGGCAGTCAGCTCCTTTTCAAATGCTGCTTTGTCGGAAATGCGGGACATATCGGGATGGTGATACGTGTGGTTGGCGACGGTGTGACCCTCTGCGATCATCTGTTTTACCAGTTCAGGACTGGTTTCGAGATAGTTGCCGACGACGAAAAAGGTTGCCGGGACATGGTGTTTTTTCAGTGCTTCCAGAATGGCAGGTGTGCAGCCGTTTTCATATCCGGTGTCGAAGGTCAGATAGATGACGGGCTTGGAGGTATCGCCTACATAGAAAGCGTCAAAGTTTTTTAAAGTGTCGGCGGAGGCATTGCCGACCGGTGTCTGCCCTGGACTGGGAAATCCAAGTCCCCAGTTTCCATCTGCGACCGGAATCGAACCGGAATCAAAGGCAGGCGGGAGCGAGCCACAGGCGATAACAGGCGCTGAAACCGTGTGCCCGGATGGATGGCGCAGGAAATGCGCGGCAGTCTGCCCGGCGAAGAAAGCGATGGCAAACAGGGCGGGAACCAGCAGCGGGGAAATGATGTGCCGGAAACGTGATGGAACATAATGCATGGGAAAATGAATGAACATGATGTGACCTGAAAGATATATTTTCATAAGTATATGAAAGAAGGGGGAACATCATGTTTTTATTATAATTTGGTGTCCGTGAAATGCACCGAATCGGAAAAACCAAGCAGTACCATATAACAAATTTTATGTGCTGACATAACAAATTAATGCTTGTCATGCCCTTTGTACCTATGTTATTATTATAACGATGCTTAGATGAGATGCTCCGAACCCTTGAACAAGGGGAGCTGGATGAAAAGCAGATTATGAAATTATGATGAAATAAATAAGAGAAACAAGGAGGATGTTGAAGGATGAAGCCTTATAGCGAGATGACGAAAGAAGAACTTCTGGAGCTTAAGCGTGATCTGAGCGATCAGTACCGGGAGTTTCAGGGCAAGAATCTGACGCTGGATATGTCACGCGGTAAGCCAAGTGCAGAGCAGCTTGATTTATCGATGGGAATGATGGACGTACTGAGCAGCGACAGTGATCTGACCTGCGAAGATGGGACAGACTGCCGCAATTACGGCGGCCTGGACGGTATCAGCGAGGCGAAGGAGCTGTTAGCGGATATGATCGAGGTTCCGGCTGACAATATCATTATCTATGGAAACTCCAGCCTGAACGTAATGTACGACACCATCTCCCGTTCTGTGACTCATGGCGTTATGGGAAATACCCCGTGGTGCAAGCTTGACAAGGTTAAATTCCTGTGTCCGGTACCGGGATATGACAGACATTTCTCCATTACTGAATATTTTGGCATCGAGATGATCAACATTCCGATGACCGCAGATGGTCCGGATATGGATCTGGTGGAGCAGTATGTGACAACCGACCCGACCGTAAAGGGAATCTGGTGTGTTCCAAAATACTCCAACCCGACCGGTAATTCCTATTCCGATCAGACTGTCCGCCGTCTGGCACGCATGCATCCGGCAGCTCCGGATTTCCGTATTTACTGGGACAATGCTTATGGCATCCACCATTTATACGATGATGAGCAGGATCATGTGCTGGAGATTCTGGCAGAATGTAAGAAAGCCGGCAACCCGGATATGGTTTACAAATTCTCTTCAACCTCCAAGATTACGTTCCCGGGTTCCGGCATTGCGGCAATCGCAACCTCCCACAATAACCTGGATGATATCAAGAAGCAGTTAAAGATTCAGACTATCGGTCATGATAAAGTGAATCAGCTCCGCCACGTGCGTTTCTTCAAGGATATCCACGGCATGGTAGAGCACATGAGAAAGCATGCCAACATCCTGCGCCCGAAATTCGAGGCAGTTGAGAACATTCTCGACCGCGAGCTGGGCGGACTGGAGATCGGTACCTGGACAAAACCGCACGGCGGCTACTTCATTTCCTTTGATTCACTGAACGGCTGTGCGAAGGAGATCGTTGCGAAGTGCAAGAAAGCAGGCGTTGTCATGACCGGAGCCGGTGCAACTTATCCATATGGCAAGGATCCGGAGGATCGCAACATCCGTATTGCTCCATCTTATCCGCCGCTGCAGGATCTGATCACTGCAACCGAGCTGTTTGCACTCTGCGTCAAGCTGGTCAGTGTCAACAAGCTATTAGAGGAAATGTAATATTAAACCAAAAAGTACAGGAATTGTATGGGTATGTCGAAGGACCGCTGCCCATACAATTCTTTTTTCGGAGAAAAAGTGATGATAAAGGAAAAGTTATCCCTGATCTGGGGAAAGTTTGTAAACAGGGAGACGATATCGTATCTGATATTCGGCGTTCTGACGACGCTGGTGGACTGGATTTCCTATGCGGTTTTCCGCCACAACGGCATGAACTACCGTATGGCGACGATCTGCTGTCAGGCGGCGGCGATCCTGTTTGCATATGTGACAAACAAGATCTGGGTATTCCGAAGCTACAATTTCCGCCCTGTATATCTTCTTAAGGAAATGGCTTCGTTTTTCTCCTGCCGTATTCTCACATCGGTGTTCACGTATGTGGCGATGATCGTGATGGTAGACGGCATGGGAATCAAACAGGATATGATCTGTAAGATTGTGGTATCAGCGATCTCGCTGGTGCTGAATTATATTTGCAGTAAATTATTTATTTTCAAAAAGAAAGAATCCTCGAAATAGGGCTGTATGGGGAAATGACAGCGGAAATGGATGCTGAAGACAGACCGGAAAAGCCGGAAATAGTAGAGAAAACGCCGCCTGAACAGGATTCTGGATGGAGGGAAGATGGAGCAAAGAGAACGAGACGAAAGTTCCAGTAAACTGGAAGAAGCACTCAGGGAGCTTACGGGAGCGGAAACAACGGGGAAAATAGAGGAGTATGAGAACGAGCGGGAAGGTACGGACGTGGATTCGGAGACTGCCTGTACAGATATGAGACGCGCTGAACGAATGCCTGCCTGGAGACAGGAAGAAGATGCCAGAAAATCTAACTTTCAGAGTCCAGAGCAGATGTCGTTAATGAGTTGAATGATGATGACTGGGAGCAGGAAGAATTAGATGAATTAGATGAGTGGGATGAACCAGAGAAATCACCCCGCGGAATGGGGCGCCTGGCTGCGGTTTTCCGTCCGTCGGATGATCTCCTGGCGGCATTTTTCCTGCCGGTGGTGATTTTGATCCTGATTTTTGCATACCGCGGTATTTTCCCCTTTGGGCAGGAAAGCTTCCTGCGGACGGATATGTACCACCAGTATGCGCCGTTTTTCTCGGAATTCCGGCATAAGCTTTTAAGTGGCGAGAGCCTGCTTTACAGCTGGGATGTCGGCATGGGCGTAAACTTTGCCGCGCTCTATGCGTACTATCTGGCGAGCCCGTTTAACTGGCTGCTGCTGTTATGCCCGTCGTCCCTGATTATCGAATTTATGACCTACATGATCGTGTTCAAGAGCGGTCTGGCGGGTCTTTCGATGGCGTGGTATCTGAAAAAGCACACGGGTTCACAGAAGTTTGGAGCGTGCTATTTCGGCGTATTCTATGCGCTGTCCGGCTATATGGCGGCGTATAGCTGGAATATCATGTGGCTGGACTGCATCGTGCTGCTGCCGCTGATCCTGCACGGCCTGGAGCGGCTGGTGCGCGAAAAAAAAGGGCTTTTTTACTGCCTGATGCTGGGACTTTCAATCCTGTCCAACTACTATATATCAATTATGATATGCCTCTTCATGGTGATTTACTATGTGGCGCTCCTGTTTCTGGAGAAACGGCCGGGATGGAAAGATTGTCTGCACAGCTTTTTCCTGTTTGGTGTGTATTCGCTTTTGGCGGGTGCGCTGGCGGCTGCGGTGCTTCTTCCGGAGATTGCGGCGCTGCAGAGTACGGCGTCTGGCGATTTTAATTTTCCGACCACACTGGAAATCTACTTCCCGATCTTTGACATGATCACGCGGCACATCGGAAATGTACAGGTGGAGACGGGACTCGACCATTGGCCAAACCTCTACTGCGGCGTGGCAGTCTACATTTTCATGGGGTTGTATTTTCTGAACCGCCGGATTGCGATCCGGGAAAAGGTTGTGTACGGTGTGCTGCTGCTCTTTTTCTATGCCAGCTTTTCGTTCAACGTGCTGAATTTTATCTGGCATGGCTTCCATTACCCGAACAGCCTGCCGTGCCGCCAGTCGTTTATCTATATCGCGCTGGTGCTGACGATGTGTTTCCGGGCGTATCTATATCTGGATGAAATATCCAAACGGCAGTTTGCCGGGGTGACATCCGCCGCGATTGGCTACGTGATTCTGGCAGAAAAGCTGGTGACGGACGATGCGTTTGAGCCAGTTGTCTGGTATGTGGCAGTGGTGCTTCTGCTGTTGTATCTGGGCGTCTTTTATTTCTATCAAAATAAAGAACATTTCGCGTTCACGGCGGCGCTTCTGGCGATGGCGCTGGTAAGTGTGGAGGCGCTTGCCAATATGGCGGCAACGAGCATTCCGACGACGAGCCGGACTGATTATGTGGCAGACAATCAGGATGTTGCAGCGGTGACAGAGCCGCTCAAAAAGACGGAATTTTACCGGATTGATAAAACGAATGCGCGCACGAAAAATGATGGCGCGTGGATGCATTTTCCATCCGTATCACTGTTTTCATCGGTGGCAAATGCCGGGGTGACGGATTTCTTCAAACAGATGGGCTGCGAAGGTTCGACGAACGCATACAGCATCGTGGGAAGTACGCCGCTGGTGGATTCGTTATTTTCAATCAAATATGCACTCTATGAGGGTAAGCAGGACAATCCGCGCCTGTCGCTCTATGCATTTTCAGGTGACACGTACCTCTATGAGAATCCGTGGACGCTGCCGCTCGGCTTTATCCTGCCGGACATAGTGGAAACGGGCTGGAAGCGCGATCTTTCTTCGCCGGCGGATGTCCAGAACGATTTATCGGATGTGCTGGGCGTGCCGGAGTGCCTGATTTTCACGGACGGGGAGGAGCAGGGGAATCGTTTTTCCTTTACAGCACCGGAAGATGGGGAGTATTATATAAGTGTCGCAAACCGTCAGATTGATTCGGTTAAACTGGATGTCGGCGGGGAGAGCCGCAGCATTGATACGTTGAAACGCGGGTATCTGGTGGAAACCGGATATGTGAAGGCAGGCACATTGATTCTGCTGGAGAGCAATGACAGTGTCGGAAGCATGGACGCGAGCGCGTACCGCTTTGACGAAGCCGGGCTGCGTGCGCTCTATGAGCGCCTCAACCAGCATCCATTTGAACTGGAAACATTGGGTGAGGAGGCGATGAAGGGCACGATCGACGCGGGCGAGGGCGGAACGCTGTTCCTCACGATCCCGTATGACGAGGGCTGGACGGTCACGGTGGATGGAAAAGAAGCTATCACGCGTCCGGTCTGGAAGGCATTTACCGGCGTGGAACTGACGGCGGGAACCCATACGGTGGAACTCAGGTATTATCCGCAGGGACTGCATGAGGGACTGCTGATCAGCGGAGGTGCGCTGTTTGTGCTGGCGGTGATTGTGGCTTCTATGTATATAAGGAAGAAGAAGCAGGGGAAAACTTCTGCAAAAATGAGAAGAACGGTGGAAAAAGAGCCGGATGGCGATTTGAAACTGAGAAATTGAGATACAAAATTTATAGAAAAGAGGTTAAAATCATGAAAAAGCTGGAAGAATATGTAAGAAGCATTCCGGACTTTCCGGAGCCGGGTATCATTTTCCGCGATATTACTACGATTTTACAGGATGCAGACGGACTGCAGCTTGCGATCGACGGAATCCAGAAATCCTTAGAGGGCGTGGATTATGATATCGTGGTTGGTCCGGAGTCCCGCGGGTTTATTTTCGGCGTGCCGGTTGCATATGCGATGCACAAGGGATTCGTGCCGATCCGCAAGAAAGGCAAACTGCCGTGCAAGACGGTATCTGTAAGCTACGATCTGGAGTATGGCAGCGCGGTTCTGGAGATGCATGAGGATGCCATTAAACCGGGACAGAAGGTAGTTATCGTTGACGACCTGATCGCAACCGGCGGAACGACCGAGGCGATTGTCAAGCTCATCGAGAAGATGGGCGGCGAGGTTGTAAAAATCTGCTGCGTGATGGAGCTGGCAGGCTTAAAGGGACGCGAAAAACTGAACGGATATGCGGTGGATGCCCTAATTACCTATGAGGGGAAATAGATAACGGTTCACGGGTAGGCACTTTTGGAACCGAAAGTGCCGTAAGAAAACGTGGCGACAGCAGGAATTTGCCGTATTTAAATGCGAAGCCACGGCAAATTCCGTTACTGGGCACGTATGCGTGAACAGTAACAAAATAGTTTGCCGTTGCATTTTTTGTCAAATATTCGTATAATAGGGGTATTCTATATAATATTTTATTTCATTTGCGTGAACCGCTTTCCGGATTCCGAACGGCAGGCGTTTCAGTTATCTACGGAAGGGTCAGGAGGCATATATGGGAAATTTGGATAAAATAAAAAAGCTGGATCAGGAAATTGAAGCGCCGGCGGATTTTACGAGTCCGGAGGTACTGTATAATGAGTTGATTGCCGCCATTCGCAAGTACCATCCGTCGGATGACATCAGCATGATTGAGAAAGCGTACCAGATCGCGTATGACGCACACAAGGACCAGAGGCGTAAATCAGGTGAACCGTATATCATCCATCCGCTCTGTGTGGCGATCATTCTGGCGGATCTGGAGCTGGATAAAGAGACTCTGGTGGCAGGTATCCTGCACGATGTCGTGGAAGATACGGTCATGACAGAGGAGGAGATCACGGCGATCTTTGGCGAGGAGGTAGCACTTTTAGTAGACGGCGTTACCAAGCTGACCCAGATCTCGTGGACGATCGATAAAGTAGAGATTCAGGCGGAAAACCTGCGTAAGATGTTCTTAGCGATGGCGAAGGACATCCGGGTTATCCTGATTAAGCTGGCAGACCGTCTGCACAATATGCGGACACTTCAATATATGAAGCCGGAAAAACAGAAAGAAAAGGCGCGTGAAACGATGGATATCTACGCGCCTATTGCTGATCGTCTCGGTATTTCCAAGATCAAGACCGAGCTGGATGATTTGTCTCTCAAATATCTCCAGCCGGAGGTTTACAAAGAATTGTCCGAAAAACTGGCGCTCCGTAAGGACACCAGGGAGGCGTTTATCCATAAGATTATGGATGAAGTCAAGAAACATATGGACGATGCGGGCATCGAAGCCAAGGTAGACGGCCGTGTGAAACATTTCTTCAGCATCTATAAAAAGATGGTAAACCAGGACAAGACGCTGGATCAGATCTATGATATTTTTGCGGTCCGGATTATCGTGGAGAGCGTGAAGGACTGTTATGCGGCGCTCGGTGTCATCCATGAGATGTACAAACCGATTCCGGGACGTTTTAAAGATTATATTGCCATGCCGAAACCGAATATGTACCAGTCGTTGCATACGACTCTGATTGGCAGCAGCGGACAGCCGTTTGAGATTCAGATCCGCACCTATGAGATGCACCGTACCGCTGAGTATGGTATCGCGGCACACTGGAAATATAAGGAGAGCGGCAGCAGCAAGGCGGCGATCGACAGCGCCGAGGCAAAGCTTTCCTGGCTGCGTGAGATCCTGGAATGGCAGCGGGATATGTCCGATAATAAAGAGTTCTTAAGTCTCTTAAAGAGTGATCTGGACCTCTTTACGGATGATGTATACTGCTTTAC
This sequence comes from Clostridium sp. AF21-20LB, assembly GCF_003478795.1. NCBI lineage: Bacteria > Bacillati > Bacillota > Clostridia > Eubacteriales > Clostridiaceae > Clostridium > Clostridium sp. AF21-20LB. The sequence goes on along the minus strand of NZ_QUGD01000005.1, from coordinate 93,059 downwards.
CCCGACGGGCGATGTCAAGAACCTGCCGAGCGGTTCCACCCCGATCGATTTTGCGTATTCGATCCACAGTGCGGTCGGCAACAAGATGGTTGGTGCCCGTGTCAACGGAAAACTGGTCAACATCGATTATGTCATTAAAAATGGTGACCGTGTCGAGATTATTACCTCCCAGAATTCCAAGGGACCGAGCCGCGACTGGCTGAAACTGGTTAAGAGCACACAGGCGAAGAATAAGATCAACCAGTGGTTCAAGAGCGAGCTGAAAGAGGACAATATCCTGCGCGGCCGTGCGCTTCTGGATAAATATTGTAAGGCGAAGGACATCAATTATTCAGAGTTAAATAAACCGGAATATATGGAAAAGGTCATGAAGCGCTATGCGTACCGTGACTGGGATTCCGTTCTGGCATCGATCGGACATGGCGCCCTCAAAGAGGGACAGGTCATCAACAAGATGCTGGATGAGCGCAACAAGAAGTTAAAGAAGGAAGTAACCGACACGACGATCCTCGATAACATGGCGTCGGATGGAAACAAGGTTCCGGTGATCGCAGCCGGGAAGTCGAAGAGTGGTATCGTTGTCAAGGGAATCCACGATCTGGCGGTTCGTTTTTCGAAGTGTTGCAGCCCGGTTCCGGGCGATGAGATCGTCGGATTTGTCACAAGGGGACGCGGTATCTCGATCCACCGGACAGACTGCATCAATGTGATGAATCTGCCGCAGGAAGAGCGTGAGCGCCTGATTGAAGCCGAGTGGCAGCAGCCGGAAGCACAGACGGGCACGGAAAAATACTCCACCGAAATCAAGATCTATGCGAACAACCGCATCGGCATGTTTGTGGATATTTCCAAGGTATTTACCGAGCGCCAGATCGACATTACCTCGATGAATGTGCGTACAAGCAAGCAGGGCAAGGCGACGATCGTCATGACGTTCGATATTCACGGAATTGAGGAATTAAATAAATTATCTGATAAACTCAGACAGATTGAAGGAGTATTAGATATAGAGAGAACTGCCGGATAAGCGGTTCTCTCTATATTTCACAGGTACTTATACCCTGTGAAAGTTTCACATATTATTAGGAGGAAAAGATGGAGATAAAACGGCTGATCGTGGGAATGGTCCAGACGAACTGTTATATTGCGGTGCATCCGGAGACGAAAGAAGCTGTGATTGTCGATCCGGGCGATGAGGCGGCGCGGATCGAGGATGCACTGGCGCAGACCGGAGCGAAGGCAAAGGCGATTCTGCTGACTCATGGACATTTTGACCATGTGACGGCGATGGAAGAGCTGAGACGGGATCTGGGCGTGCCGGTCTATGCCTGTGAGCAGGAGCAGGCGGTCTTGGCGGATCCGGATAAGAACCTGTCCGTCCAGTTTCAGGGCGGCGGTTTGCATCTGAAAGCGGATATGCTTTTGAAGGATGGAGAGACGTTCGAGGCAGCGGGCTACACGTTCCAGATGCTTCATACACCGGGACATACGGAAGGTTCCTGTTGTTATTATGTAAAATCAGAGAAGGTGCTGTTTTCGGGAGATACCTTATTTGAAGGTTCTTACGGACGCATCGATTTCCCGACTGGAAGCGGACGTCAGATGATTCATTCGGTGGCAGATATCCTTCTGAACCTGCCGGATGATACGAATGTATATCCGGGACACATGGGATATACGACGATCGCCGACGAAAAACAGTACAATCCGCTGGCAGGATACAGGGGGCGCGAAGCATGATAGCGATTTTGTTAAATGACGCGTCCTTTGAACAGGATATCCGTGAGCTCCTGATGGCATTTTATCCGGGCGAGACATTTACGCACAAGGAAGAGGAAGCCGGGGAGGCGGAGTTGATTGTACGGGGAGTCCGGGACGGAAACTCGTTTTCCCTGGATGTGACGCCGGTGAAGAAAGAAGCTGTTCACTTTGCTTTGATTTATCCGGATTTTTCCAACCGTTTTGAGACGAAAAATGAGATCAAACAGACGTTATACCGTCTTTTGAGTGCCCGGACCGGCAGAGAGCTTCCGTGGGGAACGCTTACCGGTATCCGTCCGACGAAGATTGCGCTCACGAAGCTGTATGATGGATGGACGGACGAGCAGATCGAGACCTATATGCGCGAGACGTATTTTACCAGCAAGGAAAAGATCGATCTGAGCATCGACGTGGCGGAGCGCGAGAGACGCCTGCTGTCCACGATCGATTATGAGAATGGGTATAGCCTGTATGTGGGAATCCCGTTCTGTCCGACGACCTGCCTGTACTGTTCGTTTACTTCGTTTCCGATTGTGAAATGGGAAAAACGGATGGACCTCTACAAAGAGGCGCTTTTTAAGGAAATGGAATATGTGGCGGAGCAGATGAAGGATCGCCCGCTTTCGACCATCTATTTTGGAGGCGGCACACCGACCTCGTTAAATCCGCAGGATCTGGATGAGATCCTGACAAAGGTGGAAGAATTATTCCCGGTGGAACAGGCAGTTGAATTTACCGTTGAGTCGGGACGTCCAGACAGCATCACGCGCGAAAAGTTGCAGGTGCTCCGGAATCACGGCATTTCCCGTATTTCCATCAATCCGCAGACGATGAAGCAGGCGACGCTCGACCTCATCGGACGCCGTCATACGGTGGAGGATGTGAAGGAAAAATTCCTACTGGCGCGGGAGTTGGGATTTGATAATATCAATATGGACCTGATCGTGGGTCTGCCGGAGGAGACGATCGACGATGTCCGTCAGACAATGGAGGAGATCAAGGCACTCAGACCGGACAGCGTGACGGTGCATTCGCTGGCGATCAAGCGCGCGGCGCGCCTGAATATCTATAAGGAGCGCTACGGAAATCTGAAGATTGTCAATACACAGGAGATGATTGACCTGACCGCGCAGTATGCCGAGGAGATGGGACTGAAACCGTACTATCTCTACCGCCAGAAAAATATGGCGGGCAATTTTGAAAATGTCGGTTATGCGGTTCCGGGCAAGGAATGTCTCTATAATATATTGATTATGGAAGAAAAACAGACGATCGCCGCCTGCGGTGCGGGAACGACCACCAAGGTTTATTTCCCGGCAGAAAACCGGATTGAGAGGGCGGAGAACGTCAAGGAAGTTGAGCAGTATATCGACCGGATCGATGAGATGATCGGGCGGAAAGAGAAGCTGCTTGGACGAAGAGAGTAAAAACGAAAAATTCACAGATACAGGGTGTCAGATGCAGAAAAACACTTTGTAACAGAGAAAAATAAAAATCCAGTTTCCAGCATGGAAAAGTGAAGTTTCCTTTGCACAGGAAATATGGTTGCAGAAAGACATAGAAGGAGTTTGACACATGGCTTTAAAGAAAAAACCAGTTACAGGCATGAAGGACATTCTTCCGGGCGAGATGGAGATCCGGGATTATGTGCTGAATATCATCAAAGATACCTACCGCGGATACGGCTTCTCGGCGATCGAGACTCCGTGCGTGGAGCACATTGAGAACCTGACCAGCAAGCAGGGCGGCGACAATGAGAAGCTGATCTTCAAGATTTTAAAGAGAGGCGAGAAGCTGAACGTCGAGGCAGCACAGACAGAGGCAGATGTCGTAGACGGTGGTCTCCGCTATGACTTAACTCTGCCGCTCAGCCGTTATTATGCAAACAATTCTGCTAATTTATCAGCGCCGTTCAAGGCGCTGCAGGTCGGAAGCGTATGGCGTGCCGATCGTCCGCAGAAGGGGCGTTTCCGTCAGTTTGTACAGTGTGATATCGATATTTTAGGTGATGCGACAAACCTGGCTGAGATCGAGGAGATTCTGGCGCTTACCAAGGCGCTGAAGCGCATCTGCCCGGACAAGGCATACACTGTCCGCGTCAATGACCGTGCGATCTTAAAGGGCATGGCAGATTACAGCGGATTCCCGGAAAATGAGACCGATAAGGTATTTATCATTCTCGATAAGATGGATAAGATCGGTCTGGACGGTGTCCGCGAAGAGCTGCTTGCAGAAGGTTATGCGCCAGAGGCGGTTGAGAAATACACCGGACTTCTGGCAGAGATTCAGAACGATGCGGCAGGCGTCCGCGCGCTGGGCGAGAAGCTCTCCGGCGTGATGGATCCGGCAAAGGCAGAGAATCTGGCAACGATCATGGAGACAGTTAAAGCGGTTGCAGACATCGAATTCGGTCTTGAATTTGACCCGACGCTGGTGCGCGGCATGGGCTACTATACCGGAACGATTTTTGAGGTTTCCATGGAAGGCTTCGGCGGCTCCGTTGCAGGCGGCGGACGTTACGACAAGCTGATCGGCAAATTTACCGGCGTCGATACACCGGCGTGCGGATTCTCCATCGGTTTTGAGCGTATCATCACGATCCTGATGGATTCCGGTTTCAAAGTACCGGAGGCAGCCGGCAAGAAAGCATTCCTGTATGAGAAAGGTTTAAGCGGCGAGCAGTTCCGTGCCGTCTTAAAGAAAGCACAGGAAGAGCGCGCTAACGGCACCCGCGTGGCAGTCGCACAGATGAACAAGAACAAGAAATTCCAGAAGGAGCAGCTGGCGAAGGACGGCTACGAGGAGATCGTGGAATTTTACAAAGACAGTTTGAAGTGATTCAGTTTTTGAATTTTTCAGATAAAACTATAATAAACGGAGGAAATACTATCATGGCAGAATCTATGGCAGGACTGAAACGTTCCCATCGCTGTACCGAGCTGGGAACTGCCAATATCGGTGAGAAAGTAACCGTTATGGGCTGGGTTCAGAAGAGCAGAAATAAAGGCGGCATTATTTTCGTGGATCTGCGGGATCGTTCCGGTATCCTGCAGCTGATCTTCGAGGAAGCTGACTGCGGCGCTGAGAGCTTTGCAAAGGCAGAAAAGCTGAGAAGCGAGTTCGTTATCGCCGTAACCGGACGCGTAGAGGCACGTTCCGGTGCAGTAAATGAAAACTTAAAGACAGGTGCGATTGAGATCCGCGCGGATTACCTCCGCATTCTGGCAGAGTCTGAGACACCGCCGTTCCCGATCGAGGAGAACTCCAAAACCAAAGAGGATCTTCGCCTGAAATACCGTTACCTGGATCTGAGACGTCCGGATATCCAGAGAAACCTGATGACAAGAAGCCGCGTGGCTATCCTGACCCGTGCATTCTTAGCAGAGGAAGGCTTCCTTGAGATTGAGACTCCGACTCTGATTAAAAGTACTCCGGAGGGCGCGAGAGACTACCTGGTACCGAGCCGTGTACATCCGGGCAGCTTCTATGCACTGCCGCAGTCTCCGCAGCTGTTAAAACAGCTTCTGATGTGTTCTGGATATGACCGCTACTTCCAGCTGGCACGCTGCTATCGTGACGAGGACTTAAGAGCCGATCGTCAGCCTGAGTTTACCCAGATCGATATGGAGCTTTCCTTCGTTGACGTTGAGGACGTTCTGGATGTCAATGAGCGTCTGTTAAAGAAGCTCTTCAAGGAGATCTGCAATTACGATCTGCAGCTTCCGATCCAGCGTATGACCTGGCGCGAGGCAATGGATCGCTTCGGTTCCGATAAGCCGGATCTGCGTTTCGGCATGGAGCTGAAAAACGTATCGGATGTAGTAAAGGACTGCGAGTTTGTTGTGTTCAAGAGCGCGCTGGAAAATGGCGGTTCTGTCCGCGGTATCAACGCAGAAGGACAGGGCGCTATGCCGAGAAAGAAGATCGACGCGCTGGTTGAGTACGCAAAGGGCTTTGGTGCGAAAGGTCTTGCATACCTGGCAATCCATGAGGATGGCACCTACAAGTGCTCTTTCTCCAAGTTCATGAAACAGGAAGAGCTGGATGCACTGGTTGCAGCTATGGGCGGTAAGCCGGGCGATCTGCTTCTGTTCGCAGCTGACAAGGATAAAGTTGTATTTGATGTACTTGGAAACTTACGTCTGGAGATCGCTAGACAGCTTGACCTCTTAAAGAAGGATGATTTCAAGTTCCTGTGGGTAACCGAGTTCCCGCTGCTTGAATATTCAGAGGAAGAGGATCGCTACGTAGCTATGCACCATCCATTTACCATGCCGATGGAAGAGGATCTTCCGCTGATCGATACTGATCCGGGCAAGGTACGTGCAAAAGCATACGATATCGTCCTGAACGGTACCGAGATGGGCGGCGGTTCTGTCCGTATCCATCAGGCAGACATCCAGGAGAAGATGTTTGAGGTTCTTGGATTCACGAAGGAGAAAGCACAGGAGCAGTTCGGCTTCCTGTTAGACGCATTCAAATACGGAGTACCGCCGCACGCTGGTCTGGCTTACGGTATGGACCGTATGGTTATGCTGATGGTCGGCGCAGACAGCATCCGCGACGTCATCGCATTCCCGAAGGTAAAAGATGCTTCCTGCCTGATGATGGAAGCACCGTCTCAGGTTGATCCGAAACAGCTTGAAGATCTTTCCATTGGTGTGGTCGAGAGCGATGAAGCGGAGAAGACCGAAGAATAAAATATAAGATATGGAACAGCCTGGGAAGACTGTGAAATAGAAAGCAAACAGGGCTGGATGAGAAATGCAGGGAAATACTGGATTTTGTCGGACAGTCCTGTTTTGCGTGTGAGATGAAAAAGTTCCATTTGTCCTTGGCAACTGAATATATAAATTGCTTGCATTGGGGAACCCAGGAGGATGGAAAAGGACTCTCTTTTCTATATGTGGTAGAAACTATGAATCTTTTGTGAACCTATGGAATCTCCCACCCGAATCTGCTAAAATACAGACAGATTGAGAATGTAATCAGGATATGACAGCGTGGAAAAAGGTTCTGTCATACACGGCAGAGTAAAATAAATGAGGTGAAGATTTTATGGATAAGATTAAAATACTGGTCGTGGACGATGAGGCGAGGATGCGGAAGCTGGTGAAGGACTTCCTTTCGATTAAAGGGTATCAGGTGCTGGAAGCCGGGGACGGCGAGGAGGCGGTGGATCTGTTTTTCCAGCAGAAGGACATTGCGCTGATTCTTCTGGATGTGATGATGCCGAAGATGGACGGCTGGGAGGTTGTGAAGACGATCCGCAAGTATTCGCAGGTGCGATCATCATGCTGACGGCGAGAGGCGAGGAGAGCGACGAGCTGCAGGGCTTTAATCTGGGCGTGGATGAGTATATTTCCAAACCGTTCAGTCCGAAGATCCTGGTCGCACGTGTGGAGGCGATCCTGCGCCGCAGCAACGGCGGCAGCCAGGATGTGATCGATGTGGGCGGCATCCACATTGATAAGACGGCACATCAGGTCAGCGTGGATGGAAAACCGGTGGATTTAAGCTACAAGGAATTTGAGCTGATGACGTATTTTGCAGAGAATCAGGGAATTGCGCTTTCGAGAGAAAAAATTCTGAATAATGTATGGAATTATGATTATTTCGGCGATGCGCGGACGATCGATACGCATGTGAAGAAGCTTCGGAGTAAGCTGGGCGAGAAAGGCGAGTACATCAAGACGATCTGGGGCATGGGCTACAAATTTGAGGTAAGCGAATGAAACGTTCGGTCCGATGGAAATTTACAATCATATTTGCCGGGTTGATGACGGTTGCAATCGCGCTTATCTGGTGTATCAATAACTGGTTTCTGTCCGGATATTACCAGAATTATAAGATTCATACGCTGGAAAAGGGATATCGGGCGATTGACGCGATTATCCAGGATGAGGTCCGGAATGGCGAGAGTTCGCTGGAGGACGCACAGGCGGAGCTGAATTCGGGTTGGAAAGAGTACCAGAAGTCGAAAGATGGAAGTTCTGATATAGACAGTGCGGATGGCGGTTCGGCTCAGTCTGGTAAAAATGGAACCGGTGATAGGGCTGGCGATGAGACACAGGATGCGCTGGGTGAATATGCGGAAGGTGACACGGTGGTGCTGGAGGATGACTCGGAGGAGGCATCGGCGGATGCACTGGATGGGGAGGAAGCTTCGAGCGGCGGTGTCCGGCTGGCAAATGTGATCCGCGAGCTGCGTGACCGGTCGAATATTTCCCTGCTTTTATATGACAGCGAGAGTGACCAGACACTCGTCTCCTCGGCGCGGGATGTGGAAGTCATGCGTGACCGGGTGCGGCGCTATATCGTCGGTCATGCGGGGGCGAAGCGGGATGTATTGCGGGAATATGACAACTACATGATTCAGAAGACGTTTGACCCGCTCAGCAAGACGTTTTATCTGGAAAGCTGGGGATTTTTCTCGGATAATGCGACCATTTTCATCATGACGATGCCGATGGAGAGCATCCATGAGAGCGCGGCTATCTCAAACCGGTTTCTGATGTTTGTTGGAATCGTGGTAATTCTGGCGGGAAGTATTCTGATTTATTTTATTACCCGGCACATTACGATGCCGATCAAACGGCTGTCGGAGCTGTCGGAAAAGATGTCGAACCTGGATTTTGATGCCCGTTATGAGACAAGCCGCCGCTCGACGGAGGAAATTGATACGCTTGGAAACAGCATGAATGTGCTTTCTGAGCGCCTCAAGACAACGATCGGGGAACTGAAAGAGGCGAATGCACAGCTTAAAAAGGATATTGACGAGAAAGTGCAGATCGATGAGATGCGGAAGGAGTTCATTGCGAATGTGTCGCATGAGTTAAAGACGCCGATCGCGCTGATTCAGGGCTATGCGGAAGGACTCGTCGAGGGCATGGCGGAGGACAAGGAGAACCGCGATTATTACTGCGGCGTTATCATGGACGAGGCTGGGAAAATGAATCGGATGGTGCGCCAGCTTCTGACTTTGACGGCGCTGGAATTTGGCGGAGAACGGCTGTCTGTGGAGCGGTTTGACCTGACGGAGCTGATTGCCAGTGTGATTTCTTCTTCCGGTGTGCTGCTTAAGCAGAATGAGCTGACTGTGGATTTTGACGGGAAGGAACCGGTCTACGTCATGGGCGATGAATTTAAAATAGAGGAAGTCATCACCAATTATCTGACGAACGCGATTCATCATGTAGGCGGCGGGGAGAAGAAGATTCAGATTCGGATTGACCACCGGCGCGATGGAAAAGAGGTCTGCGTGGAAGTGTTTAACACGGGAAATCCGATCCCGGACGAAGCGCTTCCGAACCTCTGGACGAAGTTTTACAAGGTAGATAAAGCGAGAACGCGGGAATATGGCGGCAGCGGCATCGGGCTTTCGATCGTCAAGGCGATCATGGAGATGCACCATAAGGCGTGCGGTGTGAAGAACCATGAGAACGGTGTGGAGTTCTGGTTTACGCTGGACACGGCTGGTGAAAAATGAAAATAAAATTTTGCCAGAGACAGAATCTTAGAATTATGAAATATGTTTCAGAATCGTGATTTGCATTATATATAAGATGATATAAAAAACACTTGAAAATACAGGGCATTTCGGCAGCCTGGGGCAAAAATATTTTGTACCAATATGGTTGAAATTCCCTGTATTTTTGCGCTTTTTTGTCGGAAATTAAAATCTTAAATAAATATAAAAGATCCGTCATTTCCTTGACAACGAAAAGAAAAGAAAATATAATAACAATGTAATAAGATTTAATAATTATGTAACATTTCGAACGATAGATAACACCACAGCGATTGGGACTCGATTCTTTTGTTTCAGCAATATCTGCGGGAATCACAAAATCTAATTAAGGAGTTTTGAAGCATGAATTTAAATAGAACAAAGAAACTTTTCAGTATGGTATGCGTGTGCTCAATGCTGACCATTGGTAGCGCGCAGGCAGCTTTTGCGGGGCCGTCTACAGGTTATGAGAGCGACATGGTGGCAACCGTGGCAGCAGACCTTTCGATCTATGCGGATGAGGATGAAAACTCAGAAGTAGTAGCGATGGCTGAAAAGGGCGAGTCCTATGACGTAGTTGGAAAGGCAGATGACAGCTGGATCAAGGTAGCGGCCGGTGAGATGGAAGGCTATTTGAAGGTTCAGAGTAGCGTTATGCTCAGCAAGGCAGAGGAAGCAGCTGCAGTCGCAGATGCATTTGTCGCAGAGCAGAGCAATCTATCGACTAGAGAGCAGTTAGTCAATTATGCACTGCAGTTTGTAGGTGGACGTTATAAATTTGGCGGCAGCGACCCGCACACAGGGGTTGACTGTTCTGGTTTTACGAAATATGTGATGCAGCACGGTGCCGGTGTGAGCCTGAACCGTTCTTCAACTTCCCAGTCCAAGCAGGGTACAGCAATCAGCGCTGACCAGATGCAGCCGGGCGACCTGATTTTCTACGGAAGCGGAAGAGGTATCAACCATGTAGCGATGTATATCGGCGACGGCAAAGTGGTACATGCTTCAACTGAAAGGACCGGCATCAAGACTTCCCCATGGAACTACCGCACACCGGTTAAGATTGTGAACGTGCTGGGTTAAGAATGAATTTACGAAACATCTGCATTGAACCTTTTCATGAAAAAAGGGTTGGATGCAGATGTTTTTTGATTTCATAGGAAATTGCGTCCGATGAAACAAAAAAATATTACTGGCATAAAAAGTAAGAATTACCCTGCATACTTTCGCAGTAAAATTCCATACTAAGACCTGTAACAAGAAAGTGACGGTTAAGCGGCTGTTCACAGGAAGCCGGAACCGACACGTAGAAAACCTGACAGGGCAGGAATTTAGGAGGAATGACTTATGTCAAGCAAAAACAGTTACAGCAACTATGATAACAGTACTGAGAAAAACAGCACCAAAAATGCATCCAAGAACAGCTCTAATTATGGTTCCAACCAGAGCCAGAACCGCATGCAGAACCAGAGCCAGAACCGTTCCAAGAATAGCTCTAAAAACCAGTATCAGGACAAGACAGAGGATGATTACAGCGATTGTGACTGATGAGACAGGCAGATAAGAGAAAAAATAGTGAATGCCGGGAATGCGGAATATCCACCGTTTCCCGGCATTTGTTCGTTTTCTAGCCAATGGAAGAGGCTGCCGCATCTCCTCCGACACCTGTCCGCCGGACAAAGCATATATTAATATTACATAGAGTTAAAAAAGAAATCGGGTTCTGTCAGAAACCGTTTTTGTATAAAATGAGGAGGGATGACGGATGTATCAGACCATACCGGTGCGGTATCTGGACGCGTGGCTGGAGCAAGGGTACACGGGACGGCTGATTGACCTTCGGACGCCGGAAGAATATAATGTGTCTCACCTCTGCGAGGCGGAAAATATTCCATTTTTATGGCTTCAGGATAACCGGCAGACACTTACAGGTGAACGTCCGCTTCTGTTTTACTGTGCGCGGGGGAGTGAAAGCCTTTTGGTGTGCGGCTGGTATGACCGGATGGGATATGAGGTTTATAATCTGGGCGGCGGTTACCGCTTTTATCAGGGAAAGTATCAGTGCAGTGTTATTGTACACGGGTAGGCACTTTTGGAACCGAAAGTGCCGTAAGAAAACGTGGTGGCAGCAGGAATTTGCCGTATTTAAATGCGAAGCCACGGCAAATTCCGTTACTGGGCACGTATGCGTGAACAGTATCAGTGCAGCCTGAGATAGACACTTTTGCCGCGGCTTTTCATTGACAGATGCAGACCAGTCAACTAGAATAAAAATGGTGAAGACTGTAATGAAAATAAAAGGGTTCTTTGCATGAAATGATTTGGCAATGAATCCACAGAGAGATAAGAGGAAAAAAGATTGGAACGATATGAACTGATTGCTCCCTGTCATTTTGGACTGGAAGCAGTGTTAAAAAAAGAGGTAGTGGATCTGGGCTATGAGGTTACCGAGGTGGAAAATGGCCGCGTAACCTTTATCGGCGATGCGGAGGCGATCTGCCGTGCGAATATTTTTCTGCGGACGGCGGAGCGCGTCCTTTTAAAAGTGGGAAGCTTCAAGGCAGTGACCTTTGACGAGCTGTTTGAGGCGACCCGTGCGATTCCGTGGGAGAAATATCTTCCGAAGGACGGTAAATGCTGGGTTAAAAAGGCGTCGTCTATTTCGAGTAAGCTGTTCAGCCCGTCAGATATCCAGAAAATTATGAAAAAGGCGATTGCCCGTCATATGCAGGAATATTACGATCTGGACCGGATGCCGGAGACGGGCAATGAATATCCGCTGCGCGTCTTTTTCTATAAGGATCAGGTGACAGTCGGTATCGATACGAGCGGCGAGTCGCTGCACAAGCGCGGTTACCGTCAGATGACGAGTAAGGCGCCGATCACGGAAACACTGGCAGCGGCGTTGATTCTTCTGACTCCGTGGAAAGCGGATCGGATTCTGGTCGATCCGTTCTGCGGAAGCGGTACTTTCCCAATCGAGGCGGCGATGATCGCGGCCAATATGGCACCGGGCATGAACCGTTCCTCCTGTCGGAGAGCTGGACAAACCTGATTCCGAAGAAATGCTGGTACGATGCGATCGATGAAGCGACCGAGATGGTGGATGATACCGTAAAGGTAGACATTCAGGGCTACGATATTGACGGCGAGGTAATCAAGGCGGCGCGGGAAAATGCGGAGAGAGCCGGAGTGGATCACATGATTCATTTCCAGGAGCGCCCGGTGGCGCAGCTGAGCCATCCGAAGAAATATGGCTTTATTATCACAAACCCGCCTTACGGCGAGCGTATCGAGGAGAAAAAGAACCTTCCAGCGCTCTATAAGACGATCGGTGAACGGTTTAAGGCGCTGGATTCCTGGTCGATGTACCTGATTACCGCGTATGAGGACGCAGAGCGCTATATTGGCAGGAAAGCGGACAAGAACCGGAAAATCTACAATGGTATGATGAAGACGTATTATTATCAGTTTATGGGTCCGAAGCCGCCGAGAAGAAAAACGGGGGATCAGGTTGAAGCGTAATGTTTTCTATGGGGCGCTTCTGGTGCTTCTGCTGGGATTTCTGGTACGCGAGAACCGTCTGATTCATATTCCGAAGCAGGTGGAAAAGACGGAGGAGAGCGCCGAGTGGCAGCCGGAGTGGTATGAGCAGATGGCCGAGGAGATTAATGACAGCCCGATCATGCTGGAAGTCGATGGAACAATGGTCGATCCGCAGCTTGGAAGCTTGAGAATGTCGCAGGACGGGCAGTTTATGATACCGTATGGGATGCTGCCGGACGCGCTTTCCTGTGCGGCGCTTCTCTACGATGGAAACCGGCTTGTGATGGAGCGCGGCAATACTCATGCGGAGATGACGGTCGGAAGCCCGGAACTTTTGCTTGGGGAGGAGAGCCAGACGATTGCAGCACCCCCAGAGTGGGAAAATGGAATCCTGTATGTGCCGCTTGAGGCGGTGACGGAGGTATTTTCCTATGAAGAAAATTGGGATGCAGAGAACCGGAAAATGGAACTGACCGGGTCAGAGGATCCAGCCACGTTTTTGCCGGAATCTTATGATTACCGGAAGGCTGGCCGGGCACCGGCGGTTAAAAACCAGGGGAGTCTCGGAACGTGCTGGGCATTTGCATCGGTGATGGCGCTGGAAAGTCGTGTCCGGCCGGAGTGGAATGTCAGCTTTTCGGAGGATCATATGTCCCTCCGGAACAGCTTCCATTTTTCACAGAATGCCGGGGGCGAGTATACGATGTCGATGGCGTATCTGCTGGCGTGGCAGGGGCCGGTGCTGGAAGAAGAGGATCCATATGGCGACGGCTATTCGCCTGACGGTTTAAGCCCTGCTTGTCATGTGCAGGAGATACAGGTGTTGCCGGAGAAGGATTATGAGGCGGTTAAACGGGCGGTTTATCTGTACGGAGGCGTTCAGAGCTCCCTGTATACGGCGATGGTCAGTGACCGCGACGACACGTATTATTACCGGAAAGAGACAGGGGCGTACTGGTATAATGGCGATGAGAAGCCCAATCATGACGTTGTGATCATCGGCTGGGATGACCACTATTCGAGAGACAATTTTAACCAGCCGCCGGAGGGGGATGGCGCGTTTATCTGCGCCAACAGCTGGGGCGGCGAATTTGGGGACGATGGGTATTTTTACGTGTCCTACTATGATACAAATATTGGGATCCACAACATTCTCTATTCCGGAATCGAGTCGGCAGATAATTACGACCACATTTACCAGACAGATCTGTGCGGCTGGGTCGGGCAGCTCGGTTACGGAAAAGAATCGGCATTTTTTGCCAATATTTATACGGCAGAGGAGAAAGAAGAGCTGGAGGCAGTCGGCTTCTATGCAACCGGGGAAAATACATCGTATCAGGTATATACCGTGACGGACGCCGAGGGCAGCTCCCAGTTCGGGCGGCGCAGAAAGGTGGCTTCCGGGGAGGTTGCGAACGCCGGATATTATACGGTTTTGCTGGATAAGACGGTGACGCTGGAGGCAGGCGAACGGTTTGCCGTGATTGTCGAGATCACGACGCCGGGAGCGATTCATCCGGTGGCGATCGAGTACAGTTCGCCGGATAAGGGACTGACGGTCGATTTAAGCGACGGTGAAGGCTATATCAGTTACCGCGGTTCCTCCTGGGAGCGCGTGGAGACGGAGCAAAACTGCAATGTGTGTTTGAAAGCGTATACGAGGAATGTGGATTCCTAGAATTGATTGCTGGTACGGATGTGAAGGTATGGCGGAAGCTGTTTTTGAAGAACGGTGATTCGGAATGTCGGGATATGAAAAGCCATGCTGTTTGAGGATAAAGGAGCGAGGAAAAGTGAGCGAGAAAATTATATTTGCGACGGGAAATGCGGGAAAGCTGAAAGAGATCCGTGAGATTTTAAAGGATTTAAACCGTGAGATTGTTACGATGCGCGAGGCTGGATTTGAAGGCGAGATCGAGGAAAATGGAACCACCTTCCGCGAGAATGCAGAGATCAAGGCGAAGGCAGTCTGGGAGAAGACGGGCGGCATTGTGCTGGCAGATGATTCTGGACTGGTGATAGATTATTTAAACGGCGAGCCGGGCGTTTATTCAGCGCGGTATTTAGGGGACACACCGTATGAGGAAAAGAACCGGATTTTGATTGAGCGCATGAAGGATGCAAAAGGAAAAGAGCGGAGCGCCCGTTTTATGTGCAATATCGCGGCAGTGCTGCCGGATGGCAGAGTGCTTCACACAGAAGCGGCGATGGAGGGCGAGATTGCAAAGGAAGCGGCTGGAAACGGCGGATTTGGATATGATCCGATTCTCTGGCTGCCGGAGTACGGCAAAACGTCAGCAGAGCTCACGATGGAGGAGAAAAACCGTATCAGCCACCGGGGCAAGGCGCTGGAGCGGATGAAGGATGCGCTGAAGGAGGCGCTTGGCGAGTGATGAAAAAGATATTAATTACAAGCGACACTCACCGTCGGATGGTAATCTGCTGGAAGTCATCCAGAATGAAGCACCGTTTGACATGTTCATTCATCTGGGTGACGCCGAGGGAAGTGAGGACATGATTACATCGTGGTGTAAGGAGCAGAACCCGGACTGCGAGGTCTATATGGTGCTGGGAAATAATGATTTTTTCTCCCATCTGGACCGCGAGAAGGAGATTTCGATTGGAAAATACCGCGCATTTCTGACCCACGGTCATTTTTATAGCGTATCGGTTGGGACGGAGCGCCTGATCGATGAGGCACAGGATCGCGGCGTGCAGATTGCGATGTTTGGACATACCCACAAGCCGTATCTGGAGCGGCGCGGGGATCTGACTGTGTTGAATCCGGGCAGTCTTTCATTTCCGCGCCAGGAGGGCAGACGCCCGAGCTACATGCTCATGGATCTGGATGACGAGGGCGAGGTGCATTTTACGACCTGCTATTTGTAGAGGTCTGTTACTGGGCACATATGCGTGTCACTGTTCACGTATACGTGCCCAGTAACTATGCGTGAACAGAAACCGAAAAAGCAAATATCCGCATATTGACGCATTTTCGGTAAATTGTTATAATGAGAGAGATTGTGAAAAAGGTACTTATCAATGATTCAATCGACCCAATAAAGATGCCGGGGACGGAGGTTTCGTTTCCGAGGCAGGAGTATGACATGAAACTGGAAGCTTTAATTCAAAATATGACGGATCAGATCAAAGAGGCGCAGCTAAAACTTGGTTATGCCAGGGAGACGATGCGCCTTTATTATCCGCTTTCTTCCCTGAATGCGATGCTGGAGATGCAGGAGACGGATATCCGGGAGCTGGCGAAGAAGATACGGCATGATCTGGAGGCGAAGAAGGAGAAAATGGGAGATACCCAGATTCGGATCCACGCCGATCGGATCGTCTTTACTATCCCGCCGGATTTTGTGGAGTATGTCCATGAGCAGGTGCCGGAACCGCCGTTTTTAAAAGAGCTGATCCAGTTGTTTCGGGAAAAGCACGCCTGCACAAAGGAAGAGATTACCGCTGTGTTTGAAAAATTCGGCGCGTATGAGTGCCGGCAGATGCCGGACGGCATGGATTTTGATTATGTCATTTATTTTACAGACAGCAGCATCGATGCATATGATTACTGCATCCGTGAGGAGATGGGGCACACGATTTACCACCGATTTGCACGGGCTGATTTTGAGGCATTGATGACGATTCAATAAAAAGGAGATTAGATGGATGGAAAACGAGACAAAGCAGACAAATACGAATGAACAGGAGCCGGATATCTTCGCACAGAAGTTAAGAGAGGCAGATTCCTTATATGCCATTCTTTCTGGATGTACGAAAGAGCCGTATGTATACTGTGATCCGGAAACAATGGATGATGCCATCCTGCTGTTTACGGACGAAGAGGGCGCAAAGGCAGGCGCACAGAAGCTGGCAGAGCAGCAGATTCCGGTAGGAATCGCGAAGGTGGACAGAAAGAGCCTTCTGCTTTTCTATACCAGCCTTTACACGATGGGTGTCAATGCTATCCAGGTACACGTGGGCGAGGAGCAGAAGATGATTCAGCTGACCGAGTTTGTAAGACGCAAAGACCCGGAGGATAGCAAGAATGGAAAAGTCTGGGTGGAGAACCCGGAGCTGCACCTGACGATGCTTTACTATATGCAGGATCTGCGCCGTCAGCCAAATCAGGAGATTACGCCGGAATTAAACGATTTACAGGAGGAGATCGGCGCGCACTTCACGAAGGGCCGCTATATCGTGCCGCTTCCAGAGGAAGGAAATGGCATTCCGCTGGTTAAATTAAAGAGCGGAGATATTTTCCAGCCGATCTTTACGGATGTGATCGAGTTCCAGCGTTTCAACCGTGAGAAGAAATTCCGCCCGGTTGTCGTAGATGCGCTCAAGCTGGCTCAGGTACTCCCGGAGGAGGCAAAGGGCATCGTTCTCAATCCGCTGGGCGTTAATATGCCGCTGACCGTACAGAAAGTAAAGAAGCAGCCGGAAGCACCGGTCCAGAAGCCGGTATCCGTAGAGGCACAGATCGACGCAGCTATCCGCGAGGTTCAGGCAGAGGCTGGACGGGAGTAGGAAAGGAAAGAGTATATGTATCAGGCAGCAGGCACAAGATATGATGGAATGACCTACAACCGCTGCGGCAGCAGCGGACTCAGACTCCCGGCAGTTTCGCTGGGATTCTGGCATAATTTTGGCAGCACCGGCGTCTATGAGACAATGCGGAAGCTGTGTTTTACCGCCTTTGACAATGGCGTCACGCACTTTGACCTTGCCAACAATTATGGACCGGAGCCGGGAAGTGCTGAGGAAAATCTGGGACGGATTGTAAAGGAAAATTTCATGCCATATCGAGACGAGCTGATCATCAGCACGAAAGCCGGATACGAGATGTGGAACGGCCCTTATGGAAACTGGGGCAGCCGCAAATACCTGCTTGCAAGCCTCGATCAGAGCCTTACACGCCTGGGACTTCCGTATGTAGACATTTTTTACCATCACCGGATGGACCCGGAGACGCCGCTTGAGGAGACGATGGGAGCACTCGATCAGGCAGTTAAGAGCGGAAAAGCTCTCTATGCAGGACTTTCCAACTACAATGGACAAAAAATGCAGGAAGCCGCTGCGATCCTGCGCGATCTGAAATGCCCGTTCGTCATCAATCAGAACCGCTACAGCATCTTTGACCGCACGATCGAAAACAACGGCTTAAAAGAAGCCGCTGTCAAAGAAAAGAAAGGTCTGATTGCATTCAGCCCGCTTGCACAGGGAACCTTAACCGACCGTTATCTGTACGGCATCCCAGCCGACAGCCGCGTCATGACCGACGGCAGATTTCTCAAAAAAGACCAGCTCACCGAAGAAAAAATCAGCCAGATCCGCGCCCTCAACGAGATGGCCGGACAGAGAGGCGAAAAACTCTCCCAGATGGCGCTCAAATGGGTCATGAAGGATCCTGTGGTAACCAGCGTTCTCATCGGTGCGTCCAAACCGGAGCAGATATTAGATAATCTGAAAATGTTGGATGGGGCACCGTTGAGCGAGGAAGAGCTGCTTAAAATCGATCAAATTTGTGGAATAAAATAAACAGAAAACGCCCAGCGGCGCAATTATGCGTACCCGCTGGGCGTTTCCGTCCGTGTTGGCAAACCATATCTATTTAACCGCCACAACCACCCTATTCGGCAGGCAAACCAGCGATTCCCCACTCTCTGAAATGGTTCCCTGCTTCACACAGAGCTTGTCCGGGCAGTCTGCCTCTTCGATCCGGGCACATCCATCTTGAATCACCAGATGATTTTGTCCCCCCTGATACCCGTCGATCCAGGTGTCTATCTCCTCATCCAGCCGGTAGGTGGCGACGGTTGTTCCATTGACACTGACATCAACGGTAAAAGCATCCTTCTGGCGCTGCAAGCGCACAACCAGAAAACCGATGAGTATGACGGCAAGAAGAACCAGAATCAAAACAAAATCATTTCTATTTTTCTTTGATTTCATCAATAAATGCCTCCGCTCCATCCGAGTAAATCAGTTCATAATCATCCGTGATAAAATAAGCATAAATGCCATCCATCGAATTGATGAGTTCCAGGCCCTTATCCAGTCCCATCGAGAAACAGGTCGTGCTGAGTACATCGCCGTCCACCGAACGCGGGGAGACGATCGTCACGGAAACCAGTCCGTTCTGGTACGGATAGCCAGTTTTCGGGTTTAACAGGTGATGGTAATTGACACCGTTTTTCTCAAAATGGCGCTCATAGACGCCGGAGGAGACAACGGACATGTCATCAATATTCAGATCGGCAAACACCGTTGCATAGTCGGCAAACGGTTTCTGCAGCCCGATGCGGAACGGCTGGTGATTTGTGCGTTCACCGACACAGAGTACGTTGCCGCCCAGGTTGATGATGGCGCTTTCGACGCCGGATTCGGTCAGATAGTCTTTCATGCGGTCGGCAATGTAGCCCTTGGCGATGGAGCCGAGGTCAATCGTCGTGTCCGGGGAGAGGAAGGTTAAAGTATTTCCGTCAAGTTTCACATTTTTCCAGTTGACGCGTTCTGCCGCCGCTGTTATGTCATCCTCCGCCGGGATCACGTGCTCGTCGCTGGTAAAATTCCAGAGAGAACTGAGAGGTTCGATCGTCAGGTCGTAGGCACCATGGGAAACCTCACTGTAATGCAGTCCTTCAGAAATCATCGCCGCCATATCGTCGGAGACGGTAAAAGTCGTCTCGTCGGAGCTGCGGTGGTTTAACTTGTAAAGCTCGCTGCCCTCGATCGTCTTGCTGAAACGGTTTTCGTACTCCTGGCACATGTCCACACAGTGGTCAAGGATCGCTTCATCCTGCGAATCATAGAGTGTGATGTTGACAAATGTATTCAGCAGAAACGCGGAACGGCTGATCGGCTCCCGGCGGGATTTGCTGAAAAGAAGCGCCGCGCCGCAGCCAAAAAATACGACGGCAAGAAGTGTCAGAAGCGCGGATAAATCCTTTTTTTTCATAAAGAGCTCCATTCTTAAAAATATCGAAAATTCGGTTTGAAACTATGTTTGCAAAAATGTCTGCAACTACTCTAACAAAGGTTGATAGGAAAGTCAAGATTACGGCCCAGAAACTAAACGCATCGGCAGCCAGAACGTTACTGTACACGGGTAGGCACTTTTGGAACCGAAAGTGCCGTAAGAAAACGTGGTGGCAGCAGGAATTTGCCGTATTTAAATGCGAAGCCACGGCAAATTCCGTTACTGGGCACGTATGCGTGAACAGTAACGCCAGAACTGTATCGTACGGAATTTTTAGTTCAGAAAATTCCTATCTGTGAACCGTTACGCGCTTTACAAAACTAAAAATTTTTACTAATATATTCATAGAGGTATACAGAGGAGGAAGAAATGCAGAAAAAAGGACGAGCAGGCACATCCAGAGCCGGAAAAATCGCTTTATATGGAATGATGACAGCGCTGGCATTTCTGCTGAGCTATGTCGAGACCCTGATACCGCTCAACCTGGGCGTTCCGGGGGTCAAGCTGGGATTGGCGAATCTGGCGTCGATCGTGAGTCTGTATCTGCTGGGAGCCGGTGCGGCAGCGGCGATTGCATTGGTGCGTATCGTGCTGGTAGGATTTACGTTTGGAAACCTGTCGATGATGCTGTATAGTCTGGCAGGTGCTGCGGTCAGCCTTCTTCTGATGGTGGTGTTCCGCCGGTTGGACTGGTTCGGCGTGACCGGTGTCAGCATCCTGGGTGGTGCGGGACACAACATCGGGCAGCTTATCGTGGCGGCGCTGGTGGTGGAAAATGCGAGTCTGTTCTACTATCTTCCGGTGCTTCTGGCAGCCGGAACGGCAGCGGGGGCGCTGATTGGGCTTCTCGGAGGAATCCTGGTAAACCGCTTAAAATGTCTGGATTTGACAAAATTTATGTAAATGGAAGCCACAAGAGTAAGAGGATGTACAGTGACTGTTCATATGCAGGCATTTTTGGAACCGAAAATGCCATGAGATAAGGTGGCGCAATGGTATACGGGCAGCTAAAGTTATAATGATAAAAGGATAAGAATGAAACAGCAAGGTTGTTTTTCAGTCAGGAGGATAGGGTATGGCAGTATATGAAGCAATCAGAAATTTAGTACAGTACGGAGTCAATACGGGGCTTCTTCAGGAGTCGGATCGCATTTACGCGACGAACCAGATTCTCGAGGTTCTGGGACTGGATGAATATGAAGAACCACAGGGCGCATGCAGGGAGATTTCACTGGAAGAGACGTTGGATGCCCTGCTTGATTATGCACATGAGACGGGCGTTTTGAAGGAGGACGGCGTGGTGTACCGCGATCTGTTCGACACGAAGCTGATGAACTGCCTGATGCCGCGCCCGAGCGAGGTGATTGGACATTTCTGGAAATTGTATGAGGAATCGCCGGAGGCGGCAACCAATTATTATTACAAATTGAGCCAGGATTCCAATTACATCCGCCGTTACCGTGTTTCCAAGGATATGAAATGGAAAACAGATACAAAATACGGGGAGCTGGACATCACGGTTAATTTATCCAAGCCGGAGAAAGATCCGAAGGCAATCGCGGCAGCCAAACTGGCAAAGCAGAGCGGTTATCCGAAATGCCTCTTATGCAAGGAAAATGAAGGCTATGCCGGACGTGTCAACCATCCGGCGCGCAATAACCACCGCATTATCCCGATCACGGTCAATGACAGCCAGTGGGGTTTCCAGTATTCGCCGTATGTGTATTACAATGAGCACTGTATCGTGTTCAACGGTGTGCACACACCGATGAAGATCGAACGGGCAACGTTTGTCAAATTGTTTGATTTTGTGAAATTGTTCCCGCACTATTTCCTGGGGTCCAATGCGGATCTGCCGATCGTCGGCGGTTCGATTTTAAGTCACGACCATTTCCAGGGCGGACATTACACGTTTGCGATGGCAAAAGCGCCGATTGAACAGAAATTTGAGATGGAAGGCTTCGAGGATGTGGAAGCCGGAATCGTTAAATGGCCGATGTCAGTTCTGCGGACCCGTTCCAAGAATCCGGACCGCCTGATTGATCTGGGTGAAAAGGTGTTGCGTGCATGGCGCAGCTATACGGATGAGGATGCTTTTATTTATGCTGGGACGGACGGAGAACCGCACAACACGATCACGCCGATTGCCAGAAAGAATGGCGATTTCTACGAGCTGGATCTGGTGCTCCGCAATAACATCACGACGGATGAGTATCCGCTTGGTGTTTACCATCCGCACGCGAAGCTGCATCACATCAAGAAAGAAAATATCGGTCTGATCGAGGTCATGGGTCTGGCGGTGCTCCCGTCCAGATTGAAACAGGAGCTTGCCGATCTGGCGGAGGCGATCCTTTCCGGAGGCGATATCCGTTCCAATCCGGAGCTTGAAAAGCATGCGGACTGGGTGGATGAGTTCCTGCCGAAGTATGAGCATATAACAAGTGAAAATATAAACGAAATCCTGCAAAAAGAGGTAGGTCTTGTCTTTGAGCAGGTACTGGAAGACGCGGGCGTATATAAGTGTACGCCGGAAGGCAGGGAGGCATTTGCCCGGTTCCTGCGCTCAGTGGGCTTCCGATAAAGAGGAGATAATGGAGAGAGAGTTATTTTTAAGAAAATATCGGATCGAACAGGAAGACTTTGACGCGGCGGGCGTTTCCTGGGAGGAATTGACTGCGATCGCGGATCATTATGCGACGATCGAGGGAAAGCTGCGGGAGATTGGCAAGGATTTTGTAGATAAGTATCTGTATGATATTGAAAAAGCGGGGATCCATTCCTACCGTTACCGTACCAAGGCACCGGGGCATCTGCTGGAGAAGATCATCCGCAAGAAAAAAGAGCAGCCGGAGAAATTTGCCAGCTGGGAGTTGATAATTACTGGAAATACGTGACGGACCTTATCGGTATCCGTGTATTCTTCCTGTACCGTGAGGATTGGCGTCATTTCCATGAATACATCACATCGGCGTTTGAAAATGCCCCGGAGCAGTATGTAAAAGACCGTGAGCGCGATTTTGACAACGATGAGACACACTGCTACATTGCAGAGCGTCCGAAGGTATACCGCCGAAACGGGGACAGCCGGATCTACGATGAAAATGTGATCGAAATCAAGTCAGGCGGTATCTACCGTTCCCTTCACTACATCATCAAATACCGCGGTTACTACGTCGAGATTCAGGCGAGAACGCTGTTTGAGGAGGGATGGAGTGAGGTTGACCACGACATTGTTTATCCGTACCACAAGGACGACGTGATGCTGCGCGATTTCTCCCGCCTGTTAAACCGGCTCTCCGGCATGGCGGATGAAATGAGCTCGTATTTCCGCCGGATGAAGGTGGAGAAGGAGTTTGAAGAGGTCCTGCTCGGAGAATATAAGGAAGACAAAGAGGCGAAGCTACTCGCAAGTATGCGGGAGCTGCTGGGGAAAGAAGAACGATAAGGAATAGGGAAAAGATAACTGGATCAAAAAACAGGCATTGGAATGCTTGCTATCCACACAGTGTGGATGAAGAGCATTTCAATGCCTGTTTTATGGAGCTATAATTATAGATCCAGCTTCAAATCGCCGTCCTTGATCCATCCAGCTTTCCGGCAAAGTGCGCCGAAGAACAGGGTCAAAACAGCCGGAAGCACGAAGCAGATGAGCAGGATGCCCGGCCACATCATCGAATTTCCACTTCCCTGCATGGCGGTGTAGATGCCGATCGGTCCGACGAGACCGCAGGTTCCCATGCCGGAACCGGCTGGAATATTTTCCAGATGGAAGACCATCGTGGAGAGCGGACCGGTGACCATCGAGGCGAGTGTCGGTGGAATCCAGATTTTCGGATTCCGGACGATATTTCCCATCTGGAGCATCGAGGTTCCGAGTCCCTGTGCCAGAAGACCACCCCATTTATTTTCACAGAAGCTTAAAACGGCAAATCCGACCATCTGCGCGCAGCAGCCTGCGGTGGCGGCACCGCCTGCCAGACCGTCGAGGCTTAACATGATGCAGATTGCCGCACTGCTGATCGGAAGCGTCAGGCGATGCCGATCAGGCAGAAACCAGAATACCCATGAAAAGCGGCTGCATGACGGTCGCTGTCTTCACCAGATTTCCGAAAGCGGTCATGAATGCGGAGACGCCCGGACCGACAAACTGTGCGGCCAGGATGCCGGAGATGATGGTGACGCCCGGGGTGACGAGAATATCAACCGGTGTCTCTTTGGAGACGATTTTTCCAAGCTCGGCTGCGATGATGGTGGCAACGAGCGCGCCGACCGGACCGCCGAGTTCATTGCCCGCGATGCCGACGGTAGCGGCGGAGAAAAGGACGAGCGTCGGTGCCTTTAAGGCGTAGGCAATCGAGACGCCGAGCGCCGCACCGGTCGCGCTCTTGGCGTAGCCTGCGATCGTGGTAAAAATTGCAACGCCTGTCTTCTCCCCCAGTGTGCCGAAGATGGTACCGATCAGAAGAGAAGCAAACAGACCAAATGCCATCGCGCCCAGCGCATCGATGAGATACGTCTGAACGGAGATGACAACCTGCTTCCGTTTCAGAAAAGCTTTCACACGTTCCATATTGATAGAACCTCCCAGAGTAAAATAATTGTGAACGGAATGAATCGTTTCAGCCATTCCGGTCAAATAAATGGCTTACACCTGTCTTGACAGTGTAATGGACGTTTGTATTTTAACACGAAATGGAGAAAATACAAGAGAAAATATAGAAAAAAGTAAAAAAGTTATGGTACAATAAAAAATAATTGACGAGGTGTTTTCGAAAAAGTATGTTCGATCCGAGGGGAGGTATTTCATGCAGAGACGAATTTGTCCGATTTGCGACCATCCGATCAAGTATGGTCATTATTGTTCTTTTTGTAAACAGTGGATCCGGAATCCTAACTATGTCAATGCAACTTATTATCTGAATGAGCGCCACCCGGCGCATGAGACGGACTGTGAGTACCACAATGCGGGATCTGCCTCGTGGGAAACGAGTGCAAGGGCAGGCACAGATGCCATCCGCACGCTTGCGGACCGGGCGAAGGCATATTCCCAGACGCAGAAAGCAGCAGGCGCAGGCAGACAGGCATCCGTCCGGACACAGAACCAGAACAGTATGTCGTATCAGACAACGCAGAGACGAAGCGCGGTGCAGCAAGGAAAAAATCAGAAAAAGAAGGGGAAAATGAGCCTTGTGCTGGTGATTTTACTGATTTTGTTTGCTTTGTCTGGAATTAATTATCTGTATCGTATGTTTATGTATTTTATTTGGTTTCTATAGATTTTACCTATGGCAAGATATAGAAAATCAATCCAGAAGATAGCTGCCGGAAGTCTGGCGTTCATTGGGGAAATATGGTATACTGAGCAAAAATCATATAGAATACATAGGCAATAGAGGTCCGGGGCAGAACCGGACGAAATGATGAGAACAGGAGATAAATACGATGAAGATTAAGGATATTTTAGCCAAAGGACAGCCGACGCTTTCGTTTGAAGTGTTCCCGCCGAAGGAGGAGAGCAACTTCGCTTCCGTTGAGAAAGCAGCGCTTGAGATTGCAAAGTTAAATCCGTCATTTATGAGCGTGACCTACGGAGCAGGCGGCGGCACAAGCCAGTATACGGTCCAGATCGCATCGGATATCCAGAGCACCTGCCAGGTGCCGGCGCTGTCACATCTGACCTGCGTCTCCTCGACCCGTGAGAAGGTGCACAGTGTCCTGCGCGAGATTCAGCACACGGAATTGAGAATGTCCTGGCACTTCGCGGCGATATTCCGAAAGACGGCAAGGTAGAAAAAGATTATCAGTATGCATCCCAGCTGATCCGCGAGATCCGTGAGACCTGCCCGGAGCTGTGCATCGGCGCAGCCTGCTATCCGGAGGGACATGTGGAATCGGTCAACAAGACGGTGGATATCGGGCATCTGAAAGAAAAAGTGGAAGCGGGCTGTGATTTTGTGACGACCCAGATGTTCTTTGACAATAATATCCTTTATAATTACCTATACCGTATCCGAGAAAAAGGAATCACGGTTCCGGTTGTCGCAGGCATCATGCCGGTGACAAACATAAGTCAGATCAAGCGCATCTGCAGCATGTCCGGCACCTACCTTCCGGCACGCTTCAAGGCGATCGTAGATCGTTTTGGTGATAACCCGGCAGCGATGAAGCAGGCAGGTATCGCCTATGCAACTGAGCAGATCATCGATCTGATTGCGAACCATGTAAATGGAATCCATGTATATTCGATGAATAAACCGGATGTAGCGGCGCAGATTAAGAACAACCTGTCGGAGATTCTGTAATGGCGGAAGTCAATCGAAGAGAAATATATCGGTATTTAGGAATTAAAGGGCAGCAGGAGCCGGATCTGCAGACGAAAGATCTGGTGGAGGACTGTCTGGGAGAATTAGAGCGATCCGTCAACTGCCGGAGCTTTTACAGACGATATCCGCTGACGCTGCTGCCAGATTCAGAACTTGATTTTACGTGTTTTAAGTAAAAAGCCGGGCGCTCAGCCGCAATTTAAAGGACTGCCAGGAGATCATCCTTTTTGCGGCGACGCTGGGTGCTGGTGTGGATCTGCTTCTGCGCCGATACAGCCGTCTTTCGATGAGCCGGGCGGTTGTCCTGCAGGCGTGCGCGGCGGCACGGATTGAGAGTTACTGCAATGAAATCAATGACAAATTAAAAGCGGAGGCAGCAGAAGAAGGACTCTATCTGCGTCCCCGCTTTTCGCCAGGTTATGGAGATCTGCCGCTTTCGTGCCAGCCGGATTTCTGCCGGGTACTGGAAGCGGAAAAGACGGTGGGGATTACATTGACGGAAAGTTTTTTGATGATGCCGTCCAAGTCGGTGACGGCGGTCATCGGAGTATCGAAGATAGCGGCGGGCTGTGTGAAAGAGGGCTGTGAGGTCTGTTCAAACAAAAACTGCCTGTACCGGAGAGATAAATAAGTAAGAAACAAAAAACAGAGAGGAAGCTGACATGGGTATACGGGAAGATTGGAACGATAAAATACTGGTATTTGACGGAGGAATGGGAAGTCTTTTGCAGGGAGCCGGGCTGAAACCGGGCGAACTGCCGGAAACCTGGAATATCAAGCATCCGGAGGTTCTGGTAAAGATCCATGAGGATTATCTGAACGCGGGCGCAAATATTATTTTATCGAATACATTCGGCGCGAACCGCCTGAAATACAATGAGACAGCCGAGTTTAATCTGGATGAGATCGTGGATGCGGCGATGAAAAATGCCCGGACAGCGGTAGAACACTGCGGCCGTGGTTATGTAGCGCTGGATCTGGGACCGACCGGACGCCTTTTAAAGCCAATGGGCGATCTGGACTTTGAGGAGGCGGTCTCCATCTATACCGAGGTGGTAAAGGCAGGCGTGCGAGGCGGCGCGGATCTGATTCTGATCGAGACGATGAGCGACACGTATGAACTCAAGGCAGCGGTTCTGGCGGCAAAGGAAAATTCCGATCTTCCAATCTTTGCAACCACAATTTTCGATGGAAAAGGCAAACTTTTAACCGGCGGAACACCGAAGTCCGTTGTGGCACTTTTGGAAGGTCTGGGCGTGGATGCGCTCGGAATCAATTGTGGATTAGGTCCGGTTCAGATGAAGCCGATTGTGGAAGAACTGCTTCGGTATGCGTCGATCCCGGTGGTTGTCAATCCAAATGCGGGACTTCCGCGAAGCGAGGGAGGAAAGACCGTATATGATATTGATCCGCCAGAATTTGTCGAGGAAATGAAAGGAATGCTGGAGATGGGCGTTTCGGCAGTCGGGGGCTGCTGTGGTACGACCCCGGAGCACATCCGTCTGCTGGCAGAGATGTGTAAGGGCAGAACGAGAAAGCCGATCGAGCCGAAAAATGACACTCTCATCACTTCCTACGCGTCGGTAGTAGAGATGGGAACCGATCCAGTCATTATTGGCGAGCGCATCAATCCGACCGGAAAATCAAAGTTCAAACAGGCGCTGCGCGATCACAACCTGGAATATATCCTGCGCGAGGCGATCACCCAGCAGGAAAATGGCGCTGCGGTGCTTGACGTCAACGTGGGACTGCCGGAGATCGATGAAGTGGCGATGATGCGCGAGGTCGTACAGGAATTGCAGGCGGTGACCGAGCTTCCGCTGCAGATTGATACGACTGACACAGAGGCGATGGAACAGGCGCTGCGTATTTATAATGGAAAGGCACTGATTAACTCTGTCAATGGCAAACAGGAGGTCATGGACGCTGTATTTCCGCTGGTAAAACATTACGGCGGCACGGTGGTTGCGCTGACGATCGACGAGGAAGGCATTCCGGCGACGGCGGACGGACGTATGGCGATCGCGCGGAAAATCTGTGCGGAGGCGGAAAAGTATGGCATCCAGAAAAAAGACATCGTGATCGATGCGCTCTGTATGACGATCAGCTCCGAGCCGACCGGCGCGCTGGTGACACTGGAGACGGTGCGCCGTGTCCGTCAGGAACTTGGCTGCAATACGATTCTCGGCGTTTCAAACATTTCCTTCGGATTACCGCAGCGTGAGATTGTCAACTCCAATTTCTTTACGATGGCGATGCAGAGCGGTCTGACCGCGGCGATCATCAATCCGAATTCGGCGGCAATGATGCGTTCTTATTATAGTTACCGGGCTCTGGCAGCACTGGATGAACACTGCGGCGATTATATTGAGCAGGCAGCGCGGCTGGCGATCCCAAAGGCAGGTGCGGGCGGAGCTTCCGGCGCAGGTGCAGCAGGCAGCGCAGGTTCGGGTGCCCCGGCGGCAGGTGCAGCTGGAGCTTCCGGCAGTGCGGACACTGGCAGCCAGGCATCCGGTCCGGAGCATCAGCTTACGGTCAGTGTGGAGAGAGGTTTAAAAGAGCAGGCGGCATCGGCAGCCGGGGAACTCTTAAAGACCATGGATTCCCTGACCGTCATCAATTCCTGCATGATCCCGGCACTCGATAAGGTCGGAAAGGGGTTTGAGGCAGGCACCGTCTTTCTGCCGCAGCTTCTGATGAGTGCGGAGGCGGCAAAATCGGCGTTTGAGGTCATCAAAAACCAGATGGAGTCCTCCGGGGAAGCAGGAGAGAAGAAGGACAAGATTGTGCTGGCGACCGTCAAGGGCGATATTCATGACATTGGAAAAAATATCGTAAAAGTATTATTGGAGAATTACAGCTATGATGTGCTGGATTTAGGTAAGGATGTAGCTCCGGAGGCGATCGTGGAAGAGACGATCAAGAACCATGTAAGACTGGTCGGTCTGTCCGCCCTGATGACGACCACCGTGCCGAGCATGGAGGAGACGATCAAGCAGCTCCGCAAGGAAGCACCGTGGGCGAAAGTCATGGTCGGCGGCGCGGTTCTGACCCAGGAATACGCGGATATGATCGGAGCGGATGCGTATTGCCGCGATGCGATGGCGTCTGTTAATTACGCGCAGCAGGTGCTGGTCTAACGCTTGACAGTCTGCCCTACTTAGACTAAAATTAGAGTAATTAAAAACTAAGAATTGACGAGGGAGGGACAGCTATGGTATCGAAGAAAGTGAAAGTGGTTAATCCATCGGGACTTCACCTGCGGCCGGCTGGCGTGCTTTCGCAGACCGCGATGAAATTTAAGAGCCGGACTCTGATTGAGTGCGGGGAGAAACATATTGTGGCAAAGAGCGTGCTGAACGTGATGGCAGCGGGTATCAAGTGCGGCACCGAGATCACGGTTGCCTGCGACGGACCGGATGAGGAAGAAGCGCTGAAGACGATTATCGAGGCGATCGAGAGCGGACTCGGAGAAGAACTGGAACAGTAAGGTATCAGCCATTGCCTGCACAGTGTGCGGACGGTGACACACATATCAGAACCAGAGGGGGATATTGCAGAACGGCAGAAATTGCAGTTGTGCAGGTATCCCTTTTTAGATGGAAAAGAGGGGTTTTTATGGAACTGAAAATTTACGAACACAAAGCGCAGTATTATGAAACCGACCAGATGGGAATCATTCACCATGCAAATTACCTACACTGGTTTGAGGAAGCGCGGATCGACATGATGGAGCAGATGGGAATGGGATATGACATCATGGAAAAACAGGGGATCATAAGCCCGGTGCTGTCGGTTCACTGCGATTATAAGAGCATGGCGCGGTTTGGCGAGACGGTGCAGGTGCTGGTTCAGATGAAGGAATACAACGGCATCCGCATGACGCTGGAATACACGGTTTTTGACAAGGAAACGGGCGCAATCCGCTGCGTGGGCGAGAGCCGCCATTGTTTCCTGACCCGCGACGGAAAGCCGGTTTCCTGAAACGCAACTATATCGAGATGGATCGTGCGTTTAGGGAATACAGCGAACAGAGCCAAAAAGAAGAGTAAATGCTGACTGGTTCGAAAATGGACTGCCAGAGGAGTCTTGGTGTAACTGTTCACGGGTAGGCACTTTTGGAACCGAAAGTGCCGTAAGAAAACGTGGTGGCAGCAGGAATTTGCCGTATTTAAATGCGAAGCCACGGCAAATTCCGTTACTGGGCACGTATGGGTGAACAGTAACGTCCTGGTGCGGAAATGACAGATGCGCTTATAAAGTGCTTGAAAAGCGGGAAAATTGTGGTATGATGTAAAAGATAAAAAAAGAAACGCAGAGTAGGAATACAGGCGTTAAGTGCCGGTTGAACAGGGAGTTGTCAGCTGGACGAAGAGACCCTCCGGGGTTTCGCGGTCAGTATTCCGCATCCCGCTGCATCGTTGATACAATCTATCTCCTGATGTGGTTCGAGAGATCTGCAGAAAAGGAGGTTTTTTTATGAAAAAATTTGCAGTATGTTATCAGGCATCCTTTCAGGAACTGAAACACGTGAAAACACTCACGACTGCCGCCATGCTGATGGCTGTCTCCGTTGTTCTGGGATACTTCACGATTGAGGCTGGTCCGTATTTGAAAATCGGATTCGGCGGTGTGGTCAACCAGTTTGTCTACTACCTCTTCGGTCCGGTGGCTGGAGCGGTTTATGGCGGAGTCCTGGACCTGGTCAAATATGTCGTAAAGCCGACGGGGGCATTTTTTCCGGGATTTACGCTGAATGCGATGCTGGGCGGCGTGCTATATGGCACAATTCTGTATCGGAAACCGCTTACCTTCCGCCGGGCGCTCTGGGCGGATCTGGTGGTGGCGCTGATCTGCAACATATTTTTGAACACACTCTGGCTTAGCATGATGTCTGGAAAAGCAATGATGGTGCTTCTGCCGATGCGTGTGCTTAAGAATCTCATCAAGTGGCCGGTGGATGCAGCACTCTTTTATCTGATTGCAAAACGGATGGAGAGTCTTGGGCTTGTGCGGATGATCCGTAAATTCCAGGCGGAGTGATGCTGGAGGATTCGTTTTGAGCAAAAGGAAACATACATGGACAGCGAAAGTCTGCAGGCACGGTGGCTGCATGCCATGAAAGGAACCGTTTATGAAAAAATGCATCATGCATGATGGAGGAAAACAGATGAGAGAAAAAGCAGTTTCGCGGAGCCGGGAACATTCGAAGGATGTGGCGCTTTGCGGTCTGTTTGCGGCGCTGGTCGCCGTGGGGGCATTTATCAAGGTTGTCATTCCGACCGGCGCAGATACCATGAACTTCACCTTGCAGTGGTTTTTCGTGATGCTGGCAGCATTTCTGCTGGGCTCCAGACGGGCATTTACCAGTGTGGGTGTCTATTTGCTGATTGGACTTGCGGGCGTCCCGATCTTTGCACGCGGCGGCGGTCCGGCGTATCTGCTGCGCCCGACCTTTGGTTTTCTGCTGGGATTTCTCCTTGCGGCGTGGGTCATGGGGAAGGTCTGTGAATGTTTGAATTCCTGGAAAATGGGAGCGCTGATGACGGCGGCGACGGCTGGATATGTGGTATATTATGGAATGGGAATGGTTTATTTCTATCTGATTACCCATCTCGTAACCCTGCAGCCGATCGGCTGGAAAGCGATTGTGCTGGTTTACTGCCTGCCGGAGATGCCGGCGGATTATATTCTCTGCATTCTGGCGGCGATCATGGCAAGACGGCTGCGCCCGATGGTACAGGCGTATCTGTAGAGAAATATGAATAGGATATAAAAAAGACAGACAGTCTGAATGCAGTGCAGCAAACGGGCTGTCTGTTTTTGTCTCATAGAAAACGTTACTGTTCACGCATACGTGTACAGTAACGGCACATTCTTTTGTAACGCTGCCAGTTGTGTTTGCCCCTATCATTTTTGCAGAAAATATGGTAAAATGTACGGAGATTACGACAGGGGAGGATTTGGGCGTTACAGGTTTTTGGTTTTGGAAAACGTCTGAAGAGGATGCAAAAACGAAAACCAGCGAACGATCAGAATCCAACCTGATAAAAAGGAGAAGTATGTATGAGTGAGAATTGCAGTCATAATTGTTCAAGCTGCGGCGAAACGTGTGCCAGCCGGACGATGGAGAGTTTCCGGGTGCCGTTAAATCCACAGAGTTCAGTTAAAAAAGTAATTGGTGTAGTCAGCGGCAAGGGCGGCGTCGGAAAATCCCTGGTGACATCCCTGATGGCATGTAAGATGCGTGCGAGAAACAACCGCGTTGGCATTCTTGATGCAGATATTACAGGACCGTCGATCCCGAAGGCATTTGGCATTCACGGCATGGTAGGTGTGACAGCGGATCAGCTGATGCTGCCGCGCACGACCTCGACGGGGATAGAGATTCTTTCTTCGAACCTGATTCTGGAGCATGAGACGGATCCGGTAATTTGGCGTGGACCGGTTGTGGGCGGCGTGATTAAGCAGTTCTGGAGCGAGGCACTCTGGAAGGACATTGATTATATGTTTGTCGATATGCCTCCGGGAACCGGCGATGTGCCGCTGACTGTATTTCAGTCCCTGCCGCTGGCAGGTATTATTATTGTGACTTCCCCGCAGGAGCTGGTTTCGATGATCGTGGCAAAAGCGGTCAACATGGCGAAGAAGATGGATATTCCGATTCTGGGATTGGTTGAAAACATGAGTTATCTGGAATGTCCGGACTGCGGAAAGAAGATTTCTGTGTTCGGTGAAAGCCATATCGAGGAGACGGCAGACGAGTATGGGATTCCGGTGCTTGCGAAGATTCCGATCGATCCGTCGATTGCGTCCAAGGTGGACGAGGGGCTGGTTGAGTATGTGGAATCCCCATGGCTGGATGCGGCGGCTGACGCAGTTGAGAAGGCATAAAAGAATATAGATATATAGAAG
Source organism: Clostridium sp. AF21-20LB (assembly GCF_003478795.1). Lineage (NCBI taxonomy): Bacteria > Bacillati > Bacillota > Clostridia > Eubacteriales > Clostridiaceae > Clostridium > Clostridium sp. AF21-20LB. Next base: position 60,022 of record NZ_QUGD01000005.1, on the reverse strand, counting down.
AGGTGGAAGAATACAAATGAATATTGCTCAGAATCCCAACAGCGAGCTGAGCCATTTCGCGGTCAATACGCCTCAGGTGTTTGAGATTCCTGAGACATTCCGGGAGACGGCAAGGCAGTTTCAGGAAGCGATGATGCAGTACAGCTGCGCGATTCGAGAGTTTAAGACGAAGCTGGAAGTGCTCAACGATGAGCTTTCCATGCGGAATGCAAGAAACCCGATCGAGATGATCAAGCGAGAGTGAAGAAGCCGAAGAGTATTGTAGAAAAACTGCAGCGGCGCGGACTTCCGCTTTCGATCGAATCGATGGAGTCCAACCTGGATGATATAGCGGGTGTCCGTGTGATATGTTCGTTTGTGGACGATATTTACGAGATCAGCCGGATGCTGGAACGCCAGGATGATGTGACCATCATTGCGATCAAAGATTATATCAAGGCGCCGAAGGAAAACGGCTACCGCAGCTACCACATGATCGTGGAAGTACCGGTATTCTTTTCAAGCAGTAAGAAAAATATCCGTGTGGAAGTCCAGATCCGCACGATCGCCATGGATTTCTGGGCGAGTCTGGATCACCAGCTCAAGTATAAAAAGCAGCTGGATGCCCAGGAAGCCGCAGAGATCGGTGCGGAGCTGAAAAAGTGCGCGGATGTCATCGCGGAGACGGATTGCAAGATGTTAAGCATCCGTCAGAAGATTGAGGAAAAACATCCGACGCAGGAAGAATAGTCGTGATGTAAACGAATAGCCCATGTATCGGGGTGCTTTTGGCGGCTGAAGCGCCTGCCATATCTTTAATACATAAAATAGGACAGGGTTTCGGTAATTCGGAACCCTGCTTTTTTATAGATCGAGAGTGCCGGATAATTGTCACTGCTGACGTGAAGAACAATTCGGGTGCAGCCGCGCGCGATCAGATCGTTTAAGAACAGACAGAAAGCAGCTTCACCGATTCCCAGTCCGCGGCAGAGGTCATGGACCCGGAAACCGTAGAAACAGGCATGAAATGTGCCGGGAACGTCCGGGACGGGCTGCATACGCGCCATGCACACGGCAGCCGGAGAGCACATCGGATCTGGCGGAGTCTCTAAAAATTCATAGGTCAGAATTGTAACGGCCGGATCTGGATCATCGGCGCTGTGGAAGCAGTCCCAGCAGCTGTCGGGATCAACACTTTCGTTGACGTCACCTTCCGGTGCAGAAGTGCAGGTAAAGGTAAGCGGGCGTTTTTCAACCATGGGAGAGTCAAAGCGTTCGGCCGCCGGGTCAAAGTCCCATTTCATCTGATATTCCTGATCAACGCGGTCAGCGTGAATGGCTTTCATCGTGGCAGCCGTATCAGCAGATTCCGGGTCAACCGGAAATAGAATATCGTGCTCACCGGAGATGTCGCAGGCTTTTTCTAAGAGTGAGGCAAAATATCCGCGTCGGCGCAGGGAAGGGCGGGTGAAGGCGATGCATTCGACGGGTTCCTCGTCCGAAGAGCCATCCGGTGGAAGGATCATTCCCATGATGGCTGCAAGTGTCTCTGATTCATCCAGAAGAAGCAGGAAACAATTTCCGTCTTCAAATGGAAAAGAAATGTGGATCGGCTGCGTCTTCTGGCATTCATTCAACAGTGCCAGGATCTGTTCTGCCTGTCTGGCAGAGAGAGAGTTTGTCTGAATTAAATTCATAACTTCTAATCCTTTCTTTCTTGCAATACAAAGTGTACCAGCTACAAAAGCAGCTGAGAAGATAAGTCTTTCATAAAGATAAACGTATTTGCGGATAAAAACTTCACGTTTTTTGGATCGAAAATGTCTGGATTTTACGAATCGGAAAAGCTTACCTGTATCGTATAAAAAAGACGCAAAAAATTCAAGGAAATTGACAGAATTTATGCTAATTTTCATATTGTCCTATAAATTTGGGAGTGATAGAATAGAGGCATTAAATACGAAAGGTGAAGACATCATGAAGTACTTGAAAGAAGTGACAATTATTTTTGGCATCACAATGCTGGGAGAGTTTTTGAACTATCTGCTTCCGTTTCCGGTTCCGTCCGGCGTATACGGATTGTTCATTCTTCTGCTTCTGCTTTGCACAGGTGCATTACATACAGAAGATGTGGCGGAAGTGGGAGATTTCTTCCTGGATACGATGCCGATTATGTTTATACCGGCAGGTGTAGGTCTGCTTGACAGCGTGCAGGAGGCGGAGTCCATCCTGGTGCCGCTGACAGTGATTACCGTGATTTCGACGGTATTTGTTATGGTTGCGACCGGGTGCGTGGCGCAGAGCATCATCCGCAGAAAGAATAAAGGAGGTGCGAAAGCATGAATGGACTGATTCATTCTTCTCTTTATTTTGGAATGCTGGTCAGCGTTGGCGCGTATATGTTGGGCGTCTGGCTGAAAAAGAAGACCGGCTGGGCGATTTTAAATCCGCTGCTGGTTGCAATTATAGTTGTGATTGCATTTTTATCTGTTTTTCATATAGAATATAAGGAGTATAACCGCGGTGCGGTGTATCTGGGCTATTTCCTGACACCGGCAACGGTCTGTCTGGCGATTCCGCTGTATAAGCAGCTGGAGCTTTTGCGCCAGCACCTGATTGCGGTTGCTTCTGCAATTGTGGCAGGGGTAGCGGGAAGTGTCGGCAGTATCTATGTGATGTGCCGTTTCTTTCAACTGGAGCATACGCACTATGTGACATTGCTTCCGAAGTCCATTACGACGGCGATTGGCATGGGCGTCAGCGAGGAAGCGGGAGGTATCGTGACGCTGACGGTTATCAGCATTATAATTACAGGAATTTTGGGAAATATTATAGCCGACTGGCTGTTTCAGATATTTAAAATTGAAGAGCCAATCGCGAAGGGTCTGGCACTTGGAACAGCAGCCCATGCGATTGGAACGGCAAAGGCGCTGGAATTAGGCGAGATCGAGGGTGCGATGAGCAGCTTGTCAATTGCGGTCGCCGGTCTTTTGACCGTAGTGGTAGTACCACTGATGTCGGGACTGATTTAAAGGTGGTGCTGAAACGGTCAGAATTTGTATAGAAATTGGAATGCACATAGAGAGGCAGAGAAAAAGATACTGCGGGTCATGCGCATGATAACGGCAGCAAAAAGATAGGAGGGGAGCAGGTATGATGAATTTGTATGAGGCGATAGGATGTCGCCATTCAGTTCGAAAATACACCGATCGGGAGGTCACGGAGAAGCTGCGTGGGCAGATCCTGTCCTATTTTGATAAGACCTCCCGGTTAAATGACCGGATCCGGGTTGAGGCAGTGATATTCGACAATACAAAGAAAAAAGCCGATGTCCACGGACTCTGGAAGGTGGATGCTCCCTACTATCTGGCGATCTATTCGGACCAGGAGGAAGGCTGCGAGCGCAATGCCGGTTATCTGATGGAGCAGATGGTGCTCTATATGACGGCAAAAGGGCTTGGAACCTGCTATTTGGGCAGCGTGCAGCCGGCGCAGAAGGTGCGCGGCGGCAAACGCTGCCTGATGATGGTCGCATTCGGCTACCCGGAGGGCAAGCTCTACCGTGAAAGCCCGCTGGCAAAGCGCCTCCCGCTCAATGAACTCTGTATTTTCAAGGAAGAAGCCGGAGAGCAGATGAAGACGATTCTCCGTGCGGCGCGTCTCGCACCGTCCGCGATGAACACCCAGCCGTGGCGCTTCATCGTCTATTCCGACCGAATCTATGTGTTCGCCCTAAAAACCCGCTTTCCGGGCAAGAGCTTCCATGCGATGCGCGAATTCAGCATCGGCATTATGCTCTCCCACATTATGCTCGCCGCCGAAGAACTCTGGATGGAACTTCAGACGGAGACGGAGGAACATTTTGCGGCTAAAAGTTACAAAAATGGAGATTATGTGGCGACGTTGACGCTGCATTAGATGCATTGATTCATTGTGTTAAATGTTGAAATAGTTTATATTTAAGCAAGAAAAACCAATTTTGCAATTTTAAAACCAATTATTCAAAGAAACGATACACTCAAGAAAGAAGCGCGCCAGCCGTCCGATGCCGTGACAGCTGGCGCGCTTCTTTCGGGGCAATCAAAAGGGCATAAGCAAAAACCCTTTTTTCCTTGCTCCGTGCCCTTGAAAGCGCCCTCCACTTATGATAAAATAAGTTGATTATTTATGAGAGATACTCTGGAGGAGAACGTGATGGTTAGTAAATTGATTGAGAAGATTCAGAAGACAAAGGCACCGATCTGTGTAGGACTGGATCCGATGCTTGGATATATTCCGGAGCACGTGAAGGAAAAAGCATTTGCGGAGTTCGGAGAGACCCTGGAAGGAGCGGCAGAGGCGATCTGGCAGTTTAACTGTGCGATCGTGGATGCGACGGCTGATCTGATTCCGGCGGTCAAACCGCAGATTGCGATGTATGAGCAGTTTGGCATCGAAGGCCTGAAAGCGTATGACCGGACTGTCAAATACTGCCAGCAGAAGGGCTTAATTGTCATCGGAGACATCAAGCGCGGCGACATCGGTTCCACATCGGCTGCCTACGCAACCGGTCATCTCGGCAGCGTGAAGGTTGGAAATACGACCTGTTCCGCGTTCAATACCGAGTATGTGACGGTCAATCCGTATCTGGGAACCGACGGCGTGAAACCATTTGTGGACGAGTGCAACGCATCCGACCGCGGTATCTTTGTACTGGTAAAGACTTCTAACCCATCCAGCGGCGAGTTCCAGGATCGTCTGGTGGACGGCCGCCCGCTTTATGAGCTGGTAGCGGAGAAGGTCGTTGAGTGGGGGGAGGCTTCCATGGATGGCGACTACAGTAATGTAGGCGCAGTTGTGGGCGCAACTTACCCGGAGATGAGCAAGATTCTGCGTAAGCTGATGCCGAAGACTTACTTTCTGGTTCCGGGTTATGGCGCACAGGGCGGTACGGCCGAAGACTTAAAATACTGCTTCAACGAGGATGGACTGGGCGCGATCGTCAATTCTTCCCGCGGTATCATCGCGGCATACAAGAAAGACGCATACGCCAAATTCGGTCCGGAGCATTTTGCGGATGCATCGAGACAGGCTGTCATCGATATGATTGCGGACATCGGACGCGTACTGTAAGGAGGAGCTCATGGCACAGAAGAAAGAGACAGCAGTTGTATATAGTCAGGAAGAACTGGCACCTGGCATTTTCAGTATGTGGATCGTGACGGACATAGCGGACGAGGCAAGACCGGGACAGTTTATCTCGGTCTACAGCCAGGACGGTTCCAGACTTCTTCCGCGCCCGATCAGTATCTGCGAGGCAGATCCGGATGAAGGACGCCTGCGGATCGTATACCGGATTGCCGGTAAAGGAACGGATGAATTTTCCAAATATGTTTCCGGAGACCCGATCGACATCATGGGACCTCTGGGAAATGGTTTCCCGCAGGAGGGCGAAAATGTATTTCTGATCGGCGGCGGTATCGGTGTTCCGCCGATGCTTGAGATGGCGAAACAGTTAAACTGCGAAAAACAGATCATTTTAGGATACCGGGATGAAAATCTCTTCCTCCGGGATGAATTTGAGGCATATGGAGAAGTCTTTGTGGCGACCGAGGACGGAAGCGTCGGCACGAAGGGCAATGTCCTGGACGCGATCCGGGAGCAGAACCTGACGGCGGATGTGATCTACGCCTGCGGACCGACTCCGATGCTGCGCGCCATCAAGGAGTATGCGGCAGAAAAGGGAATCAAGTGCTATATTTCCCTGGAGGAGAAGATGGCATGTGGAATCGGCGCCTGTCTGGCATGTGTCTGCCAGTCGAAGGATGTAGACCACCACAGCAATGTACACAACAAGCGGATCTGCAAGGATGGTCCCGTATTTTTAGCCGAGGAGGTAGAATTATGAGACAGATGGCAGTCAATCTTGCGGGTGTAGAGCTTAAAAACCCGGTCATGACGGCATCCGGAACCTTTGGTTCAGGGGCAGAGTACGGCGAGATGGTCGATCTGAACAAGCTCGGCGCGGTTGTGACCAAGGGTGTGGCAAATGTGCCGTGGCCAGGCAATCCGACCCCGCGTATTGCGGAGGTGTACGGCGGCATGATCAACGCGATCGGCTTACAGAATCCGGGGTATGATTTATTTGCATCGAGGATATCCCGTTTTTACGTCAGTATGATACGAAGATTATCGTCAATGTATGTGGAAAAACGACGGAAGATTACGTCGATGTAGTGGAAAAACTGGCGAGCCAGCCGGTCGATATGCTGGAGATCAACATTTCCTGCCCGAACGTCAAGGAGGGCGGCATCGCATTTGGACAGGATCCGAAAGCAGTGGAGGCGATCACCCGCGAGGTAAAACGCCATGCGAAACAGCCGATTATCATGAAGCTCAGCCCGAATGTTACCGACATCACGGAGATGGCGAAGGCAGCCGAGGCAGGCGGTGCGGATGTGCTGTCCCTGATCAACACACTGACTGGCATGAAGATCGATATTAACCGGAGAACCTTTGCGGTAGCCAACCGTACCGGCGGTCTGTCCGGTCCGGCAGTGAAACCAGTGGCAGTCCGCATGGTTTACCAGGTGGCGCAGGCGGTCAAGCTTCCGATCATCGGCATGGGCGGTATCATGAATGCGGACGATGCGATCGAATTTATTCTGGCAGGCGCAAGCGCGGTGGCAGTCGGTACGGCGAATTTCCATAATCCGTATGCGACGGAGGAGATCGTGAAGGGCATCGACGCCTACATGGCAAAATATGGCATTGAAGATATACATGAACTGATTGGTGCGGTTCGGTAAGATAGGAGAGTATGATGGAACAGTATAAGCAGGAATTTATCAATTTCATGGTAGAGAGCGAAGTGCTCAAGTTTGGCGAATTTACCTTAAAGAGCGGACGTAAATCTCCGTTCTTCATGAACGCGGGTGCATATGTAACCGGTACGCAGCTGCGCCGTCTGGGCGAGTATTACGCAAAGGCGATTCATGACAACTATGGTCTGGATTTCGATGTCCTGTTTGGACCGGCTTACAAGGGAATCCCGCTGGCAGTTGCCACCTCGATGGCGATCAGTGAGCTGTACGGCAAAGAAGTACGTTACTGCTCCAACCGGAAAGAGGTCAAGGATCACGGCGATACCGGCATCCTTCTGGGAAGCAAGTTAAAGGACGGCGACCGCGTCGTTATCATCGAGGATGTAACCACTTCCGGTAAATCCATCGAGGAGACCTTCCCGATCCTCAAATCCCAGGCAGATGTGGAGATCAAAGGCCTGATGGTATCTTTAAACCGTATGGAGCGCGGCAAGGGAGAAAAGTGTGCGCTGGATGAGATCAAGGAACTGTACGGCTTCCCAACCGCAGCGATCGTATCGATGTCAGATGTCGTAGAGTGCCTGTACAACAAGGAGTGCCAGGGCAAGGTCGTGATCGATGATACACTGAAAGCAGCGATCGACGCATACTATGAGCAGTACGGTGCAAAATAGAGATTTGGTTCACGGAGCGGCATGCTTGAAATGGGAAATGCCATGCGACGGAGTGTAAGAAGGAGCGGATCGATATGGAAAAGATCTACAAAACGATGCAGGGAACCGGTGTGATTAATATCGTGATTGGAAGCGTGATCATCACGGTAGGGCTGGCAGCCGGTGTGATGGCGATCGTCAGCGGTGCGTTTTTACTGAAACGCAAATCAGATATTACATTCTAAAAATTGGATTTGAAACAGGGCAGATATGCCCAGTCGAAAGAGAAAAACCGTATGACCGGGGACGGTGTACGGTTTTTCTCATTTCTGGCAGTTTATGTGGGGAATTATGTGGAAACGGACAAAAACGCATCAGAAGGTGTGCTGGATATTCTTTGTCGCATACCTGGTGCTTCTTATATATTTTATGTTTTTTTTCGGACGGATTCGGGCGCGCGCCGCATGTGGAGTATGCCTATAATCTCGTTTTATTTAAGGAAATCAAACGGTTTTATATTTATCGTGATATAGTGGGGACGGAAGCGTTCCTGTTAAATACGGCTGGCAACGTGGTGTGCTTCATGCCGTTTGGATTTTTCCTGCCGATCATCAGCCGAGATTTGGAAAATGGTACCTGATGTTGATTTTGAGCTTCCTTCTGACTTTGAGCATCGAGACGATTCAGCTCGTATTCAAGGTGGGAAGTTTTGATGTGGATGATATGTTTTTAAATACGTTAGGTGGAATTGCTGGCTACCTCTGCCAGTGGATTACACGTGCAATTGGGAGGTGTCTGCGTGGGACGTCAAACAGATAACCGGATTTCTTATATCCGCAAGCCGATGGCAGAACACGGCTATCTCTGCCTGGGACTGGCGGGAGTCGGTCTGCTGCTGTGCGTGGCAGGGATGGCATTCAGTGTCCGCAGCCAGGGCAATACGCCGGTCGGCGCGCTGTCGATGTGTTTTTCGAGCATATTATTTTCCGTGGCGTCGCTGATGTACGGATGGAAATCTTTTAAAGAAGAAGAAAAAAATTATATATTCGCGAAAATTGGTACGATTTTGTCGGGGCTTCTGGTCATCTGGTGGATTGTGACGATTTTGATTGGCATCCGGGGCTAAGAATGAATGGTTTTTATGCGTGGCTTGCCTGGAATGCCGGACCAATGGAACGCCGGTAAGAGCCTTTGCGGCGGGCGTGGTTTGAAAGTAAAATTTGGCGATGGCAGAAGGAGGGAAATATCTGAACATGGAATATTGGGAACTTTTGAAAGAAGAAAATGAGGCGGTTGCGGAGCGCCATGAGCTCGCGATGGAGCGCATCGGCCATATGAAAGAAGAAGCGACGGTTGGCGAGCCATACCGGGCATTTTTTGAGCGCACCGTCCAGTTTATCGAGCTGATAGAAGAAACCTTCCAGAAACAGATGGATGGGACGCTGGCGGCGATGAGCCAGAAAGAGGCAACAGAATTTAACCGGACGCTTTATGCGGATATACTTTCTGGGGCGTATGGAAAGAGCTTTGCGAACCCGGACTATGCGGCAAAAGAGCTGGGAGAGAACTATGGTCCGTGGCTGTCATTTCTCTATACGGAGATCCGCAGCGCGATCGTTTACGCCTATGAGAGCCGTCTGGTGGATGTGACGGTGTTGGAGGAACTGTTTATTGAGGTTTACAACCTGTTTGAGGACGGGACGCCGGAGGTGGCGGAGCTTCGCGAGCCGCTCTACTATTTTGTCAGTGATTATTGTGACAGGATGCTTCCGTGGCGGGTGCGTGAGACGCTGGATCCGTCGCTGGATTTTGGAAAATCGATCATTATGGACAGTGATTTAAACGATCTGCGTTATCTGTACCGGTTTGGCGAATATATCTCGGAGACAGAGCTTGCGACAGCACGTTTTATGAATGAGCTGCCGGAGGAGACGGTACGCCGGATGGCAGATACCTACACAGAAGGCTACCGCAAGGGATTTGCGGCGACCGGACGCAGCTATGAGGGCAAGAAAACGGTGCAGATCCGTTACCACATCGGATTTGAGCGCATGATCCGGATGGCAGTGGAAAATTTCCGCGAACTCGGTCTGGAGCCGATCATTGCCCGCGCCTCCATCGGCACGGTGAACCGGATGGCGGCGCGCACGAACGGTTACTATGGCACACCGGCGAACCGCCAGTACGAGTATGATCACCGCTACGACAATGCGGTTTACCTGGACAAGGCCTTTCGTGAGCGGAAATTGTCTATTTTAAAGGTGGCATATGAGACATACAAGGATCTGGCGTCGGTATATGCCGGTCCGGCAGTTGTGGAAACCTTCGGCGAGACCGGATTTGAGCCGGTCAATGCAGCAGCAGCCTTTTCTTTAAGTGAAAAACAGGAGAAACTGCTGTTATCCTACAGCAATGAGGCGATGCAGATTGTGGACGCGTATATTCCGGGAACGGAGACGAGCTTCACAATCATTGCATTCCCGCTTCCGGAGATCGGAGCGGAGTTTGAGGCGGTTTTTAAGGAGACGATCCGCATCAATACGCTGGACTATGAGCTGTACCGCGACATCCAGCAGATCATGATCAACGAACTGGATCAGGCATCGCAAGTCCACATCAGCGGACGCGGCGGCAACCGCACCGATCTGACCGTACAGCTTCACACGCTTGCTGAGCCGACGAAACAGTCGAATTTCGAAAACTGCGTGGCGGATGTAAATATTCCGGTTGGAGAAGTCTTTACCTCCCCGCAGCTTTCTGGGACAAACGGGCTTCTGCATGTCGGCAGCGTCTATATCGGAGAATTTCAGTTCAAAGATCTGGAAATCCGGTTTGAAAATGGTATCGCTGTCTCCTATACCTGCAAAAACTTTGAGACGGAAGAGGAAAATAAGGCGTTAGTGAAACAGATGATCCTCAAAAACCATGAGACGCTGCCGATGGGCGAGTTTGCGATTGGCACCAACACAACTGCGTATGAGGTAGCGCTGCGCTACGGCATTCTCGACAAATTCCCGATTCTGATTGCCGAGAAGATGGGACCGCACTTTGCGGTAGGCGATACCTGCTACAGCTGGATGGAGGACTGCCCGGTCTTCAACCCGGATGGACGCGAGATGGTGGCGCGTGAGAATGAGATTTCAGCAAAACGCAAAGAAAACCCGCAGGAGGCATATTTTGGCTGCCATACGGACATTACAATCCCGTACTCCGAGCTGGATACGATCGAGGCGATTCATCCAGATGGAACGAGTGTAAAGATCATCGCGGGCGGACGGTTTGCGCTGCCGGGGACGGAGAAGCTGAATGAGCCGCTGGAAAAATAAAAAGAAAAAGTCATAGAAAACAGGTTTATTCTCATATAATCTCCTGAAAAGGGATTCCGGAGCAGCCGGATGGGAGATAGAATCAGAAAATGGATAGCCGTTCTGCTGGCAGGAAGTATACTGGCGATGATTCAGTTGGTTCCGGCCGGCGGGGCGGTTTTTGTTCGTGAAAACATAGAAAATAAAGAGATTCTGGGAGAGAAAGAGGCTTCTCTACAACAGCCCCTTCACGCCCGCGCCTGGGTTCTCATGGATGCGGACAGTGGGCGTATTCTGGCGGGGAAAGATGCGGATATCGCTTATCCGATGGCAAGTACGACGAAGATTCTGACCTGCATTCTCGCACTGGAACAGGGAAATCCCGATGACTGGGTCAAGGTATCAGAGAAAGCGGCCTCCATGCCGGATGTCCAGCTCAATATGCGGGCGGGGGAGCGGTACCGCCTATCGGATCTACTCTATTCCCTGATGCTGGAATCCCACAACGACAGCGCCGTGGCGGTGGCGGAGCACATCGGGGGAAGTGTGGAAGAATTTGCGGAGAAAATGAACCGGAAAGCGCGGGAGATAGGATGTAAGAATGTTTGTTTCGTGACACCGAACGGTCTGGATGTTGCGGATGCGGATGGAAACGAACACAGCGCTTCGGCGGCGGATATGGCGCGGATCATGCGTTACTGCGCGTTCCAGTCGCCGTGCCGCGAAATATTTCTGGAAATTACCCGTACGGCATCACGGACGATTCAGGATGAGTCGGGAAACCGTTCATTTTACCTGGCAAACCACAACGCGCTTTTAAGCCAGTGCACGGAGGTGCTGTCGGGCAAGACAGGATTTACCGGGAAAGCCGGGTACTGTTATGTAGCGGCGTTAAAAAAAGAGGGAAAAGCATTTACGGTGGCGCTTCTCGGCTGCGGGTGGCCGCCGCACAAGACGTACAAATGGGCGGATATGCGGAAACTCGATCAGTATGCATTTGATACATATAACTGGTATGATATATTTGACCGGGAGAAAACATTTCCGGAGGTGGAGGTGAGGCGGGGCGTGAAAGGAACGACGGCGCTCACACTGAATCTGCCATCGGAAAAACAGACGTTTCTGATGCTTCTGCGCGCGGACGAGAAGCCAGACATCCGTTATGAATACCCGACCGAGCTGGAAGCACCGGTTCATGAAGGACAGGAGGTCGGGCAGGCATCCTATTATATTAATGACGAGCAGGTGGCTGCTTATCCGATCTATGCGGCAGAAACAGTGGAGAAGATTGATTATGGGTGGTGTTTAAGACGGTGCATTTCGTATTTTGAAACAGAATTCAGATCAATATGGCAAATTCCTGCTGCCACCACGTTTTCTTACGGCACTTTCGATTCCAAAAGTGCCTACCCGTGAACAGTAGCGATTTGTTCATAATAGTTTTACAAAAATCTGCTTTATTTTGCTGGTTAATTTTGTTATAACTATAGATAGTGTGAATTACTGAGAATCATGAAAAGGATGTATTTTTTGCATAGAAAAATATTTCCAATCAGGACTCAAACAAGGATCCGGACACGGAAACGTGGAAGGAGAAAGAGAGGCACGGAGGATGAAACAGACATCACTGAGCAGAGAACAGGGGCTTGCGCTCCTTCGCAAGTATAATAAAGAACCATTTCATATTTTACATGGACTGACCGTGGAGGGCGTCATGGAGTGGTATGCTGAGCAGCTGGGATACGGGGACGAAAAAGCATTCTGGGGCATGGCGGGACTGCTGCATGACATTGATTTTGAACTTTATCCGGAAGAACACTGCCAGCGGGCACCGGAGCTTCTGCGCGACGGAGGCGCAGAGGAAGATTTAGTCCATGCGGTTGTCAGCCACGGCTACGGCATACGGGTGGATGTGGCTCCGGAACATGAGATGGAAAAGGTGTTGTTTGCAGCCGATGAGCTGACAGGGCTTATCTGGGCGGCGGCGAAGATGCGCCCGTCCAAGAGCACCAAGGACATGGAGCTTTCAAGTCTTAAGAAGAAATTTAAGGACAAGAAATTTGCGGCTGGATGTTCCAGAGACGTGATCCGCCGCGGGGCTGATCAGCTTGGCTGGGAATTAGACAAACTGATGGAACAGACGATTCTCGCCATGCGCTCCTGTGAGGATCGGGTCAACAAAGAGATGGAGGAACTGGAGTTTTGAGAGAAAATAAACCAATGAAACTGTTGTCGGTAGCGATTCCGTGCTACAATTCGGCGGCATATATGCGTAACTGCATCGAATCCCTGCTGCCGGGCGGCGATGAGGTGGAGATCCTGATCGTGGATGACGGTTCCACAAAAGATAATACGGCGGAGATTGCCGATGAGTATGAGAGAAACTATCCGGGGATTTGCCGGGCGATTCATCAGGAAAACGGTGGTCACGGTGAGGCCGTCAATGCGGGACTGCGCAATGCGACGGGCGTCTATTATAAGGTCGTGGACAGCGATGACTGGGTCAACGAAGAGGCATATATGGAGGTTCTGGATACGCTGCGCAAATTTGTCCATGACAATGTGACGCTGGATATGCTGATTACCAACTTCGTTTATGAGAAACAGGGCGCAAAACACAAAAAGGTCATGAACTACAACATGGCGCTCCCAAAACGCCAGCTCATCGACTGGAACGGTGCAAGAGGCTTCCGCCTGGGACAGTATATCCTGATGCATTCGGTCATTTACCGTGTGGAAATGCTTCGGAACTGCGGCTTGGAACTGCCAAAGCATACGTTCTACGTGGATAATATTTTTGTATATCAGCCGCTTCCACACGTAAAATCCATGTACTACCTGGATGTGAATTTCTACCGCTATTTCATCGGACGCGACGATCAGTCGGTCAATGAAAAAGTCATGATCAGCCGTATTGATCAGCAGATACTCGTCACGAAGCTGATGCTGGGATATTACGATGTGACCAAGATCAAGAATCCAAAGCTGCGCCACTACATGGTCCGCTATCTGGAGATCATGATGACAGTTACTTCAATTCTGGCGATCCGCTCGGAGACAGAGGAGAATCTGAAGAAGAAAAAAGAACTGTGGCAGTATCTGAAACAGCAGAATTTCACGCTGTATATGCGCCTGCGCTGGGGCTTCCTCGGACAGGGCGTAAACCTGCCGGGAAAAGGCGGACGGAAGGTGTCGATCGCCTGCTATAAGATTTCGCAGAAGTTTTATGGGTTTAACTAAAAATAGGGCGGATTAGAAAAGAAAATCAAATCTGTCAAAAAATGCAAATTAAAAATCCGATCGTCTGGAAAATGGAGTGTTTCCAGATGGTCGGATTTTCTGATTCTTTGTCAATCATTAGATATGATTCGATAAGGGATTACCACGTGATGAATGTTAGAGACCTAGTTTTCGTAATGGCTGCGGCAAGGGGGATTTATCGCAGATAAAAAGCTGGCACCTGTCATACTTTGGCGCCAGCTTATGTTTACTTGTCTTGAGAAATCCTTTAGCGAATATATTCCGGTTCGTTCTCTGTCTCTTCCTGCGTGCTTCCCGCATATACTAACGGATAGATAGCTGCGCTTAAAAGAATCGCGCCTGCGACGTCCAAAACCGAGTGCTGCTTCAGCGAGACAGTTGCCATGCAGATAGCGGCCATCAGGATACCGGAAAGAATCCGGATTACTTTGTGCTTTTTCAGAGACTCACTCTTCATGACCGCGATGTGGGTTCCGATGGAATTGTACACGTGGATGCTTGGAAATACATTCGTGTTCGTGTCAGCCTGGTGGAGCATATAGACCAGACGGGAACAGAGGTTCTTGTCCGGGTCTACGGCGGTCCGCAGGTCAGTTCCATTCGGAAACAGGGTGCAGATTAAGAGTGACAGCGTCATGCCGGTAAATAAAAATGCACATAACCGGTAATATTCTTCCTTGTTCTTGAAGAACAGGTATGCAATCGCAGCGGTCACATAGGCGAACCACAGTAAATATGGGATGACGAAGTATTCATTAAACGGAATCATATCATCCAGCGATGAGTGCATGATATGGTAATTGGAGGTCACGGTTTTTTCCAGATGCATAAACCACGGAAGATAGATAAATCCGTATCCCAGAATCCATATATGCCCGTATTTCTTCAGGAGTTCCTTCAGAAAATGTTTCATATCAATCAACCTCGATTTTCTTTTTATCATAAATAAATTAACATTATTTTAACATCTCTCCAAGTTCGTCTGATTATAGCACACTCACCCGCCAACTTCAAGGCTAAATAGGGATTGTTATAAATATTAAGAAAAAGGTTATGGAATGTGAAATTTGTTAAACAAAAATTTTATGGATGGACAGGGACTTTGGATTTATATATTTTATGCGGCTGTATATATGTGTCAACCGTGAGGGTATATGCGCTATCGCCTTTCACATAGGAAGTTAGTTTTAGAGTGAATTTAGGCAAAATAAAAACAGCTTGCTCAACTGCAAGCTGCTTTATCAATAGCGAGAGGGGGATTCGAACCCTCGACACCGCGGGTATGAACCGCGTGCTCTAGCCAACTGAGCTATCTCGCCATATTAAATTTTAAAAAGTGGGACCTACAGGGCTCGAACCTGTGACCCTCTGCTTGTAAGGCAGATGCTCTCCCAGCTGAGCTAAGATCCCAGATAAAATAGCGAGAGGGGGATTCGAACCCTCGACACCGCGGGTATGAACCGCGTGCTCTAGCCAACTGAGCTATCTCGCCATATTAAATTTAGAAAAGTGGGACCTACAGGGCTCGAACCTGTGACCCTCTGCTTGTAAGGCAGATGCTCTCCCAGCTGAGCTAAGATCCCGCTGACACTCGCACAAATCACGACTGCTTTGCAAGTATAATATAAATTTTCAAGATTGTCAACACTTTTGAGAAAATAATTTATAGAAATTTTCTTATCATTTAAAAGGAAGTATGGTATACTTATCTCATGCAAAATTGTAATGGCGCTGTATCCTGTGACAGGTATTCTGGCAGGGTAAAAGATAAAATATAACGCCCCAGCAGGGGAGTTTCTGTATTTTCGGAAAGCAGGGGACGTTATGGCAAAATATGAGGATGGAGTAATGTATTATTTCATTATTAATCCCGCTTCACAGAGTGGCCGCGGCTATAAGATATGGAAGAAAATAGAGCAGCGGCTTGTGCGGGACGGGGTTGAGTATCAGCATATTTGACAGAATATGCGGGGCAGGCGACAGAGTATGCAAGGAAGCTGACGTCCCACTGCAAGGAGGCACGGGTGATTGTGGTCGTGGGCGGTGACGGGACGATGAATGAGGTCGTGGACGGAATCGTTTCCTGCGACATGGTGACGCTGGGCTATATTCCGGTGGGGACAGGCAGTGATCTGGCGCGCGGGCTCCGGCTTTCGAGAAGACCGATGCGCGGACTGCGCCGGATTTTTAAGGCGCGGCGGATCCGGCAGATCGATTATGGTGTGATTGCATATGGCGATGATGTGCTCCGACATCGACGTTTTATCGTCAGCGCGGGGATTGGGCTGGATGCGGAAGTATGCCAGCATATGCAGCGTTCGGCGATCAAAAATATCTGCAACCGGATTCATCTGCGGCGATTGTCGTACCGGATACTGGGATTTATACAGTATTTGAAGGCGAAACCGATCCGGGGGTATATTTTGCTCGATGGAACGCGCCGGGTGGAATTTAATTATATTTATTTTATCAGTACACAGATTCAACCCTGCGAGGGCGGCGGATTCTGGTTTGCGCCGAAGGCGGACAGTAGCGACGGCAACCTGGAGGTCTGCATTGTCAGCCATGCCTCGAAGCAGCAGGTGCTTGGAACCCTGCTCCGGGCGTTGTTCCGGCGCTCCCACAACCGGGGGCTTCGGTGCTTCAGCTGCCGGGAGGTCCAGATCTACACGGAACGCCCGATGGCAGTTCACGTGGACGGCGAGGGCTGTCAGTACCAGAGCAATCTGGAAGTCCGCTGTATTGAGCGTAAATTAAAAATTGTTGGATAAGTGTATATTTTTCAAAAGTATAAAATAATTTATCAAATAAAGTAACTGCGGGCAGTCCGGACAGTTACAAAATGACCAAGAAAGGAACTGGAATACGATGAGAATAGGACAGGGATATGATGTGCATAAACTTGTTCCAGATCGGGAACTGATTTTAGGCGGCGTGACGATCCCGTATGAGAAGGGGCTGTTAGGACATTCGGATGCGGATGTGCTGGTGCATGCGGTGATGGATGCGCTCTTAGGGGCGGCGGCACTGGGCGACATCGGACAGCATTTTCCGGACACGGATCCGGAATATGAGGGTGCGTCGAGCATCGAGCTTCTGAAAAAGGTAGGGAAACTTCTGCAGGAACGCGGCTATGTGATTGAAAATATCGATGCCACGATCATTGCGCAGCGCCCGAAGCTGGCTGCATACCGCCCACAGATGGCAGAAAATATTGCAGATGCGCTGGGGCTTCCGGTCAGCCGCGTGAGTGTCAAGGCGACGACCGAGGAAGGGCTTGGTTTTACAGGCAGCGGCGAGGGTATTTCCTCACAGGCGATTACCCTGTTGACGGAAGTGGAGAATTACTGTTATGATAGTGAAATGATGACGCAGGCAGCGGCTTGCGGTGGATGCGGCGGCTGTGGCGGCTGTCAGGCAGCACCGGAAGCAGATTTAAAATAGAAGAGGAGTAATGAGGTTATGAAAATTTTCAACACATTGTCCCGCAGAAAAGAGGAGTTTGTGCCGATCGAACCGGGCAAGGTTAAGATGTATGTGTGCGGACCGACTGTTTACAATTTTATTCATATTGGAAATGCAAGACCGATGATCGTATTTGATACGGTCCGCCGGTATTTTGAGTACAAAGGATACGAAGTAAACTATGTATCTAACTTTACTGATGTGGATGACAAGATCATCAGGAAAGCCATCGAGGAGGGCGTGGATGCGGAGACGATCTCCAAGCGCTATATCGCAGAGTGCAAAAAAGATATGGAGATGATGAACGTCAAACCGGCGACGAAGAATCCGCAGGCGACTCAGGAGATCGGCGGTATGATCGAGATGATCAATACGTTGATCGAAAAAGGACATGCGTATGTGGCAGCTGACGGCACGGTTTATTTCCGCACCAAATCCTTTAAAGAGTACGGAAAACTGTCCCATAAAAATCTGGACGATCTGCAGTCCGGCTTCCGTGAGATCAAGGTAACCGGCGAGGAAGGCAAGGAAGATCCGACCGATTTCGTTCTCTGGAAACCGAAAAAAGAAGGAGAGCCGTTCTGGGAGTCTCCGTGGTGCCAGGGTCGTCCAGGCTGGCATATCGAGTGCTCCGAGATGTCCAAGAAATACCTTGGCGAGTCCATCGATATCCATGCAGGCGGAGAGGATCTGATCTTCCCGCACCATGAAAATGAGATCGCGCAGAGCGAGTGCGCGAATGGCAAGACCTTTGCCAACTACTGGATGCACAACGCATTCTTAAATATTGATAACCGCAAGATGTCCAAATCTCTTGGAAACTTCTTTACCGTGCGTGAGATCAGTGAGAAATACGATTTGCAGGTTCTGCGTCTCTTCATGCTGAGCGCCCAGTACCGCAGCCCGCTCAATTTCAGCGCGGATTTGATGGAAGCTTCGAAAAACAGCTTAGAGCGCATCCGCACTGCGGCAGAGCATCAGGCAGACTGCCTGAAAGCAGCGAAAGAGGGCGAGATGACGGCAGAGGAGAAGCAGAATCAGGCAGCAGTCGAGGAGTTGGTTCAGAAGTTCGAGACGGCGATGGACGATGATTTCAACACCGCAGATGCGATTTCAGCTATTTTTGAGATTGTACGCCTGAGCAACTCCACGATTTCGGAAGCATCGACGAAGGCATACGTTTCCTATGTTAAAGAGACGATGGATAAACTTTGCGATGTGCTCGGTATTATCACGGAGAAGAAGGAAGAGATTCTGGACAGCGAAGTAGAAGACTTGATCGCAAAACGCCAGCAGGCGAGAAAAGACAAGAATTTCGCACTGGCGGATGAGATCCGTGGACAGCTTCTCGATATGGGAATTATTCTGGAAGATACGAGAGAGGGCGTCAAATGGAAACGGGCTTAAATGCGTTTAAGGAAGCGCTGCATTTAAAACATGTTGAGGCGGGGGAGTATTCCCCGCTGGCGCTGGCGTATATCGGCGATGCGGTCTATGAGCTGGCGATCCGCACCCTTGTCATGAACCGCGGCAATATGCAGGTCAACAAGATGCACAAGAAGACGGCGAACCTGGTCAAGGCGGACGCACAGGCACATTTTTATCTGCTTCTGGAGGAAGAGCTGACGGATGCGGAGAAGGCGGCATACCGACGCGGACGCAATGCGAAATCTTTTACGATGCCGAAGCACGCGACGATGAAGGATTACCGGATGGCGACCGGATTTGAGGCGCTGATGGGCTATCTCTATCTGACCGAGCAGTTTGACAGGATGGCAGAACTTCTGGGAAAAGGGCTGGAACAGATGGGAGAATTAATATCGTTATAAATCATGATGAGGAAAATAGATGGAACAGGAAAATAAGCAGGAAAATAGATTTGAAGAGACGATGATCGAAGGCAGAAACGCCGTTTTAGAGGCATTCCGTTCGGGCAAGACGGTGGATAAGCTGTTTGTGCTGGATGGCTGCCAGGATGGACCGGTCAAGACGATCACGAGAGAGGCAAAAAAGCAGAATACGATCATCCACTATGTGGCGAAGGAGAGACTCGACCAGCTTTCTGAGACCGGCAAGCATCAGGGCGTGATTGCACAGGCAGCGGCATACCGCTATGCAGAGGTGGAAGATATGCTAAAGCTGGCAGAAGAGAAAGGCGAGCCGCCGTTTCTCTTTATTCTGGATGGCATTGAGGATCCGCACAATTTGGGTGCGATCATCCGTACTGCCAATCTGGCAGGCGCACATGGCGTGATCATCCCGAAACGCCGCGCAGTGGGACTGACATCGACGGTTGCGAAGACCTCGGCGGGAGCGCTGAATTATACGCCGGTAGCGAAGGTAACCAATATTTCAGCCACGATCGAGGAACTGAAAGAGAGAGGACTCTGGTTTGTCTGTGCCGATATGGGAGGAGAGAGCATGTACCGCCTCGACTTAAAAGGACCGATCGGTCTGGTGATTGGCAATGAGGGCGAAGGTGTCAGCCGTCTGGTGCGGGAAAAATGTGATTTCATCGCATCGATCCCGATGAAGGGAGATATCGACTCCCTGAACGCATCGGTGGCAGCTGGCGTGCTGGCATATGAGATTGTGCGTCAGAGAATGATGTAGGGTAAGTGAAGGTTATCGGTCAACTGATTCCGCTGCTCCCCTCCCCGTTGGAATCATATAGAAATATGAAAAGATAGGAAATGAGAATCGGATGTCTGCGAATGAAAACGGAGGCATCCGATGAAAAAAACGGGAAATTTAAAAAAATAAAAAAAATTCAAAAAAACCGTTGACAAAACGATTGTATCATGATAAACTAATCGAGCTTAGAGATGAGCCAAAAACAAAAAGATGCTGCTGTAGCACAGTCGGTAGTGCGTCGCATTGGTAGTGCGGAGGTCACGGGTCCGATTCCCGTCAGCAGCTCTGCTAGAAAAGAACGGAAGCCTTTGATTTACAAGGGTTTCCGTTTTTTTTATTCTCTACTTGCAATTCATTCCAGTTGTGCTATAATGATAACAGTTTGGACGGGGACATAGCTCAGCTGGGAGAGCGTTGCGTTCGCAACGCAAAGGTCGCGGGTTCGAATCCCGTTGTCTCCATGATAGAGAAAGCCTTGAAAACACTGGTTTTTCCTTTGTTTTCAAGGCTTTTTTGTGTTTTTAAGATTTCAAGCGGAACAAAATATTCCGTTATAGGTACAAACTTTTCGGTACAAGGATCACACGAAAGATCACACGGACTTTCAGTATCGATGAATTTGCCGCACATTTTTTAAAAAAGAACTTTCGAAAAAATTCAAAAAAATAAAAAAAAACTCTTCCATTTTGAACTACCCTATGTTATAATAAACTCACTTGTGAGTCAGAAAGACAAGCAAGCGGGCATGGCGGAATTGGCAGACGCGCCAGATTTAGGTTCTGGTACGAGAGTGTGCAGGTTCAAGTCCTGTTGCCCGCACTAGAAATTACGCAGAAGTGGCGGAATTGGCAGACGCGCACGGTTCAGGTCCGTGTGATGGCAACATCATGAGGGTTCAAGTCCCTTCTTCTGCATGATTAGCTGCAGAACCTGAGTGCAGCGTGGAACTCCCAGAGATGATTTCTCCGGGAGTTTTTCTTTTTCTATACAAGGAATCAAAAAGGGGCAGACGCGCAAGCGAAAGCCCCTTTTGTAATTCGAATTTGTAATATAAATCAAAAAATTAGAATTTCTGAAATTCTTCTACATTTATTACAAATACGGTTGCTCCGCCGACTTTCATGTTCATCGGAACGGTCATATTAACGGTCGGGCAGCAGTTTCCGGCCATGGTCGGCGGCGTGTATACAAGCTGCTCGCGGGCACCGGACATTTTTTTGATGATGGAGATGGCGTCCTCGACGCGTTCATCTTCGACACCGAGCATCAGGGTTGTACTTTTCTTTTTCAGAAAGCCGCCCATCGTGGAAAGCTTGGTGACAAAGAAGGAGTGCTGGTTTAATTCATATACTAAATCATCGGCGTCCTCACTGCCAATGATTGCGATAATCATTTTCATAAGCGGTACCTCCTGAAAAATTTTCTATTATTGTACCATTAATTTATGAAAATGGAAATAAAAAAATGAGAAATTTATGTTAAAATATAAATGATTATGATTGCTTGCAGGTGAGAATTTTTTGGACTGAAAATTCCATCTGCCGCAGGAATGGCGGCAGATTTGCGGGATGAGAGAAAGGCAGAAGTATGATTCGAAATATAGTATTTGATATGGGAATGGTTTTACTGGAGTATGATCCGGTCAAGGTGTGCTGGGAGTACACAGATAATCCGGAGGATGTGGAGTGGATGCACCGCGAATTGTTTGATTCGAAGGAGTGGTCGCTTTTAGACGAGGGAACGCTGACGGATGCACAGGCGCTGGAGCGGGTGCAGAAACGCCTGCCAAATGAACATCTGCGCTGGCTGGCGAAGGAAAGTCTGGAACACTGGCATGAGTACAACATCTGGCAAAGCCGGGGATGGGAGAGCTGGTGAAGGAACTGAAAGAAAAGGGCTGCGGCATCTACCTCTGCTCGAATTGTTCCGTGCGCCTGCGTGTGTTCGAGTATGAGATTCCGGGCATTGAATATTTTGATGGCACGCTTGTCTCAGCGGAGGAGAAGCTGGCGAAGCCGAATCCGGCGATCTATGAGAGATTGTTTGAAAAATTTCATCTCAAAGCGGAAGAATGCTTTTTCATCGATGACCGTCAGGATAACATCGATAGCGCGAAGGGCTGCGGCATGGATGGTTACTGTTTTGCGGACGGGAATGTGGAGAGGCTGCGGGCGTACATGGAGGAGATGGAAATATTATAGAAAAGCAGTGCAAGGTGGCCGATAAAAAGATTATTTTCCTAAAAAACACCGGGAGAGTCATAAGCTGATGAAAAGAAAGTGAAAAGGTTTTGGAATCAGGCACTTATGGTCTAAAAAAAATACAAAATCAGCAAGAAATTTGATTGATAATAATATCACAATATGAGATAATGAAGAAGAATGGGGAAAGATGCATTTTTAGTAAATTCCCCTGGAAGATGCATGTGAACAGGCAGTTTTTTGACCGGGAATCTCCGGTGAAAGGCTGCGTCTGTTTTATAACGGATAGTGAGGAGGTCATTATATGAGAGTATCGATTTGTATCGGAAGTGCCTGTCATCTGAAAGGATCCCGTGAGGTAATCCAGAAGCTGCAGAAGCTGGTTTCAGAGAATCATCTGGACAGTGAGGTAGATTTAAATGGAGATTTCTGCAGCGGCAACTGCCGTAAAGGTGTCTGTGTGACGATAGACGGAGAACTGTATTCCGTAAAACCGGAGACAACCGAAGAATTTTTCCAGAAGGAGATTCTGGGACGCCTGAACGCGTAATCGTTTACATATAACGGCAAAAAGAGAGGGAGAGTCTATGCCGATTATTGATTTTAAGGCGACGATGTGTAAGCATTGTTATAAATGTGTGCGGGGCTGCGAAGTGAAATCAATCATGATCCGGGATGGTCATGCATATATCATGCCAAATCGCTGTATTCTCTGTGGGCAGTGCCTTTTGAACTGCCCGCAGTCGGCAAAACGTGTTCCGAGCGAACTTTCCAAGGTCAAAAAGCTGATTGAGAGCGGCGCACCGGTCATTGCATCGCTGTCGTCTTCCTATATGGGGGTTCTGCCGTATAAAAAGCGGGGGCAGGTCAAGTCAGCATTAAAAAAGCTGGGATTTACGAATGTTTGTGATGCGGCGGAGGGCGCCGCGCTGGCGACGGAAGAGTATGTCCGTTTATTAGAGCAGGGCGAGATGAAAAATATCATCACAACTGCCTGTCCGAGTATCGTGAACCTGATTGAGATTCATTATCCGGAACTCATCAAATATCTGGCACCGGTGCTGATTCCGTCGGGGATCCATACGCGCATGCTGCACGCGGAGTTCGGCGAGACGGCGAAGGTAGTTGTGATCGGACCGTGTATCGCGGAAAAAGAGAAAAACAGGGTTGTGAAGCCGGATGCAGTCCTCACATTTGAGGATTTAAAACAGTGGCTGTCAGAGGAACAGATCGAGATCGAAGCATGTGAGGAAGAACCGTTCGAGGATCGTGAACCGGGCGCGAACCTGCGTTATCCGGTCAGCGGCGGACTGCTCACGGCGGTGACGGCGACCCAGAAGAAACCGGACAAGTACCGCAAGTTCTACGTCAGCGGCGTGAAGGACTGTCTGGATGTCTGTGAGGCGATGAAAACCGGCGAGGTGGCTGGCTGTTTCATCGAGATGAACGCCTGTCATGGAGGCTGTGTCAATGGACCGTCCACGGCGACCTCGGTGTCGAGTTTTAAAGTTAAGCTGGATCTGGAAGCGATGCTTCCGAAGGAACCGGCAGATTTGTCCCTGATGCATGAGGCGGCGCGTCAGGTAGAGATTCACCGGACGTTTGCGGACCGTTCTCAGAAGGAGCGGATTCCGACCGAGGAAGAGATCCGGGAGATCTTGAAAAAGACGGGCAAGACGACACCAGAGCAGGAATTAAACTGTGGTGCGTGCGGTTATCCGACCTGCCGGGAGAAAGCGATCGCCGTTTTCCAGAAAAAGGCGGAGGTCGATATGTGTATTCCGTACCTGCATGACCGGGCGCAGTCGCTGTCTCATCTGGTGATGGATACGTCCCCGAACCTGATCATGATCATCGACGATGATATGCGGATCCGGGAGTGTTCGGTGGCGGCAGAAATGTATTTCGGCGTCAAACCGGAGGCGATCAAGGGAAAACCGCTGGAGGACTTTATCAACGCCGAGGATGTACGCGAAGTATTCCGGACGCACACAAGCGTCCACAGCCGGAAGGTGATCTATCCGGATCGGAATCTTGTGACGCTTCAAAACATTGCGTATATCGATGACGGCAATTTTGTCATTGCCACGATCATTGATGTGACGCGCGAGGAAAAACAGGCAAAACAGGAATATGCCAAGAAAAAGGCGACCATTGATCTGGCACAGAATGTCATTTACAAACAGATGATGGTTGCACAGAATATTGCCGGACTCCTGGGTGAGACGACGGCGGAGACGAAGACAACCCTGATGAAGCTTTGTTCCCTGATTGACGATGAGAGCGAAAGTGAGGTCCGATAAATGGGAGTAACCGTAGATGTCACGTTTAAAAGTCTGAATAAGTATTCAGAGATCCTGTGCGGCGATACGGTAGAGTGCCTGAAAACGGAAGATTCGGACGTTATCATTCTGGCGGATGGCATGGGAAGCGGCGTCAAGGCGAATATTCTTTCGACGCTGACGGCAAAGATTCTGGGTACGATGTTTTTAAATGGAGCCACGCTGGAGGAATGTGTGGAGACGATTGTGCAGACGCTTCCGATCTGTCAGACGAGACAGGTGGCGTATGCGACGTTCTCGATTCTCCAGATTTTCAACAACGGCGAGGTATATTTAGTTGAATATGATAACCCGCGATGCATTTTTTTGCGCTGTGGTCATGTGGTGGAGCTGCAGAAATACAAGCGTCTCGTCAAGGACAAGGAGATCAGCGAGTGCCGGTTCCAGGTTCAGAAGGGTGATGCGCTGGTACTTGTCAGCGACGGCGTGACGCACGCGGGAGTCGGAAAGAGCGGCAAATATAAATTTGGCTGGCCGTGGGAGTCGGTGGCAGAGTTTGTTTCGGAACAATGCCTGACCTCTCTTTCGTCGGCACGTATGGCGGCGGCACTCTGTGCGGAATGCAGCCAGATTTACGAGGGAAAACCGGGCGATGATACGACGGTTGTGGTAGCCCGGATCATTGACCGGAAACCGGTCAACCTGATGACGGGACCGCCGCTCGACCGCAACGACGATGAGACGATCACGGCGGATTTTATGAAAGATGAGTCGGCAAAGCACATTGTATCGGGCGGAACCAGCGCGACGATCCTGTCGCGGGAGCTGGGACGACCGCTGCGGGTATCAATGGATTACAGCGACCCGGATATTCCGCCGATCGCTTTTATGGAAGGCATCGATCTGGTGACGGAGGGAGTCCTGACGCTGCGAAAAGCGATCGAACTTCTGAAACGCTATCTGATCGAATGCGATTTAAGTTCTGAGTTTTTCAGCGAGTTGGACAAGAAAAATGGTGCGTCCATGATCGCGAAGATTTTGATTGAAGACTGCACGGAATTACATATGTTTGTGGGAACGGCGGCGAACAGCGCCTACCAGAATCCAGGGCTGGCGTTTGATCTGGGAATCCGCCAGAACCTGGTCAAACAGCTAAAAGAAGCAGTCGAAGGTATGGGAAAGAAAGTTACGGTAACGTATTATTAATAAGGAGGATAAACCATGGTAACGAATGACGCGACAATTCTGCGCATCAAACATGAGATACTTTACGAGGTAGCAAAGCTTGCCTGGAATGATCAGTTAGAGGACGGAAGAGACGATATTCCGTATAAAATCAGTCCTGGTCCGCAGGCACAGTACCGCTGCTGTGTATACAAGGAGAGAGAGATTGTCCGCCAGAGAATCCGTCTGGCAGAAGGTAAGTGTCCGTCTGACCGCAATACAAACAACGTCGTACAGGTTATCAATGCAGCCTGTGAGGAGTGCCCGATTGCGTCCTACACAGTCACCGATAACTGTCGTAAATGTATGGGTAAAGCCTGCCAAAACTCCTGTCCGTTTGGAGCGATCAGCATGGGAAATACCAAGGCGCACATCGACCCGGATAAATGCCGCGAGTGCGGAAAGTGTTCCCAGGCATGCCCATACAATGCGATTGCCCATCTGGAGCGCCCGTGTAAGAAGGTCTGCCCAGTGGATGCGATTACCTACGATGAGTATGGTGTATGTGTGATCGATGAGAAAAAATGTATCCAGTGTGGCGCCTGCATCCATTCCTGCCCGTTTGGTGCAATCGGTTCCAAAACCTTCATGGTCGATGTGATCCGCCTGATCAACGCAGGCAAAAAGGTCGTAGCGATGCTGGCACCGGCGACCGAAGGCCAGTTTGGACCGGACATCACGTTTGCAAGCTGGAAAACAGCTTTAAAGAAGATTGGATTTGCAGATATGATCGAGGTTGGTCTGGGCGGCGATATGACCGCGGCAGCCGAGGCAGAAGAGTGGGCGGAAGCTTACAAAGAGGGCAAGAAGATGACGACCTCCTGCTGTCCGGCATTTGTCAACATGATTAAACAGCATTTCCCGCAGCTGCTTGACAATATGTCCACGACGGTTTCCCCGATGTGTGCGGTCTCCCGCATGCTGAAGGCTCAGGATCCGGAGGTTGTCACCGTCTTTATCGGACCGTGTATCGCGAAGAAGAGCGAGACGCTGGATCTGAATATCCAGGGCAATGCGGACTATGCGATGACTTACGGAGAGATCCGTGCGATGATGCGGGCGAAAGATGTAAATCTGGAGCCGGAAGAGAACAGCATGCAGGAAGCCAGTGTATTTGGAAAACGCTTCGGCAATGGCGGCGGCGTAACAGCGGCGGTATTAGAATGTCTGAAAGAGTCTGGTGAGAATACCGATATCAAGGTAGCGCGCTGCAACGGTGCGGCTGAGTGTAAGAAAGCCCTTCTTCTTCTGAAAGTGGGACGTCTGCCGGAGGACTTCATCGAGGGTATGGCGTGCGTCGGCGGCTGTGTCGGCGGACCGAGCAAGCACAAAGCCGAGATGGAGGCGAAGAAGTCGAGAGACAAACTCATCGCCGAGGCAGATGCAAGAGAAGTACATGAGAACCTGAAGGCGTATGATATGTCGTCGTTCTCGATGCATCGGCATTGATGCGGGATGTTCTTGGGAGAATGTGCGTGTTCTGAGAATTTGGCTGAGATAAAATAAACTAAAATTTATATATGAGTTAGTGGGAAAGTGCCTGCTCTGGAAAATGAAATTTGGAATGTGAATTTGACTTTCTGGGGCGGGCGTTTTTCGTTGTGAAAATTCCAAAAGAGTTCTTGCATTTAGAGAATAGATGTGTTAGACTCAATATATCTTATCGAAATGAACTGCGGTCGCAGGTGGTTTCGTTCTAATTTATCTTTTTATTCTGGTAATTTGTGAGGTGCGTTTCGCACAGAATTCGATGATTTAGGAAAATTTGGGAGAATCGGATAACTGTATCGTTATAAAAAATGTGCAATATATTATATGATATATGCAATGCAAAATGAAAGCTTTTTATATACAGAAAGAACCGCTGTCTGACTCAGAGTGAGAGTGTGTTTTGAATCAAATTAGAACTTATATAGTTACTGTTCACAGGTAGGCACTTTTGGAACCGAAAGTGCCGTAAGAAAACGTGGTGGCAGCAGGAATTTGCCGTATTTAAATGCGAAGCCACGGCAAATTCCGTTACTGGGCACGTATGCGTGAACAGTAACCTTATATAACTTGCGAAAGAGGATAAGAAAAGAGATGTGAAAAAGGTTTGAGGGGGGAGGTTTGAGTTGTTAAAAATAAACATGGGGGCTCATAAAGGGCGTCGCTGCCGGAATGGTACCATTTTGGGAATATCACTGATATTGATATTTTCATCCGGTAGAATGGCGCTGGCAGCTG
Organism: Clostridium sp. AF21-20LB; assembly: GCF_003478795.1. Lineage (NCBI taxonomy): Bacteria > Bacillati > Bacillota > Clostridia > Eubacteriales > Clostridiaceae > Clostridium > Clostridium sp. AF21-20LB. Next base: position 31,989 of record NZ_QUGD01000005.1, on the reverse strand, counting down.
AAAATGCAGTGAAACAGGCAGAAACAGCTGTCATAGTCGGCTACAGCGTCTCATTTATAGATGCTGAGAATGCAAATCATCTTATATTTCATACGCAGACGGGCAAAGTTTTGGAGGGAACTTCCCTGAACGTATCTTTCCCAGAGCAAATCATAGGGAGCGACGGGCATATCTGGAAATCAGCGGTACAGTCACCGCAAATATTTGAATTGTATGGAACAGGAACTGAAAAAATTTATATCAAATATGAAAGAGGCGGCAAGGCTCCAGAAATGGGAGCAGAGGAGGATGCCGCCATGCTGGCACTTCGGAAACGCCTGGAACGATGGAAACAGAGTGCATGGGAGGCGGAGTGCGCCATATTTGGGCGCGAGGATGCGGCGGTATCGGGCAGCGGTTCCGGTCTGACCGTTCAAAATCAGTCGGAAAATGATGCCAGGATCCGGAATCTGGTATCTGCGATCGGGGATGCAGCGTGGCATGAATTTTATCTGATTGGTCAGGATTTTACACCGTCGGCAAAAACAATCGGGGTGGAATACGACGCAGTTTATTCTGAGGTGGAAGAGGATTCCTTTTCGGTGGATGGAAAGGAATATATCATCACGCGCATCCGGGTGCGGAGAAACTGGGATGACCGTACTTGTACGCATCAGTGGAGCCAATGGGAGTGGGAGGAAAATGATTGCTTAAAGAATGGGCGGGCAGTGTATGTCTGCGGACGATGTCAGAAAGAAAAGATAGAGCGCCTTCCGGCGCTGGGGCACCTGGATGAAAACGGGGATCAAATCTGTGACCGCTGTGGAAGCGTGGATTGGAGTGAAAGTGAAATGCCCGAAAAAGTGATCTGGAAGGAGGGCGATGTCCAGCTGCGCGAGGTGGGCGGAGAGATTTTGTCATTTACCTGTATCGACGACGATTACCATGACTGGCAGAATGAACACCGGAAAGCAGCGCTGTTTCTCTGTGACCGCGTGATCCGGGCGGATGTGGACACGGCACCGGGAAAAAAGATGAAGATTTTCTCGTTTGGCAAAGACAATAATTATAAAACTTCGCAGGTGCGCGCATGGCTGCAGAAAAACAGTCAGAACAGCAGCTTCTGTCTGGAACCGATCCATACGGGAATCCAGACCGCGTACATGGGAAGCACGGCGGCTGGTGCATTTTCGCAAACGTCCGGGCGGGAACTGGCGCGTCATGATATTGGTTTTCAGCTTATGAACGACCAGCTTTTCTGCCTGTCATTGGAAGAGGCACTTGCGTACCGGGAATATCTATGGCGGTTTGATTCCGGGGATGATAACCCACAAAGTCAGGTCAGTGCCTATTCACAGGGATATTATCTGCGGACGCCTTTTTATTTGCAGGATGAAAACGGGAAATTCATTTATAATCAGCAGATTTATGGCGTTGATCTGGTAAATGGCTGTCTGCGTCCGGTGAGGACGGACAGTGAGACATATGGAGTACGTCCGGCATTTGCACTGTCACAGATGTAAAAAAGAATACTTGTTGAGCTTGGAAAGTGGGAGTGAAGCTGTTTGGCAGTTTGATTAGGAGAAGAGATTGGACAAGGGGAAATCAATCTAATGTTTGGGGAAAGAGGGGAACGTGTATGGGGAAAAAGAAGATGAAAAAAGTGATTCCATTTGCGGTGATGACGACGATGCTTTTGTCGGCGACGCTGCCGGCGTTTGCGGCGAGCGGGTTTGTGTTTGAGGATTGGGATTTGGGGATTGTTTCGGAAAGAAAGGAAAAGTTGGATGATACAGACGATGCCATAAAAAGGCAGAAAGAATGGCAGAAACTGGCTGCATCGTCCAGTGAGCTTATGAATGCGGATGTGAGGGCAACTCCCTCAGAATTACGTTCTTCCAAAGTCATAGAGGCAACTCCTTCACAATTAATCATGCCGCGCGTTAGCGTCAGCGCCAGCCTCGGAAATCTCTGGGAAAACTGGGATGTGGCGGATTTGAGCTTTCTGGATGGAACACATGGACTTGGAACGAAACAAAAACCGTATCAGATACGCACGAAACATCAGCTGATGGGACTTAGCTTCCTGGCGGCGTTTGGCATGCAGCCGGATTACGGCGAGGTGGAAGAAGAGATAGTGGGGGATTACCGGGGCGCATGGTTTGAGCTGACGGCGAACATCGATCTGGGAGGAATGGACTGGAATCCGATCGGTTATTACCGGGATGATTCGGAATTTTCAGGGGAGGTGACGCACCCGTTTACGGCAAATCTGGATGGAAACGGTTATAAGATTTCAAATTTCCGGTTTGCAGGAGGCAGTTCGCCGAATGTTGGATTTTTTGGTGCGCTGGATGGGGCGGAGATCCGAAATCTGATGCTGGAACCAGGAAAGCCGGTCAAAGGAGTGCGTCAGGTGGGAATTTTGGCAGGAAATGCGAAGAATTCCAAGATTTTTAATTGTCAGGTAAAAGGCGATGTGGAAGGAACCGGAGCGGTCGGTGGAATGATCGGGCACATGGAAGGCAGCACGATGGAAAACGGAATGGCACAGGTAACCGTCCGAACGACGGGACGTGCAGCTGGAGCGCAGGCGTTTGCGGGCGGAATCGCCGGGGAAGCGGCGGATGATTCTCGTATCATTGACTGCCAGGTCCGCACCGGGGATAACAGTACCTCGCGGATTCAGGGAACGGATGCGACTGTCGGCGGAATCGTGGGGCTTCAGAATGGGGCGGCTCTCTACAATACCTATGTAAATGGCACGATCGGCGGTTCTGGCAGCCAGAATGTCGGAGGACTCGTTGGAGAACGAATCAGCGGAGACTTGAAAGTGGGGCGGTTTGAGGGAACGATCGGTCAGTCGGGAACCGGGGCTGCCGGACACAGAGGAACCTTCATCGGATACCGCGCACCAGCTAATTATTTTAAATATGGGGATGACATCGCGTACCTGTTTGCGGATACGGAGGCGAAAATCGCAAACAATGTCTGTGGAAGCGGCATTTCAGATGATAACCAGTATACATATGCGGCGCACATCGGATATTCCCACGCGAAGGACAATTTCTTCACGCTGGTATCCGGCGGTGTCACGCGGGATGTGGACGAGCGATATTTTTATGAAGAACTGGAACAGGGGATTCTCTCGATTGTGGATGAAGAGCTGGGCGGGGAGATGGATGCGGAGTCGGTCGGGTATGATCTTGACCATTTTGCACCAAATGATGCGGGACGCCCGGTCCGTGGTTATCTGATTACAATTCCGCAGGTCGATACCGTTTCCAATGGAACGAATTATTACGATGTGGCAGTGCTGGAAGCACGGGGAAATGGCGCGTATTACCGGACACTCGATAAAGAACACCGCGGTGCGGTGGCACCGGGAAAGACGGTGACGGTCAGCACCTCGGCAAAGCAGGCGGAAAAAGCATGCTTTCAGATGGAGGGAGTTCCGACGTACACGCGTGGGAAGAGCCGGAAAGATACTACTTATGTAAATGGCGGCGAGTATTGTTTTACGATGCCGGAGGAAAATACGCAGGTGTCGGCGGTTTATAAAAAGGTGGCAGTTTCGGTCGGTCTGACGCCGGGCGTGACGAAATTCCAGGTGGTGCAGGAGCGGACCGGAAACCGGAAACATCCGACGAAAGTCACACGCGTGATGGATGGAAATGGAAAATTAATTGCGACGTACATCCATGGAAATCTGCAGGAGGGAACACAGGTGCAGCCGGTGACGGTGCGGGCGATTGTGGATCGGAATAATGATGTGGCGGATGCATCGGTGCGCTGGAGTATCGATGATTCAGATTTGATTACGTTACTTCCAAATGACGATGAGGAAAGTGGTTATACGAAAAAGAGCGCGTCAGTCCAGGTAAATTTAAATAGTTCGTTTATCACTGATATAGTCCGGAAACTGGAAAAAGAGCAGGCAGACCGCGGATACCAGTATGCGATCGGAAGCGACATATACGGAGCAGGGTATCAGAACGGCGGCGTAGCGGTGCTGACGGCAGAGACGAAACCGGCGGCGAGCTTTGATGGGAAGCCGTGCCGGGGAAATGCGCGGATTGAGGTTACGTTCCAGATCAAGGATCAGACCTATGTAGCCAATGAAGGTGCGGCACTAAATCAGGATCAGTTGAAATTTGAGGTGGTGCGGACATTAAACGGAAATCGGAAACATCCAGATGAAACGATCCAGGTTACGGCACCGCAGGTTTTGAGTGCGTCTTTCACACCCGATTATTTTGACCGGAAAGATATATCGTGGACCGTAGGTGACGCAGCACTGATTTCGGTGGACGGCGAGGACAAGTCGGCCGGTGTGCAGGCGAAAAAGGATGCAAAATGGATCCGGGATCTGATCGCGGCAGATCAGGGCAGACATGTGAATACACCATATGAAATACAGACAGCTTCCGGCAGCCGCACGACGAAGGTGACAGTGATCGGCGATGATATGCTTGGAAACCGGCAGACGGCATCGTGCAGAGTACAGGTGGATTTCCGGACAGTGGACGAATCGAAGATTTGTGTGGAAGGCATCAGCCTTATACCGAAAACGCTGCAATACGAGATCAAACGCACCCGGACGGGGGCGGGTTATCGTCCGGTGGAGGCATGGACGGGAACCGGTGCGAAAAAGCTGGCAGCGTCGGTATTTCCGGCGCAGGCGTTTAACCAGAAAGTGACATATCAGGCAAGTGATGATTCGCTGTATGTATCATCGGATGGAACCGTGACGGTCAATACGACGGCTTCCTGGATACAGGAGCTTGACCGTCAATACTTAAAATCAGGCAGCCATACGGCATATGTGACCGTGAAAACCGAGGATGGTGGCTTCACGGACCGGGCGGCAGTTACAATTCAGTATGAGGCGGTCGATCAGACATACAGCGGAGGTTCCCATTCGGGCGGAGGTTCTCATTCGGGCGGCGGCTTGGGTGGAGGCTCTTCTTCTGGAAAGGGGGCAGCGGCAGGAAGCAGTGCAGCGAATGCAACCGGACCGGCATCGGGGTTCAGTGATTTGACAGGAGCGGGTATTGGAAATCTGACAGAAGGACAGGCAGGCCCCGGGCAGAATGCGGATGCGGCAGCCATACCGGAATATGTAGTAGCTGGAAACTGGCGGAAGAATGCAGATGGAAGCTGGCAGTTTGAAGCGGGCGGTAGAAGCTATGCTTCTGAATGGGCGGCTGTCTACAATCCATATGCCGATCCGGCAAAGGGGCAGAGTACGTTTGACTGGTTCCGATTTGATGCAGATGGCAGGATGGTGAACGGCTGGTATACGGATGTGGATGGAAACACATATTATCTCTGGACGGAAATGGATGGAACACAGGGGCGTATGCTGACTGGCTGGAACTGGCTGCCGGGAAGCGATGGAGTGTTTCATTGTTACTATTTTCAGGAAAAATCTGATGGAATGAGGGGACGTTTGTATCGAAATACGCACACCCCCGATGGGAATTTAGTCAATGCGGATGGTTCCTGGGTGCTGGACGGAATAGTACAGACGAGAAGCTGAGAGAGGAGGATAGAAGAAAACAGAGACAAACAGGAAAATGAAGTGGAATGACACGGAAAGAATAAAAAATGGGGGTATAAAAAAATGAAACAGGATAAGAAAACAACCAATAAATCGGGATGTACAGCCGTACTGGCAGCAGCCATGATCGCAGCCGGAGGTTTCAGCGCTTATGCAGGCAATCAGGGGACGCATGGCGGTGAATGGAAGGACACAGAGAGTCTGAGATGGGAGTGGCAGAATGGAGAGATGAGTTTTTATGGAAATGGAAGTATTTTTTCAGAGCAGCACCCAGAGATCAGCGATCCGGAATATTACCTGAAAGAGGCAGTCCGTTATCCGGGGGAAGCAAATCCAGGGTGGAATACGAAGGGAGAACCGAAAGCAAATTATAGCTGGGCTTCGGTCGAAGAACTGCAGAAATTTGTCAATAGTTTTGACTGGATTCATTTGGATGAAAAAACGCGTCTTCTGTATGTGCATAACCGGATTGCAAACGGAGAGGGAGGTTTTAACCAGAATCATTACGGTTCGCCGGAAGAGGCAAAGGATTTCCCGGTTTTGGAAGGAGGCGTTGGCGTCTGCCGGGATTTCGCGGAAGAATTTCAGTTCCTATGCCGGATCGTAGGGCTGGAGTGTGTGACCTACACGCCGGAATATCTCCATGATGCGTGCCTGGTGCGGATCGGCACACAGTGGTATGCGACGGATCCGACCTCCAGTCTGCCGCTATTTTCAAATGCGAAAACGTACCCGGTTGACTTTGAGACGGAGTTTTACCGCTATGAAAATAAGGAGCGGGAGCAGAGAAGAAAGGACTATGAAGCGGATCCAGACAGTCTTGCCAATGTGCTGGCGCTGACCTTGAGTATGCGGGGAGAGGGGACGATTTCCGAGGCTGCCTGGGAGAAAATACAGGCACCGATGGGGCAGATAGAAGAAAAGTGGGGACGACAGGAAATACCAAGACAGGAGTATGAAACGGGGATTATCTCGCTACTGAAATCAGTTTGGGGAACTGAAAAATAAAGAAAACGAGGGACTGCCGGTGTTAAGGGGCGCGGGCAGTAAAAACGAGGAGGAAGTTTATGGGGGAGTATCGGTACAGAGAGAATGTGAAACGGGGGATGGCGTTTGTACTGGCAATTATATTGGGAGGAATGGCTTTTTTGCCAGGATTCCCGGTTTTTCCGGCGAAAGCGGCACCTGCGAGCGGTCAGCAGACAACACTGACGACAGCCCATGGCGATACGCTGCTGGGACACAAGCTTTATTGTATCGATAAGGGCGGTTATGCGATCTGGGGAATTGCAGAAAAAGGGGATCTCTATGAAGCACACCGTCCCTCCCAGGCATCCGTTCCGCTGAGCAGTCAGGAACAGAAATATGTATTTTGGGCGATGCTCTCGCTCAGAGCAGCGCTGGGGGATGAAAAGGCAAATACATTTATCCGGGCGATCAATGTGGCAGCAAAAGCGCAGGGAAAACCGGAAATTATCAAGATGGTGTCCGAGGAAGATCTGAAAACAATCCTCTATGTTCCAGCTGTGCGGGCAAAATATCCGTGGCTGGAGGCAGCTGCGTCAAATAGTGAGGCGTACATGCAAATGGGAGGAATGCTGTCTGGCGGAGGCAGCGGAAAGGAAAATACCGGTGTCGGCGGCGGAAAGATTCCAAATGTGATAGCTTCCAGCACCTCGCTGGGAACGGCAAAACAGGTAGATGCGGCGACTCTGACGCTGTCGTTTGCGCCGGATGGCTCGGATTGGGATTTTATCCGTTCTGTACCGCTTGAATTTTCAAACAATAACGGTGTTTCATTCAGTCCGGTTCCGACCGATGGATGGACGTATACAAAAACCGACTCGCAGATTGTATTTAAAAATCCAAATCCAAAACCGTCGAAAGCCCTGATTCGTTTCCGGGTGGAAGGAACCCCATACGCTTCGGGCGGCGGGGGATATGCTTCGGCGGAGGAGGCGATTGACCAGTCGCTTCAAATCTGGGAGTGTGTGACCTGTTCGGGGACACACGGAGGCGGAACGCCTGCCAAAAGTGATCCGTGGATTCATCAGCGGATGGCATGGATGGAGCTCGGAATGGTTCCGGTCAATTATTTTGCTGCATTGGCGGGCGATCCAACCCCGGTACCGGAGCAGGGAGGCATTCAGTTTGAGGTATTTAGGCATGAAGAGGATTTTACTTCCACCTATAATCTGCAGATGTATAAATACGATCATGAGACAGGGAAAGCGCTGAAAGGGGCGCGGTTTGGCTTCTTTGAGCGCTTTGACGATAAAAACAGGGTAAATACTGAGCGGGACGGAGCTGCCGAATTGTATGAGGGCGGAGAACCATATGCCAGTCATTATCAGGATGAGCCGGTTCTCTGGGATGGTTTCAGACAAGCGGGTTCGGTGGTAACAGATGGCGATGGCTACGCCTCCCAGACAGTGGAACACGGTTATCACTATGATAAGACGTTCTGTGACGGTCATCCGGCACCGGCCTTTGTACCTGTTCCAGAGGAAGAGGAGGACGAAGAGGGAGAAGTCATCAATGAGGATGAGATTGAGGCGGCGCAGGCAGAAAATATCCGCCTGGCAAATAGCTGGCTTTTGTGTGAAGAGGAATGTGAAGGAAAGGCGGGCGGAGACTTTGAGGGCGTCCATTTCCACTGGATAATGGAGGAGGTCGATGCAGGGGAGATAGAAGGTATCGCGTCAGACGGCGGCTCCGAGGGAGAAACACCCGATGCGGGACCGACGACAGGGGCAGACGGGGAAACTTCGTATGCAAAGTCTGGCTGCCAGGAGGACTGTGGGCAGACGTATGAGAAGTTCATTTCCATGAAGTACAGTTATACTTGGAAAGAATTTAAAGCGCGGGATGGATATATTCTGCATGATGGACATGCAGATGACCTGCCGATTGAGATTATCACAACCGATGCATCTGAGCATGGGGCAAATGCAGCCTTTGGAGGCGGATATTCGCGTGATGTGGTGCTGGGAACGAAGAGTGTGAGAAAGAGTCAGGGCATCGGAGAGGCTTCCGAAAATCAGAATGGAGAAAGTGCGGGGAAGGCAGGATTTTTTGGAAAAATTGGCTTAGACGATCAAAGTGCGCTTGGTGGGACGATTTGGGAGAATCTAACGACTCTACTAGGCGAGGACGCGGTATTTCCAGAGTCTTTAAAAATGCGTGTTTTGCCGCAGCGGATCGTTTTGTTTACAGCATTGGATGCAGCGCTTCTGGGAGAAGCAACTGCCTCGGAGCTGAAAGTATCTATTTCGGACCATCTGGTAAATCGCGTCCAGAAAGGTTTTGTGTTTATTGATGAAGCGGATGATGATTTAGAAGAAGCAGAAAAAGCGGAACGTGAAAGTATTCGGCGATATATAGCAACCGGCTCAGATTTATTGACAACCGAGGCAGGTTTTTATACAAGCTGGCATTCACCTTCTTCGTTGTATCAAAATCCGCAGTTGTCACAAAGAATGGAAACACTGGCGGGGGCGGCAGCAGAGTCACTATTTTTCCCTGCCTATGAAGCGGCGCTTGTTTCCGCGAGTGTGGGTTCAGCGATAGAGCCGGGAAGTGCTGGCAATTTCAGCCATTGCAATGGGGCAGACGGCGAGAAAGATGCCTGGATGATCTACGATCACCGGACAGAGGGCGAGGTACATATCAATAAAAAGGATCTGGATCTGAAAAAGGGCGAAAATGAGTCTTACAATGCGCTTGGGGACGCACAGGGGGATGCAACGCTGGAAGGCGCAGTGTATGGCTTGTTTGCAGCAGAAGATCTGCTGCATCCGGATGGGAAAACAGGGGTAGTTTACCGGGCCAATCATCTGGTGGCGGTGGCGACGACAGACAAAAATGGAGATGCCTCGTTTCTGGCATGTACAGAGGCGCCGGGGCGAACCTATGATTATTCGAAAGGGTCGATTGTGGATGCAGCAGATGGATGGCGAAAGAAGGCGCCGGGAAATCTGTATACACAAGATGCGGCGATCGATGATTATACGGCAGATAAAGCCTGGGAGCGGATTTATTATAACAATACGTCAAAGAATGGGAATGCCTGGATTGGACGCCCACTTCTGATGGGGGAATATTATGTCAAGGAATTAAGCCGATCCGAGGGCTTTGAACTTTCGGTTGGAAATAAACTTCACGCAGTTACAAACCTAGGACAGGATCTGGAGGCGGCGGTCCTGGAACCGGGAGAAGGATATGCCCATATTTCCATGCAGATGTATGGGGAAGAGCAGGCAGGCGATGGCGGAGCTGATACGAATGAAATTTTCTTTTCGGCAGAGTCAAAGGACACGAAAGAGGGAGTTTATGAGATTGTGGTGTCAGGGCTGCCGGAGGGCGTGAGCTTTTATCGAAAAGACGAGGGAAGAGGAACGGTTTCGGTGGAAGCTGGGACAGGTGAGTATGAAAAAGTTTATACCGGGGAACTGGCAGTGGCAGAGAACGACTATCAGTATCCAAAGTACAATGCGGATGGCACGCCGATGAATAAAAAGGTTCCGATTGAGTATGCGGCGGGGTGGATGCGCCAGGTCCGGGTGCAGGAACTTGTGCCGGAGACAGTGGAAGCAGTTCTTTTGCAGGCAGAAACGGGAATGACAGAGGAAGAAAATGCGGACAAGCTGGCAAAGACATTTGATGTGGATGACTTTTGTTATCTGAAAGGGAAAGCTGAGCGGGTACTCCGCAGACATACGAAAACAACGCCGAGGACACCGGGAGCAGGAGAAAATGCATATTCCAGTATCTATACCGGCGTATTTGACCGGGGTGTCCGGGAAGGAGAGCGGGACGTGTACGGCGTCAGCGGTGTGACGCCGGGAGAAAAGGCAGAAAAAACAGTGTATGGTTCTCCGGTTCAGACGATTGCGGTGCCGAAAACAAAAGATGGAATCTCAATGACAGTGGGAGACGCGATCACTTCCATTCTGGATTTTTATCATACCCATCCATATATCAGCTATGGCGGTCTGGACGCGGTGCATGAGTATTCGGATTCGTTTGAATTTACGGTATATGCAGGAATTTTAGGAATACCGGAAAATTTTATGGTACTGGGAAGTGATCCGGAGAAAGACAGCTTGATTTTTCACCGGGCAGAGTGGCTGCCGGATAATATGGAAATGTGTCCGCGTTATGTGTATATACCATATTCAAATAATCGCGAGCGGGACGCATTTGGAACGTATACCGATTACAGGGAAACAACTGCTGGAAATCAGGTGATGGCGTCGGCACTTTTGCAGACAGATGCTGTGATTGAGGGAGATGGTACGATTGTTCCAGAGGAAAATGAGGTAAATGTCTATTACAAAACCGGGGAAATTCCGTATGATGCGGATGGGCAGCCGATCCAGGTAGTTGTTTACCGGGAAAAGACAGAAACACAGCAGCGGGAGATAACGGAGACAAAATGGGGTCATCAGGCAGCAGCCCGGAATGCAGATGGGAGATACATACTGCGGGTCAACGCGAATTTTACCGACAGTTTTGGCGTGAAAAAAACAAATGCAGGCGTGCTGGAAGAGCTGGGATTTAAGGCGGTATTGAAAGAGAAGAAGGTTACACTGAACGAGGAAGAAGCCGCAATGCTGGGAAATGGTTTCTTTGCCGGCCACCAGATGAACAGTTCCAGCTATTACACGTGGATAAAACAGGCGCGGGCAAAGGCATATGTCGATTCTGGAGGTTCTGGCTTGACAGGGGATGATTCCTATGTGGTCCCGGTGGCACTGGCGTACCCTGGGCAGGAGACCACCTATCAGGATGCCGGGACAAGGAAAGAACCGCTGGGTGTACTGGAGCGAGTGATCCGCCAGAAGATAAAAATCGTCAAAAATATAGCGACGACACCGGAGGGCACCTATGCACATAACACTTATGCGGAAAGTGGACATACCGATCTGTTTACGGAAAAAGAGGGAGGGAAGGAAAATGTCGCTTCAGCACTGCCAAATTTCCGCTTTAAGCTCTATTTGAAATCCAATCTGGAACGTCTGTACCGAAATACGGATGGCGAAATCGTGTGGATGAACCGGGATGGGGAAGTCGTCTCGTTGCCGGAGGTAAAAAAGAATTTTCCACTGCTTAGAGAATCCTTTGCTCCGGTTCAGAAAATTTTCACGCAGGTAATTCATAAAAAAGATTCCCAGACGGCTGGTTCTGTCAATAACAATGTCTGGGACAGCGCAGTGACGGCAAAGGAACGTCTGTACGAATATGGAAAAGACGGGCAGATCGCGGATTCGAAAGAGGTCAATCAGGGATATACAAGACTTCTTGAGACGGTCATGCGGACCAAGGAAGATGGAGCGGGAGCGGTACGGGAAGTTTCCGGCTATCAGTATGAGAAATTTTTCGATGCGATGGCGGTGGCGAACCGGGATAAATGGCAGCGGGCAGATGCAGCAGATACATCCTTTAAGCCGTTTGCGTGGATCCGTACGGGCATTTTTGGAACCGGTGGCGGAGAAATAAAAGATCCGGTGCATCATAACAATGCGGCGATACAGAACCAGAGCCGTACGTCAGAAGCAGCCATAGAAAATGCAAAACGGTCGGATGCTGTCCGTCAGTTTGCGATGGACTGGTATTTGAAGGATGAGGTAAAGAAGCAGAACATTCAAGCATCGGGCGGACAGGAAGGCTACCCGGATTATATCTATGATGAAGCATTACATCAGGCAATTTTAAAAGCAGAGGAATATTTGAAGCCGTTTTTCTCCTATGATTTGGACGATTTATACGCGATTGAGTGGGACAGCGCGGAAAATGGAGGTTCCGATCGGGACAAAACAACGTTGTCAGCAGAAAAATTAAAAAAATCCGAGGAAGGTTATTATTATGGCGTTTCGAAATACCTTCCTTACGGTACCTATGTGGCAGTCGAGCAGCAGCCGTATTCGGGAGCACTGGAAGATTTCAAAAACCAGCATTATCGGATCGACCAGCCGAAAGAAATAGAAGTCCCGTCGGTTTATGAGGCAGGTGGAAACCTCGTATCTCCGGAAAAAAAGTCAGCGGATTATCAATATGACGCCTCGGCATCGCCGGAAACGCTGGCGGCGAACTATCAGATCCGGATGAATGAAGAGTGGGGAGATACAAATCAGGCGGATTTGAGGAAATATGTGATCCGCGCACATGGACAGGATGGAAATTATGAGATTTATAAGTATGGTCTGGATGCGGATAAACGGCAGGGAACGATCTCCTATCCAGGCGGAAGCTATGACTACAGCGGATTTTCGCCCGCTCAGAGGGAAATGGCACCGTACAAGGACATTTATCGGTCTGAAAATGCAAACAGCCGGTACCGGAGCAACGAGAAGGTAGAAAGCTATTACCGCTATGGTCGATCTCAGAGCAGGCAGGGTGGGCAGATTCAGTGGAATATCCGTATGGAGAGAAGACGGATGATAACAATCCGGCGGGATTTTATCTGAAAGATCATGTCAGGACAATCACCGGGGCGCTGACCGGGTTTGACGGGCGGTATTTTCAGGGATTGGTGCCTTACAGTGTGACAGAACCGGCGGCGGAGTCCGCCTATGATGCGTTGGGATTTACCGGCTACGCGGATGGAAAATACCGGAATACGTTTTATGCTGCAAAGCTTCGGATTGAAAAACTAGATTCGGAGACGGGAGAGAATATTCTGCATGATGATGCGGTGTTCGCTATTTATGCCGCCAGCCGGGACACGTCGAAGTACAGCGAGGGGGAGGTGCAGTTTTATGAAAAAGATACACAGGTGACAGCCAGCCGGGAATTTTTGGAGGCAATGGGGGCAAAGAAAATCGCGCCGGTTGATTTGAAAACGCTAATTCCGTCAAAATACCCCTGGAAAGCACCTTATACAGGAAAATATACAGGCATAATCCCGGCAGGAACTCCGATTTGCAGTGAAACCGATCAGGTGGTGATGCAGGATGCCTTTGGGACGCGGACGGGCACATTCCAGGTTTATTCGACGCTGCAGGATTTTGGTGGTTTGGGGGAAACTCTGCCGTCCAACCAGAATACAGGATATCTGATCACGCCGCAGCCGCTGGGAGCAGGAGCCTATGTGTTGTGTGAATTATCTGCACCGGAAGGATACGTGAGAACGAAACCGATAGCGGTGGAAGTGTATTCGGATGAAGTGACGTATTATCGGGACGGAGAGCGCGGTCAGCGGGTGGCAGCTGCCGTGTATGGAGAAATGGTAACCCGGATAAGCAGCAACGGAGAAGCAGTCCAGAACCCGGATGGAACGAAGTCAAATGGCAATAAGCCGCAGGACCGGGGGGATGTGGCGCGGATTTATGTAGGAAATACGCCGATCCGGCTGGAAATCGCGAAAGTAAAACAGGAGGAAACGGAGATTTTGTTTAAGTTGAGCGATCGGCGAGAGGGAACTTTGACCGAGCTTTCGAACCGTTATGGTCTTGAAAATCTGGAACTGGCGTACAATGCGTCGGGAACGTTCCTTGGGTATGGGTGGTCAAAGGGCTGGCTGGATAGTCTGAGGCAAAACAGGAAGCCGGGGAGAGGATTGACCTGATTTATGAGGATCAGGTTTTTACTGGAAAGGCGATCTGGCATCGTGTTCCAGATACAGCGCACGCATTCAACCGATATCTTCCAGGTGCATCGATGCGCCTGTATGATGCGATCGAGGTAAAGAAGAACGGGGACAGTGAGGACCGGGCGTATGCCGGTGTCAATGTGGTGCGCGATTCGTTTGGAAATGTGACCCGGATGTATGTGCAGAAAGGCTATGCGGGAAACCGGCTTCTGTATGTGAGGGATAAAGATCAAGAGGGGGAAGATAGCGAAGGAGAAAATAACAATTATACACGATATACGCAGGATGACCGGTTCAACGACCAGGGAAAAGGCAGATGGATTCTCAAGCGGGTTGAACGCGAAGATACAGACATTTTATATTACGATCTCGGGGCTCTGGAGGTATTTACGACACTCCGGGGCGTGCGGTATGCCTATAACGAAAAAGGCGAACCAGTGCGTCCAAAAGACAGCGAACCGATCTATGCGATGAAAGATGGCGTTCCATTTCTGGAAATTGTAAGCCCAAGCTATGAAGAACTGGCGTACAGCCGGAAAGAAAGGCGGTTTGAATACGTTCCGTCCGGGACGAAATTCTATCATCTGGCATCAGACGGAAGCCGGGACAGCGAGGTAGAACCGTACACGGGAATGGCATATGTGACGGAGGAGAAAACCGGTAAAACATTGGTGTGGGTGATCCAGGTATCTAAGGATCACTATGGAAATGTGATTGCCAGGGATAAGGTAAAGACCGGCCGCGTGGCAACGATGTATGCTGATACGGAACAGGAGTACACGATTGGAACATATGACGGAGGTCTGCTGCAGCCCCATGTCAATCCGGTTTTGAATGAAAATGGGCTGCCGGTTTATTACCAGCGTTCCGATCAGACCTATATCAAAGGATATCCCGTTTATGATCGGGATGGCGATTATGTGCGTTACCGATACAGCGATCTTCTCAGAGCTTACAATGCCAATGCATGGGATCTGCAGTTGAAGGCAGCGCTCTATGATATTGGAAATGATCCGGAAAACCGGGAAGACGATCGACCGCTGTACCACCGTCAGGGGGAGGCGTATCTGATGGAAAACAGCTGGATAACCGGGGATGAAACGCCAAACGATCCGTTCCATACACGGATCAGAGATGGGCAGGTGGACGTTTTAAAACGCGTTCCGGTGGGAGTGTATATTTTAGAGGAGACGCGTGCCCCATCCGGCTATGCGAAACGGATGCCGACAGGTCTTACGGTAGAGGAAACCTGTGAAGTACAGGAGCTGCGCCTTACTAACCGCCCGATCACGGTGCAGATTGAAAAGATCGACGCGCCAGAACAATATCAGCAGCCAGTCCGGGACTATGATCGCATTTTGAACGAATCGGATTCTAAGACCTGGGAGGAAGGAAAAGGAGGTTATACGTTTTCAAGTGTGGAAGGAGCCATGTTAGCGCTCTATCCAGCAAAAAGAATTGCGAGTGATGATTTGGAAGCACATCCGTCCGGGTATTATCTGGAAAAGAAAGGGGAACTTCCGGCGAACTGGACGGTACTAGATGAGAGAAACCAGAAAAAGACAGTGACTGCCAAATGGACCGTCGGAAAGACGCCAATGGCATGGGAGGGGATTCCGGCAGGCGATTATATTCTCGGGGAGATAGAGACGCCTCCGGGATATCTGACAAATCAAATGGAGGTGGAAATCCGGGAAACTTCTAAGCTGCAGCTCATCACGATGCAGGAAGATCATATAAAAACTGCCTTTTTCAAATATGAGGAGAAGGATGGAAAAAAAGAATGTCTGCCGAATGCATATGCGGCGGAGCTGACCCTGTACGAGGCAGTGACAGATGAAAATGGAATTGTCATGGAAGCGGATGGAACACCGCGCTATGACCGGGAAAAACGGGTGACGAGCTGGAAGACCGAAGATGCGAAAGCCTACAGCCAAGGAAGCGACAGCTTTGCAGCCCGCTATCAGAAGCTGTATGCAGAATATCATACAAGGTTTAACACGGTTACATGGTGTGGATATACCGCTGAAAAACAGGAAGAAACGGCGACAGAACAGGGCGAATCAGTGCGTCAGCTCTGGAATCTGGGAAATGGTTCACAGGTGCTTGTTCAGGTGACGAAAAATTTGCAGCTAGATGGAAAAGTAGGCTACAGCTATGATTTCCGATGGAATTACCAGGCGGAGGGAACTCTGGTCAGTTATGATACCTCCGATGGGATTCACCGAATTGATTATTTACCGCTGAATCCGACGAAAAATGATTTGGCTTCGAACAGAAAGAAAGGCTATTACGTTCTTGTGGAGACGAAAATACCAAGCGGCTATCAGAAAGCAGCACCGAAGCCGGTAATTGTCGAAGAAACTGCTGAAATTCAGCTTTACGGGCTGGAAAACAGGGCAAAGTCTGTCTATATTTCCAAGCTGGGAAGATCAGGGGAGATATCCGAAGAGGCAATTTATCTGGCAGGCGCAGAGCTTGCTGTTTTCCGGGCGGCACAGGATGGAAGTCTGGTGCAGGAAAAAGAATATTTAGTGGAACGTTGGATTTCTGGATCGGATGGAAAGTTTACAGAGGAAGAAGCAGAAAAACAGGAGATTCCGGCAGGCTGGAAGGCAGGGGACTGGAAGCCGCATCGGATTTCTCCGATTGCCTATGGAGCTTATTATTTGGTGGAATTTTCGGCACCGGCAGGTTATCGGCCCATGGAACCTAGGAAATTTATTGTGGCTGCTGCTTCGGAGGAGACAATCGAAGCGGTTAATACGCTGAAACAGGGGCGAGTTCGGGTTGAAAAGGTGGATGAGAGAAAGCCAGAGGAAAAACTGGCAGGTGCGGTGTTTGAAGTGAAAAACAGAGAGACGGGAGAAAGGGTTCAGATGGAGACAGACGAGAGCGGTCAGGCGGAAAGTCCGTTTCTGCCAATCGGAACGATAGGGGAGAATGGAGCTGGATTCCGTACCATTACGAAGTCCGTGAGACGATGCCGCCGGATGGATATCAACTTATTCCGCGCGTGTACGAGGTGCTGATAGAAGATCAGAAGGAATGCGAGGTGCTAACGTATGATCTGACGGTGCCGAATGAAACAACGAAAATCAAAATTTCCAAGCTGGATTTCGATACGGGTCTCTTTGTGTCAGGAGCAAAGCTGGCAGTGTATGAAGCCGGATTTTTGGATGGTGTGTACACTGAAGCGGGTGAGGCATTGGAAACCTGGATCTGCGATGGGAAAACACACGTGATAGAAGGAAAGCTGATTGCCGGGCACACGTATCTTCTGAAAGAACTGGAAGCGCCGGATGGATACACTGTGCAGAAACCGATGATTTTCACGGTGTCAGATACAGGCAGGGGGATTAATGCAGCCAGAGATGGTGCAAATGCGCTGGAGACAGAGACAGCAGACGGTTTATTTGACAGCATAACGTCTCTGCGGGTGCAGGGAAGAAAAGCACTTCGTCTGGTGAGAACACTGTGGGATTTGGACAGTGGGGAAGAATTTGTACTTTCTTCACTGATGGAAGCTTCTGTGCCTTATCTGGAGCGAGAAAAATGTGAAAAAGAGGGGGTGGCGGAAGGACATCGTTTCGAACTGCGGGAGATCATTGAGTTCAGTGACGGCAGCCGCCGGACGATAGGAAAAAATACATTCCGCCTGAATTGGGATGAGAACGGACATTATCCGCTGACGCTTCGAACATTAAAAGGAACGAGGTATCGTCTGGAAGAATATCATCAGAAAGAGACAGATGGCAGGGAAGTGGAAAGCTGGATCCCGGAAAACAGAGATGGCCTGGGATATATCCATGAAATACGAAATCCGGAATACAGCGACCCATGTGGCATCCGCGCCGTTTCCCCGATTGGAAAAGACGGAGCAGCGGTGCTGCCGGGAAGTGTAATTGTATATGAAATTACATATCGGAACCAGTCAGATAAAAAAGAAAATATGAAGATTGGACTGGAAATTCCAGCTGGGTGTGAACTAATGACAGCGGCTTCGATGGGCGGAGCGGAACAAATAGGTGAATCCTGGTATTGGAATATAGAGAATGTGGCAGCCGGATCAGGAGGCATTTTGCGGGTGGCTGTTCTGGTTGGAGAGCATATAAATGAAAACGGACAGGAAAATCATTCTGGTATGACGGTAACGGCAACGATATGGGGAAAAACGGGCAAAAGCTATGAATCCTTCCATCCAATTCTATCTCCGGGCGCAATTGCTATCGCCGGGCGGGTGACGGGAACTGCTGCGGCGTTGTTAAGGCAGGTAGATATAACATATACGTTATACTTAAAGAATGCGGAGGGAAAAGAGCTTCCAGGCTTGATTTCGTACACAGGTTCTAAATCGGGAACGCTGCGAAGTGGAGGAAGCCTGACGCTTTCTTGTGGCGAATCGGTTGTTTTGACAGGAATGCCGTGGGGAACAAACTATGAGGTTCGGGCACAAGTTCCGGCACAGACTCCGGATGGACTGCCGATCGAGTGGAAGAGTACAGGAAGCACGGGACGGACCTCTCGGCAGGGAAATACAGTGCTCTGGGAATTTCATCAGAATGATCGGTCGGTGCGCGAAGTGCTCAAACGTGGGAATAGATACCGCCTGGTTGAACTGCTGGAACTGGACGGTGGAAAAACGGAAGAGGTGGAGTCGAATCAGATGATTTTTTCTCTGGGGAATGATGCACAGATAGACGGAATTGGAATGATAGATTCCCCGACAAAGCTGGTCTTTTCAAAGACAGATCTGGGCGGAACGGAGCTTCCGGGTGCTCAGATAGAGATTCTGGATCAGTCTGGAAATGTAATCGAATCATGGATTTCTGCGGATCATCCTCATGAGATAATTGGAACGTTGACACCGGGAAAGAGTTATATAATGCGCGAGACGGGAGCGCCGGATGGATTTGCGTATGCGGAAGAGATTCCGTTTACTGTTTCCGAGGATGGAACGGTCGAGCGGATTTCCATGCAGGACAAGCCGACGCACGTGGAAATCACAAAATACAGTGTGACGGGAGAAAAGGAACTGCCGGGGGCGCGGATGGAACTCTGGGAGGAGAAG
Source organism: Clostridium sp. AF21-20LB (assembly GCF_003478795.1). Taxonomy (NCBI): domain Bacteria; kingdom Bacillati; phylum Bacillota; class Clostridia; order Eubacteriales; family Clostridiaceae; genus Clostridium; species Clostridium sp. AF21-20LB. The sequence continues at coordinate 12,783 of NZ_QUGD01000005.1, read as the reverse complement.
GAAGGCGGAACCTTGGTTGATTCGTGGGTATCTGATCGGGGCGCCCATGTGATAAAAGGAAAGTTAAACGCTGGAAAAAACTATGTGCTGGTAGAAAAAATAGCGCCGGATGGGTACTGGAAAGCAGAAAAAGTGACATTTACGGTATCACTGGACGGTCGAGTCGATCAGGTGAAGATGTATGACAGACCGACGGAAGTGCAGGTGGAGAAGCGGAAATGGAGGGAGCAGAAAGGAGATAGCGAATTTATAAAAGGTGCCCTCCTGAGGATTTCTGATGAGACTGGAAAGGTAATATTGGAATGGATTTCTGAAGAAAAGGAGAAATGTATACAGGGCATTTTAAAGGAGGGCTGCCGCTATATTCTGGAAGAGCTGGAAGCGCCGGAGGGCTACGAAAAAGCCGAACCAGTTTCATTTACGGTTTCAGAGGACGGAACGGTGACGGTTGTGCGGATGTATGACCGTTTGAAGCCGGAGAAGCCAGGGCGACCGGGACATGGTCAGCCGGAATATCCAAAGAAAGTGATAGAAGAGCTGAAAGAGGGCTATTTAACAGTTCACGTGCCAGAGTCGATCTGTGGAGAGGGGAAAATTGTTCTCGACAGCAGACAGATGAAGCCGCTTCCGAGGATGGGATATGGAGAATCAGCCACCTGGGGAGTGGAAGGCGCTTATCAGATTGAGGACGAAAAAGAACGTCTGAATGAAGTGATTTCACTGATTTGGAAGTGGAAACTGGTGATTGGACTGATATGTATGAGCGTTGGGACAGGACTGGCGCTCGCAGAGCGGCGAAGAAAGGAGGAAAATATAAAAAAGAATATGGAGAGGAATGATAAGGGCAAGGAGGAGTAAAAAAATAAGAGAAAAATGAACAGAAGAAAGATGTACTCTCGGAGTCTTTTCTGCACTTGCTTTTGCGGCTAACAAAAAACATTTCACAAAATCAAGCACAGAAAGATTTCGAGAGTACATAAAGTGGGAGAGGAGGGATTTTATGGATCAGATGGCGAAAGGGCTGCTCTTCGGAGCAGCCGTACTGAGCTTGGCGGCTGCGGGATGTTTTCCCGCTGCCGCGGCATCCATCAATCAGGTCAGGATTCGGCTGGCAGCAGAAGAGTTTGATGAAATGGGAATGCCTGTTTTGGAGGCAGAAAGCCGGGACAGGGCATATAGCGTCACTGGTGTGGAACGAATCTCCGGTGATTCGGCAAGCGGACCGGCGATGGATGGGGCAGAGGTGGAAAAAAAAGAAAATGAACAATATAAAGGGAGCATACAAGCCGACTCTGAAAATATAGGTACTAAAGAAGTTTCTTTAGAAGAACGAAAGATAGAAGAAATCCATGCAGAAGAACCTGCTCCGGAAATTCTATACGAAATAGAACTGGAATCCGACGCAGATGATTCTTTTTCCGTCCTTCGCCAGGAGGACATCCAGTTTTCAGGGCTTGGCGCGGTATGCAGCAAGGCAGTTCGGAAAGATAATGGCACTACGTTGCTTTTGACGATCGAATTACAGGATGCCGGAGAGATAATAGGAACGGTGGATGCAGCAGGCTGGGCGGAAAGAGGAATTGGCAGGTGGAAGAAAGCGCCGGGGGCTTCGGCATATTTGGTGATGCTTTACCGGGATGCGAAGCGTGTCGGACATCCGCATCGGACGAGTGCTGAACAGTACGATTTTGTACCGTTGATGCAGACTGCGGGTGTATATCATTTTAAAGTGATTCCTCTGACAAAGCAGGGAAAGCGTGGTCAGGCAGCAGAATCGGCATGGAGGAAAGTGACGGAGGCAGGGGCAGCTCAAAACCGGGAAGAATGGGGAGGGAAAAAGCCGGGATGGCAGCCAGAAGGGGAAATTCCATCGTATATTTTAAAAGATGGTGCATACCCGCAGATGGATTCTCTTTTGATTGGGGAAAAGTATGAGCAGTTTAATGAAAAGGGGGAAAACGTGTCGCGAACCGTAATATTTTGAGGATTTTCGTATAATTTATAAAAATCAGTTGAAAAAGCAGAAGAAATGTGATAGCATACCTCACATAAGTTCGTTCCTGTTTACTGAACCGTCCTGACGAGTGATCGAAGGTCAGTCAGGCAGGGACACTCTGGAGAGTCTCCAAGAAGGAGCGCCGAAGGTGTAAGACGGATGCACGTCCATGGTATTCGTTGATCTCTCAGGCAAAAGGACAGGGCATACAACCAATCACAATGGAACCAGGGGATGAGTTCTATTGTATGCATATGTTCTACTCTTTGGAGAGCTGATTTGTATCAGCTCTTATTTTATTACTCGATCCCGGATTTACAAAAGAGCCGGAATCGTAACGAAAACATAGAGGAGGATAAAAAATGGACACGATTTTGACACTGGTAAACAAAGGCAATGATTTTCTGTGGAGTTTTCTTCTGCTGATTCTGCTGTGTGGAACGGGCATCTATTACACGATTCGTCTCAAATTCATTCAGGTAAGAAAATTTGGAGAGGGCTGCAAGCATGTGTTTGGACATTTCAGCCTGAACGGAGAAAAACATGAAAAAGGGGAAATGAGCCCGTTTCAGTCGATCATGACGGCGATCGCAGCACAGGTTGGTACTGGTAACCTGGCAGGTGCGGCGACAGCGCTGTTTGGCGGCGGTCCGGGGGCAATCTTCTGGATGTGGCTGAGCGCGTTCTTCGGAATGGCGACCATCTACTCCGAGGCGGTTCTGGCACAGACCTACAAGACAGAGGTAAATGGTGAGGTGACAGGCGGACCTGTCTACTACATCAAGGCGGCATTTAAAGGTAATTTTGGAAAGGTATTATCCACTCTGTTTGCTATCTTTATTGTTTTAGCACTTGGGTTTATGGGCAATATGGTACAGTCCAACTCGATCGGTGCTGCGTTTACAGAGGTATTTCAGGTATATGGAATCAATATTCCGCCGATCACGATCGGTCTTGTGCTGGCAGTACTGGCAGGATTCATTTTCATTGGTGGAACCAAACGTCTGGCAGCTGTGGTAGAGAAGGTTGTGCCAGTTATGGCAGGCGTTTACATTGTAGGAAGCCTGATTCTGATTGGTCTTCATATCAATCACGTGCCGACAGCATTTATGATGATCATCAAGGGCGCGTTTGATCCGAAAGCGGTAATGGGCGCTGGTGCTGGTATCACCGTCCGCGAAGCAATCCGTTTTGGTGTAGCGAGAGGACTTTTCTCCAATGAGGCAGGTATGGGTTCCACACCGCATGCTCACGCACGTGCGAAAGCAGAAAGCCCGCATCATCAGGGGCTTTGTGCGATGATCAGTGTCTTTATTGATACATTTGTTATTTTAAATCTGACCGTATTTGCAGTCCTGACAACGGATGCGATGAGCTCCGGCAAGGATGGTACAGCGCTGACGCAGGCGGCATTCATGCAGAGTTTTGGAAACTTTGGTTCTATTTTTATTGCGATCTGCCTGCTGTTCTTCGCATTTTCGACGATTCTGGGATGGCATTTCTTTGGCCTGACGAATGCGAAATATCTGTTCGGCGAGGGGGCGGCAAAGGTTTATTCCTTCATCGTAGTGATTTGTATTGTCATTGGTTCTATGTTAAAGGTAAATTTAGTATGGGCTCTGGCAGATTTCTTCAACGCGCTGATGGTTATTCCGAACGTTTTGGCATTACTTGCATTGAGTCATGTGGTTGTGGCGGCTGATCGGAAAACGGAAGCGATCACGAAAAATGTGACCCAGGCATATCAGATTGCGGAAGAAAAGTAAGAGCAAATAAAAAGAAGATAAAAGGTAACTGTTCAGTAGGTCTGCGCGTGACTGTGAAGGTACTGAACAGTTACGATAGAAGTGAATTGTAAGCGTAAAAAGCGAGCATTAAACAATCATTCAAAAAAAGACCTGCTTATGTAGTGAAATACATAGGCGGGTCTTTTTTAAACATAGGAAACTTCGTTCTATGACAAAGAACGCTCCGCGGGATGCGCACTCACGCGAAGAAGAAAGATATCGCAAGCGACCGCGCTCGGCGCGAGAATGTGCCAAGGCACATTCTTTATTCAAAATGAAAACAAATAAAAACCCAAAAGTCCCTAAACAGCTGCCATTACCTTCCGCTCTCTGTAAAAATAAGGAGTTTCTCTCTTTGCTGTCTGCTTTTTAAGTGTTTCATCGGTCAATTTGCGGACAGACTGCAAAATCCTCAGATGCGTCTCCAGAGGGAGTGCATCAACGGTCAGTTCCGCTTTTTTCGTGCACCCATCCACACCGCCTGCTGCCACAACCCGGCGGAGCAATTCTGTCTCGGTGCGGTCAGAGGGGAGAAGATTCCGTCCCAATTCCAGGGAGAGCAGGGAGGCAATGCCCCAGCCCCACCAGTTGGAAACGCCGCTTGCCAGCGTCAGGTCTGCTGCTTCTGCGGTGCAGATAAGTTCGCCGTGTGGAACACCTGCGAGAATTTCACGGCGGAAGGTCCCCATTCCCATCTCGTTGCCGCCATCTCCGATGGAAATGACCGTGGCACCAGCTTCTCTGGCAGCAGACAGGAAAAGAGCCGAATCCGTGATCATGTCGTCGAGCTGTTCACCGCGCATGCTGTGATAATGTCCGTTTTCAGCTTTACCTGGGCGCTCCAGGCTGATCAGATGGGTCGGTTTTGCATCACGGATAAAGGTGCGGATAAAGTTATCCGTATTCTGTTCCGGCAGACGGATCAAGGTTGCCTGCGGAGCGCGGAAGCGGAGAGCCGCTTCCAGATGCGGATAAGAAGACCAGTCGGTTACGACTGACACGCCGCAGCCAGCTGCCGTCAGCGCTGCTGCGAGGTTGGCAGTTCCGGAAGGTCCATCCGTCTCGCCGGTAATAGAACCGTCTGGCATTCGAACCGGGAAACCGGTCAGAAGAACGGCTCTTTTCGCATGGGCGAGAGAAGCAGACACAGCCGCAAGTGGGGAAGCAGGCAGAGATGCTAAAAGTCCGCGACCGCCAAAATCCTGTTTCATAATTGAATCTAAAGTTTCATAAAAAGTCATGGTATCAATCCTCCAGGTATACTGCATTGTGCAGAAATTGACAGGGGATTTTCTATCTGGATGATCCGAGCGCTTATTTACTGGATAATTTCCAAATCAAAAAAGATTGAAAGCAGTCCGGTATGGTAGCTGTATCGGAATCATGTGCAATAAAAAAAGACCCACGTATCCTGTAAGATTCATGGCTCTTATTTACGAAGGGAGCATCCGGGCAGGAGTCCCGATAAATAAAAGAATCTGTTTTGTTATAATTATATTGTAAATGAAAAATATCAGACTGTCAATTCCAAATTTATTTTACGGCTGACAGAAAGCAAAATTTGGAATATAATAAAAAAATGGGGTAACTGTTCAGTAGGTCAGCGCATTTACTGCGCTGACCGTACGAAAATATGGGTCAGCAGGCAAAAATCCCATTGCCGTAGGCAATTTTTAATGGATTTTTGCTTGTGGCTGTGAAGGTACTGAACAGCTACAAAATAGGCATATAAACAAGCTCAGAAATAAAAGCAGACAAGAAAATGGATAGAGAGAATGAAACGAGAATCAAATGAGATAAAAAAAGAAAATGACCGCGCCGCATCGTTCATGCGCTTCTGCGAGGTAGTCCGCCATCTCCGTGCCGAGGACGGCTGTCCGTGGGATCGGGCGCAGACGCATACATCGCTGAAACCGTACTGCATTGAAGAAGCGGCAGAGGTGATTGGCGGTATCAATATCTGGGAGGCGACCGGCGATGCGGAGAACCTGAAAGAAGAACTGGGGGATTTAATGCTGCAGATTCTTCTTCACGCGCAGATCGCGGAGGAAGAAGGACTGTTTACGATACGGGAGGTCATGGATGGCGCCAGTGAAAAAATGATCCGCCGCCATCCGCACGTGTTTGGTAAGTCGATGCTGTCCGAACAGGGAGAACCGGTCACGGATTGGGATGCAATCAAGAAGCAGGAAAAAGCCGGAAAAGAGTGGACGGAAGCGTATCTTCCGGGAGCGCTGGAAGAGGCGGGGAAACTGCTCGAGCGGGCAAAAGAGCGGAAAGGCATCAAAAAATAACATTTGAGATGCTTCAATACTGAAATAAATAGAAAAATCTATATATAAAAAGGCATTCGGTCAAAATGGAATGCCTTCGTTCATTTATAAATGCTAATTCGTACTTTTCGGCAAAGACTGACTTTCTTTTACCAGATCTTCTAAAGTAATATTATAGAAGAAATTGTGTACAACCTGATCAAAGCGTTTCCACATCGGCAGGGTCACGCAGCTTGTCTGACGTTCGCACGGCGGCGCATCCGGTGCAAGGCAGGCAACGGAAGAGAGAGAGCCTTCGGTCAGTTCCAGAATCTCTCCGGCGGTATATTCATTAATCGGACGGGTCAGACGGTAACCGCCGCCTTTGCCGCGCTGTCCTTCCAGTAATTTATTTTTGACCAGAACCTTCAAGATGATTTCCAGATACTTTTCAGAAATCTGCTGACGGGTGGCAATTTCATTCAGTGGTATATATCCAGCAGAATTTTGTTCCGCCAGATCGATCATAACGCGCAGGGCGTATCTTCCTTTTGTTGATATCATTCGGTAACCTCCTTACTATTAACCAATTATAACGCAAGGTAATAGGACTTTCAAGGAGAAAAGCGTGGAAAACAAAGAAAAAAAGTTTTTTCCTAATACCTATTGAAAAAGTTGGTTTATAAGAGTATCATTAAGCCATCGAGTTCGGAAAGAACATGAAAATGAAAAGGAGGCAGATACAATGGCAAGACAGAATATTGTATGGAATGGAAATCTGATGTGTTGTTGTCGAATGTGTAATTCCCGGGCATTTTATATGGTCAGGTAAATTTGCATATCTGCCGTTCAAGAGATGACAACGATTTAAGATGCAAGCCATTTGCCCGGGAGCTTAAAGAAGATTAAGCGGTCCGGCTTTTTATTTGCCCAAAAAGCCAAATATACATTTGCATAAGCAAATATAATAATGCGGAAAAGCAATTATTTTATAGAAAGCTTGAAAATAAATGGAAAAACGCTTGCTCAAATAAAAAAATGAATATAAAATAAAAACGAATTTACATACTAGGAAATAAACTTTCAGAAAAAGAAAGAGAGGTATTTTGAGATGGGAAACTATAGATTTGAGACTCTTCAGTTACACGTAGGTCAGGAGCAGCCGGATCCGGCAACCGATTCCAGAGCCGTTCCGATTTATCAGACCACTTCTTATGTATTTAAAAATTCCGCTCATGCGGCAGCACGTTTTGGTCTGGCAGATGCCGGTAACATTTACGGACGTCTGACCAACTCCACACAGGATGTATTTGAGAAGAGAATCGCAGCACTGGAGGGCGGCGTTGCAGCACTGGCAACCGCATCCGGCGCAGCTGCTATTACATATACAATCGAGGCACTGGCAGCAGACGGCGGTCACATCGTAGCACAGAAGACCATCTACGGAGGCAGCTATAACCTTTTAGAGCATACACTTTCCCATTTCGGTGTATCTACAACTTTCGCAGATGCTCATAATCTGGAAGCGGTAGAAGGTGCAATTCAGGAAAATACCCGTGCTATCTATCTGGAGACTCTCGGAAATCCGAATAGTGATATTCCGGACATCGATGCGATTGCTGAAATTGCACACAAACACGGACTTCCGTTAGTCATTGACAATACATTTGGCACACCGTACCTGATTCGCCCGATCGAGCATGGCGCAGATATTGTCGTACATTCCGCTACCAAGTTCATCGGCGGACACGGAACCACTCTGGGCGGCATCATCGTAGATTCCGGTAAATTTGACTGGAAAGCAAGCGGCAAATATCCGGCAATCGCAGATCCGAATCCGAGCTATCACGGCGTATCTTTCGTAGAGGCAGCAGGTCCGGCAGCATTCGTCACCTACATCCGCGCTATCCTTCTGCGTGATATGGGCGCTACGATTTCCCCGTTCAACGCATTCCTGCTTCTTCAGGGAACTGAGACACTGTCTCTGCGTATCGACCGTCATGTAGAAAATACCAAGAAGGTTGTTGAGTACCTGTCAAAACATCCGTTAGTAGAGCACGTTAATCATCCGTCTCTGCCGAATCATCCGGATCATGCACTGTATGAGAAATATTTCCCGAACGGCGGCGCTTCTATATTCACCTTTGAGATCAAGGGCGGACAGGCAGAAGCTCATAAGTTCATCGACAACCTGCAGCTCTTCTCCCTGTTAGCAAACGTAGCAGATGTAAAGAGCCTGGTTATCCATCCAGCAACAACAACCCACTCCCAGCTGACTGACGAGGAGCTGGCAGATCAGGGCATTAAGCAGAACACCATCCGTCTGTCCATCGGTACCGAGCATATCGACGATATCATCGAGGATCTGGAGCGTGGATTTGCAGCTCTGAAATAAGTAAGAGTGTGTCGGGCTGAGAATCCGAGCATATACATAATAAATGGTAAATTGATAAAATGCGGTGTCATCTGCCAACTCTTCTTTAAGCAGGGAAGAACGGCAGATAACGCTGCATTTTTACTATTCCATTTTGGAAGAAAACGGCGTAGAAAAATTCATGCCAAACTGCCTTTTACAGGGTAAAATGCTGAATTGTTGGGATTTAAGGGGGAAACGGGGAGGCGAGTCTTGACAATAAGGGCGGATAAGTGGTAATTTATCAGATAGAAGGATACAGAGCTGTACATTTGTGATATAGGGGGGCTCTGGATTCCACCATAAAATTTAAGAATGAGGTGCGAAAAATGCAGGAGATGAAACCGATTAAAGAAGGAAAAGTCCGTGAAATCTATGACAATGGAGACAGTCTGATTATGGTTGCAACGGATCGTATCAGTTGCTTTGATGTTATCTTACATAATGAAGTGACAAACAAAGGCAAGGTACTGACACAGATGTCCAAGTTCTGGTTTGACCTTACGAAAGATATTATCCCGAATCACATGATTTCTGTAGATGTAAAAGATATGCCGGAATTCTTCCAGCAGGAGAAATTCGAAGGAAAGAGCATGATGTGCCGTAAGCTTGAGATGCTTCCGATTGAGTGCATCGTCCGCGGTTATATCACAGGAAGCGGTTGGGCAAGTTACCAGAAGACCGGAAAAGTTTGTGGGATTGAATTGCCGGAAGGCTTAAAAGAGTCTGACAAATTGCCAGAGCCGATCTACACACCGTCCACTAAGGCAGAGATTGGCGATCATGATGAAAACATCTCCTACGAGCAGAGCGTAGATCATCTGGAAAAATACTTCCCGGGCAAGGGAAAAGAGTATGCAGATAAGCTGCGTGAATACACGATTGCACTTTACAAAAAATGTGCGGAGTACGCACTGGAAAAAGGTATTATCATCGCAGATACCAAGTTTGAGTTTGGTCTGGATGAGAGTGGCAACATCGTTCTTGGTGACGAGATGCTGACTCCGGACAGCTCCCGTTTTTGGCCGGCACAGGGCTACGAGGCAGGACATTCTCAGCCGTCTTTCGACAAGCAGTTTGCACGCGATTGGCTGACCGCTCATCCGGGCAATGACTGGACACTCCCGCAGGAGATCGTAGACAAGACCATTGAAAAATATCTTCAGAGCTATGAGATGCTGACCGGCGAAAAGCTGGCATAAGCGGATCGCTCGATGCAGCCAGTCAGGCAGCGGAAGAAAGTGCATTGAATAAAAGTAAAAAAGCTGCTGTGAAAAGGATGAAATTCTTGTTTCGCGGCAGCTTTTATATATGGAAAATAGAAAACAAATATATCGATAGTTCGCGATCAGCAGCAGAGGGACTGTTTACAGATGGGGGCTTTTGAAAGGGGAAATGAAAGATGCGCGATTTTATGGATTTATTTAGCTTAAAAGGGAAAAAAGCGATCGTCACGGGCGGGACCAGAGGGCTCGGCTATGGCATGGCAGAGGGACTGTGCAGAGCGGGGGCGGAGGTTGCCATTTTGGGAACAAGTGAGAAGGTGCGGGAGAGCGCAGATGCGCTTGCACGGATAACCGGGGCGGTGGTTCACGGAATAGTGGGAGATCTGGTAAGAGAAGAGGAGGTTCCGGATATCTATAAGCACCTGGTGGAAAGCCTTGACGGTCAGGCGGATATATTGGTAAACTGTGCGGGAGTTCAGCACCGGTGCGTGGCAGAAGATTTTCCGATGGAAGAGTGGAATCGGGTTCTGCGAGTAAATTTAGGTGCTATGTTCCAGATGTCTCAGCTGGCGGCGCGGGATATGCTGCAGCGTGGATACGGCAGAATTATTAATGTGGCATCGATGACATCCTTTTTCGGAAGTGTGATGATACCGGCATACGCGGCAAGTAAGGGTGGCGTGGCGCAGCTCACGAAAGCCTGCTCTAATGAATGGTCGTCGCGTGGTGTGACCGTCAATGCGATCGCACCTGGTTATATGGAGACAAAGCTCACATCGGATATGAAAGCCAAAAATCCGGGTCAGTATGAAGAGGTAACGGCGCGGATCCCGATGCACCGCTGGGGAAAGGCGGAGGATCTGGCAGGAATTACCGTGTTTTTAGCGAGTGACGCGGCAGAATATATAACGGGAGCGGTAATCCCGGTGGATGGCGGCTATCTGGCGAAGTAAACGAGAGAAAAGGAAAGAAATATGAATCTATTTGATATAGTAGGTCCGGTGATGGTCGGACCGTCCAGTTCCCACACAGCGGGCGCGGTTCGGATTGGATTTGTGGCGCAGAAGCTTCTTGGGGAACCGGTTAAGCGGGCAAGGATTGGTCTGTATGGCTCATTTCTGGCAACGGGAACCGGACACGGAACCCAGAAAGCACTGATTGCGGGACTTTTAGGGATGGCGCCGGATGACATGCGGATTCCGGACAGCTTCCACCTGGCAGAGGAGAAGGGGATTGAGTTTTCCTTTGATGAAGCCAATTTAAAAGAGGCGCATCCAAATTCGGCGGAACTGGAGCTTGAGGGCGTTTCTGGGCGCAGCCTGACGGTAGTAGGTGAATCCCTGGGTGGCTCACGGATTAATATTGCGAAGGTTGATGGGATCGATGCCAATTTTTCCGGCAGTTATCCAACCTTGGTTGTCCACAATGACGATCAGCCGGGACATGTGGCGGATGTGACGGCGATGCTGGCGCACAAATCGATCAACATTGCGACGATGCAGCTCTACCGTGCGGCGCGCGGCGGCATGGCAGTGATGGTTATTGAGTGTGATCAAGAGATTCCGGAAGAAGGGCTTGTGTGGCTGCGCCGCCAGGAGGGCATCAGGAAGGTAACGTATTTAAGTCTTCGATAGGAAGAGTTCATATAAGAAAAGGAATGGAACGGGAAAATGGAAATGTTATATCATTCAGTGAATGATCTGATCCGCTTAGCGAACGAATATCAGATTCCGCTTTGGAAGGTGGTTCTTCTGGCGGATGTGCAGGAACGCCAGGTGACGGTGGAAGAATCGTTTGAAACAATGCGGCAGATGTATCAGGCGATGCGCCAGGCAGATCAGGGATACGATGGCTCGATTGTCTCGGCGAGTGGAATGGCTGGCGGCGACGGAGAAAAACTGCACGCATACAATGCCTCCGGTCGCAGCCTGGCGGGCGGATACATGGGGCTTGTGATGGAAAAAGCGGTGAAAATGGGAGAGTCCAACGCCTGTATGAAACGAATCGTGGCGGCTCCGACGGCGGGCGCATGCGGGGTGATTCCGGCGGTGTTTTTGTCGTATGAGGAATATTGTAAGGAAACGGAGAACCGGATGGTCGAGGCGCTCTTTGTCAGTGCAGGAATCGGTGCGGTTATTGCAGAAAATGCGAGCATCGCCGGTGCATCGGGTGGATGTCAGGCGGAGATTGGTTCGGCGAGTGCGATGGCAGCAGGGGGGCTGGCATATCTGCAGGGGGGCGACGCGGAGTGTATCGCGAATGCAGCGGCATTTGCCCTCAAAAATATGTTGGGATTGACCTGTGATCCGGTCTGTGGTCTAGTTGAAGTTCCGTGTATCAAGCGGAATTCCGCCGGCGCCGTCAATGCGGCGGTCAGTGCGCAGATGGCAATGGCGGGAATCAAGAGTGCAATCCCGGCAGACGAGGTCATAGATTCCATGCGTCGGATCGGCAATGCGCTTCCGGCTGCTTTACGCGAGACAAGTGAAGGCGGTCTGGCAGTGACCGAGAGTGCCAGAAAGATAGCGGAACGGATGGGAAAGAAGGAACACATTGCTAAGAAAACCCGGGAAAGCAATGAAAATCAATAGAACCAGACAGCACGCGATTGCAGAACCTGTCAGAACAGTTCCGGTTGCTGATGAGAAGATAAAATTGTAGAAGAAAGAGCAGCAATATAGAAAAAGCTCTGTTTAAATGATGCCAGAATATTCTTAAAAATCACAAAAAAATATATAAAATAGCAAATTTAGAAAAATGCTTGACTTTCTGGGAATGCTCTGGTATCATAACATACGTCCTTGAGACAAGGACAAAAACAAAACACGAAACGAAAGAAATGATTTGAAGATTCTTGATAAGCTCAGAAAAAATTTCAAAAAAAACGTGGATTTGTAAAAAAAATAAAAAAATGTTGACAAAAGCAAAAACTTTTGATAAACTATAAAAGTTGACGCTGAGACAACAACAAAGAACCTTGAAAACTGAACAGTATGTAAAACCCTGAAAATTCTAAGAACAAAGGCTTTTGGTTAAGCCTTGAAGTTCAAGAGAACATTCAGAACAAAACCAAAACAACAGTAATAACGGTTAAAATTAGCCAAGCGAA